>JAFGCA010000155.1 GCA_016932895.1 Sedimentisphaerales bacterium | reverse complement strand
TCTGGCTGGCGGCCCTGGCCTACATCAGTTGCGCTGCGATTCGTTTAGCCCGCTTCAACGTGGAGAACGAAGACAACGAAGTGGCTCACGCCAGTTTTGCAGGGTTGCCCAGCCCGGCCGCGGCCGGCGTCGTCATCAGCCTGGTGATCTTCCATCAGGAACAGGTGCCGAGCTTCGATCTGCTGGTCTATGTGATACCGTTTGCGACGGTGGGGGTAGCTATCCTCATGGTCAGCCGGGTTCGATATCCCCACATCCTGAATCTCTACCTCAAGGGCAAGAAGCCCTTCGGTTACCTTATTCGCGTGTTGTTCTTCCTCGGCCTGGTCTTCTGGAACATGCAGACGGCGCTGGTTCTGATCTTCGGATTCTACGCAACCGGCAGTCTCGTCACGTGGCTCTACCACAAAGTCGCACAGGAAAAGACTTCGCTGATCCCGGCAGACCAAGACGTGTTGAGCGGTAAGGCGGGGGATCCACAGCTCCATCCTTGAAACGGGAGTCGTCGAAGGCTCTCGGTCTCTCCGTCTGGCGAACGGCCGTCTTTGGCTATTGCAGGGCGCCGGCCGGGAGATGGAAAGACTTCCGATCCGCCTGCACCGTCGTCTGCATGTCCTGTTGTTTGGCGCTCGATTGGTTGATGTCGTAATAACGTTCGACCACCGAAGCCAGGCGGGACAGAACGTGCCGGCCTTCTTCGCTCGCTTCGAGCCCCACGATCTGGAGCCCCAGACAGAGCGCTTTGCGGTCGGCCGTCGGCAGCACGTTTCGAATCTGCACGTTGAACATCAAGGGGGTCTCGTAGGGCATCGGCGTAAAACGCACACCGAGGAATTGGCCCTTGTGGAAGTCCGACTCGCTGGCGGCTGTGGGGCCGTCATTCGGACCGCCCTTCAAGGGAACCGCGATTTGTGCACCGCCGGCCGAGATGTCGAGCAATCGGCCTTCATGGTAGTCGTGGGCGGTCTCCTGAACGCGGGAACTGCCCGTCCGGTGCCAGAGGACGACGTTGACCTTGAGCGATTCGGGAACGCTGACGCGAAAGTAGCTTCGCCTCTGCACGACACCGATCTCCTCCGGGATGGCCAGAACAATGGTGCCGCCGGAATCGGAGCGCGTCGCCGGTTCGAGACCGACCACGGTCGTGTCGAAGACGAACTTGCCGTAGGCGTGCTTAAAGTTTACACCGACCGGCTGATTGACCCGGATGTTGATCGGATGGGGTCGCCGCCCCGAGTGGTATCCTTCGACGTATAGCCGGTTGGCCGCCAGTTCTCGGAGCACCACCTTTGCCACATGCCACTTGTCCTTGGACAGATAGGATAGAATGGCTGGCGATTGCTCTTCAACCACCGTTTGAAGCACGGTCTGCGATTCATGCCCCTGGAGCATGGCGATCTCGCTCATGTCGATCTCCCTTGTCTACGTCTAAGGTTGGCCACTCTTTGCCGGGGCTGCACCTGCGCCCCCCCACGGCCGGCGTGCGTCTCTCTTCCGAACATCTCGAAGGAGGCGCTCAAGTACCACAGGCCACGACCTGACTCTACAGGTCTCTCTAAAAGCATACCTAATAAATCGGCCGCTCCCAAAGGCGGCGTTAGTCAAATCCGCCCGGTCCGTCCGCGCCGAAGCTGCGGTTCGCGCTGCGGCGGGGCGCCGGGGTCTGCGGCAGTGTTTGCCCCATAATCAGCCATATTCGCATGGGAAGAAACGGATCGGTCAACCGTTTCGGCTGCCTCTCCTCCGACGATGTGATGTTCGCGTCGATTCCGAACGGCGCAAGGGAATGTCCGTTTGCTGGACGCGGGGTCCGAAAACGCGGTGCGCCGACGACTCTTGGCTAAATACCTCAGGCACGCCGGTATTTTCGGGCCGGCCGTCTTGCGGGAGAGCCGGTGCCTGCATATAATCCGGGCCGGTGAGGGGTCGAAGCGGAGCCCAAGCCGGGCAGATGGTCCGCCTGGCACCCGAGGCATGACATGACTCCTGAAATCGGACTTGGACTTCTTTGGTACGTTATCTTCGTGGTCTCGCTGACCTTTCACGAGGCGGCCCACGGCCTCGCTGCGTGGAAGCTCGGTGACCGCACGGCCGGAGAAGCCGGTTTGGTCACGCTCGATCCCATCGCGCACATCCAGCGGTCTCCCTTCGGCATGGTCGTCATGCCTATCGCCTCTTATCTCATGGGTCGTTGGATGATTGGCTGGGCCAGCACGCCCTACGATCCGTACTGGGCCGAGCGAAACCGCAAGGCCGCGGCGCTGATGGCTCTGGCGGGTCCGGCCGCGAACCTGGCGTTGATTCTGTTCGCAGCGATTCTGATTCGGGCCGGCATGCTTGCCGGTATCTTCACCGCGCCGGAGACCGCAACGTTCGACCATGTCACCAGCGCCGTTTCGCCCGGCATGGCCAATGGAGCCGTGGTAGTGCTGAGCGTCTTGTTCTCGTTGAACTTGATCCTCCTGGTGTTCAACTTGTTGCCCTTGCCCCCGCTGGATGGCAGCGAGATCGTATCACTATTCCTCGATGCAAAGACCGCCGGCCGCTATCGGGCCGTGATGACTCAGCCGGGCGTCGGAATCATCGGGCTGGTGATTGCCTGGCAGCTTGTTGATTTTGTTTTCGATCCGATACACATCCTTTCCTTGAACCTCCTTTACCCCGGCGCAGGATACCACTGACGTCAGCTCAGTTCCACCGAGGCGTTGGGGTCGAAGGGATTGGTGCGGAGCGCCAGGGTAAACAGGTACGGGTAGTCGGCCTTCAAGTGCTCCATGTGGGAGAGCCACTCGCGCACGAGCAGGGCGTGAGCCCGCTTGA
>JAFGCA010000154.1 GCA_016932895.1 Sedimentisphaerales bacterium | reverse complement strand
GTGCCGCCGTTGCGATCGGTCGAGGCGACAATGCGGCCGAGGCCGTCACGAACGAAAGTCTCGGCCAGCTGGCCGTCGGTCATCCGCGAGAGCAGGTGCCCCGCCTGGTCGTAGATGAAGCTGGACCGGCTGAAGGCGGCCGACGGTCCAGTGGCGGCCAAGTCGGGCATGAACGCCACGTCCATGGCCGCACCGGTGGCATGGAAAGTGGAATCGAAATAGAAGGTCCCGCTCGCGCCGGTTCGGGTGCGCAAAGTGCCGGCGGCGACCGCCGCTTCCAGCGTCGCCCCCTTGTAATAGTTGATCGTGCTGCCGGTCCGGACCAGCCAGAAATTGTCGCCGGAATTGTAGGTGCCGAGCAAACCAGAGTAGCCGTATTGGAACCAATGAAACGTTCCATCGGGTTGAAAATAGAAGCCATGCAGAACCTGTTCGTAAGAGGCGCTTGCGGTGGGGGCCGTGGCCACTCCCCCGATCACATATAGATTGTTCTGCCCGGGCCGGAGGCGGAGCACGAAATCGCCGTCGGCCTTGGCGCTGGAGCGGGCATCGGCATCCCAATTGGCACCGCCGCCGCTGGTCTTGGTTATTCGATGAAGCCCATCGCCGAGCGGTGTAACGGAAGTATTCACGCCGCTGATCGTCGCCGGCGTAAAGGCCACATCCATTGTCGCTCCGGCCCTAAGGAGAGCGGAGTCGAAGTAGAAAATCCCCGTTGCTCCCGTGTAGCTATGCAGAGAGCCCGCGGCAACGGCCGCCTCCAGCGTCGCCCCTTTGTAATAGTTGATCGTGGTGCCGGTCCGGACCAACCAGAAATTGTCGCCCGGGTTGTAGGTGATGCCGAGGTTCGCGATCGCCCCCGGCTCCTGGTACCAGACGGCATTACCAACAAAGTAGAATGCGTGCTCCAGATTGTTGTAGTGAGCGCTGGTTCCAGGCGAGGATGACACGCCACCCATCATATGCTTGTCGTTCTGGCCGGGCCGGAGCCGAAGCACGAAATCGCCATCGGCCTTGGCGGTGGAGTAAGCGTCGGCGTCCCAGACGCTGTTGTTGCCGCCGGTCTTGGTTACCGAGTACAGACCGTCGGGCAACTGCGTGACAGTGGTGTTGACGCCGTTGGTGACGCCCTGGGGCGTGAACCCGACATCAAGCGTGGCGCCGGGGGTGTAGAAAGAAGAATCGAAATAGAGCGTTTCCGTGGCGGCGGTGCGCGTCCGCAAGACGGTAGCGCCCTTGTAATATGTGATGGTGCTCCCTGTCCGCGAGATCCAGAAGTCGTCACCCGCGTTGTATGTTACGCCCAAGGTGGCATAGACGCCCTTTTCCATGTAATAGACTTGGCCGTTGTCGAGGAAATAGAGCCCGTATTCAGGATTGGTATAGGAGGCGCTGCCACCGGGCACGGTCGACATACCTCCGACGACATACTTGTTGTTCTGGCCTGGGCGCAGGCGGAGAAGAAAATCGCCGTCGGCCTTCACCAGTGAATGAGCATCGGCATCCCAGCTGGTAATCCCGCCGGCCGTCTTGGTGATCCGGTAGAGGCCATCTGCTTGCTGCGCGACGGTGGTGTTGACGCCGGGGGCGATGGCGAGAGGCGATTCCGTCCCTTCGCCGAACTTCGTGAGCGAGCTGTAGCTGACGACGCTGCTGACCTGGCCGCGGACATCGTAATAAGTGTTGGTCCGCTCGACCGAGCTCTTGTCCGGCAGGGCCGAGACCCAGCTGTTCAGCGTCGCTTCGGTTAGCGCCTGGCTCGCCGCCAGCGGCGCCACGTCATAGAAGCTCTCGGTATATACCAGCTGGGCGACCTGCTGGCCGAAGCCATCGTAGCGATACTCGATAACCTTGCCCTCAGCGCCGATCTCATAACGCAGATGGTTCCGGGCATCGTAGGCGTAGCGCGTGGTTTCGGGGAGTTGGCCTGTGAAGCCGATATCCTGCACACCGTGACCGGTGTAGTATATCGTCACTCCGGCCTGGAAAGTGCGCCCACTCGTCGTGGCGACTTCGCGGACTACCGCCCCGTCGATGCGGTAGATGACCTTCGAGCCGTCATACACGATCTCGCAGAAAGGATTGTCCACCCCTCCCGCCACGGGCACGGAAACTTGTGAACCGTTCTCCCAAATCCGGATTTGGCCTTCTTGAAAATAGAACGAATAATCGTAGTCGTAGGGTAGGCTGGTGGAGAGCGGGCCGTCGGTCAGTCCCAGGAACGCGTAGCCCTGTCCGGCAGAGTCCCTGCGGCCAGAGACGATCGCGGTTCCGGTACTGGAGTTGAGGCTGATGGCGCTGCCCCACACGTTATCGACGGACCCGAGGATTCTGTCGTCGATAATCGTGGGTGGGCTTCCGCTCGTCGCGAATCTCAGCGGAGATTCCTTGAATACGATGTCCTGCACGCCGCGATCGGTGTGGCATGTCGAAACCGCGGCCTGGAATGCACGCCCGCTCGTCGTGGCAACCTGGCGGACGACCGCGCCGTTGATCCGGTAGGTGACGTTCGAGCCGTCATATTCGATTTCGCAGAAATGGCTGTCCGTCGCCCCGCTGGCCACGGGCACGGCAATTTGTGAGCCGTTCTCCCAAATCTGGATGCTATCTTCGTAAAAATAGAACGAATAATCGTACTGGTAGTAGGGCGCGTTGGCGGACAAGGCCGCGTCGGTAAGCCCCAGGAACGAGTAGCCGTTTGCCGGATGCAGCCGACGGCCCGAGACGACCGCTGTTCCGGTATAAGTCTGGAGACTGGTGGCGCTTCCCCACAAGCCCCATCCGGTCCCCACGACCTTGTTACCGAT
>JAFGCA010000153.1 GCA_016932895.1 Sedimentisphaerales bacterium | reverse complement strand
GGCCGCATCCGAGCTATCTGGCGTGGCACCGGGAGCATTGTTTCAAGCCGTAGGGGGGATAGGGGCGCCCTGATCAAGCCCTTCGTACCGCTCGCGGCCGCCAGCTAGGTATGCTCTCCCAGCAACTCTGTCCCCGCAACTCGCATCGTCCACCTTATCTGCCCGACGGTAAAGTGTTGCGACGATCAATTGAATCCACGGCCCATTGCAGACATTGGCCAGGCTCATTAGCCTCGTCTCATGACTTCGAAAGCCAGCCGCTACCTGTACAAGAACCTCGGAGACGCGCTGCTTGCATATCTGGCCCAGGACGATACCGATAAGCCTGAATTCCAGTCTCTCTCAAGAATAAGCTTAAACGCTCATAATATCGAAGATCAGCGTGACGTGTATGACACCGGCGACTTCGCAATAACAATGGACCAAATTCGTTCGGCCCTTGACCAACTAGTGCTAGAGGGATTCGCCGAATCTTTTCGAGGGGAGCGTGACAACGAGGCATCCTATCGGATTTCTCAGGATGGATATTATCAAGCAGCGGTAGATTCTGGACAGATTCAGCCGACAAGAGATGAAACTGAGCCAGCGGTCGTTAGCGCAGAAGCATGGACCGGGTCGCGACGGATATACGTCGATAGCGGCGTGCTTGCTGAGATTCGAAAAACGTCGAAGCAACTTCAGGTCGCATCGCGAAACGTGAACTACCTCTCAGAGGAGGACGCAAGAGATATCCGAGGCCTCACTGATGCACTGGTCGGACTTTGCGAGATGGCTCAGCCAGAACTTGGCATAATCGACCAAATAACGGCTCATCCAAAGTTCAAGATTTACGCTGCATTGGTCGTCTTCATTTCGACGATACGGGGAGCGCTAGGAATCTAATACCCAAACGCACCTACATCTCCTCGATCCCCGCCTTGTCGCCAGCGGAATCTCCGCACTCTCAGCTGCCGAAAACTTCTCCACTGTTCCATCGTCCATCTCGCCTGCCCAACGGTAAAGTGTCGCGACGATCAACTGAATCCACGACCCATTGCGGACTCCAAGACCTGCAGCATAAGCTTGCCAGCTCGCCGCTCCTGTGGAGAAGCTGCCAGTCCGAACTTGGGATAATGGAGGGTTCGTCATGTTCGTGGCACGGCTCACCCGTATCAGCATCCTGGCCGGTGCAGCGGTCGCGGCTTCCTGCAGTGAGGCAAGGGAGCCCTCCCGGCCCTCCATTTTGCCGGATTTGGCAGTGATGGAACCGGTCATAGCCTGCGTCCGCTGACCGCCAAAGTGCCGGGCAACCCGCTGCAGTACGAAACCCAGGCCGCGTTCCTGCCCGGCCTGGCGGAGAACTCGCGCCTCGTGGTCAATCCGGCGCGCAGCTATCCGACATGCCGCTGATGGTGCTGACGGCGACGCTGCGCCCGCCGGCGGCGCCCGGCGCACCGCCCGCGCGAGTGGCCGCGGCCGAAGCATGGGACGCGGAGTGGAACCGCGCCCACGACGAGCTCGCCGGGCTCTCGACCCGCGGGATCAAAGCCCGGGGTGCCGGGCGCGGGGCACAACGTGCAACAGCGGGCCGGCGGGAGTTAGCCGGGCGGCGGAGGTGGCGCGCCCCCCCTCCCGCAAGCGGGGGGGGATAAGAGACGCAGGCTTGCGTTCGCTTTGAAGCAATCTGGGGCAGCCGCGACCCCTCCCTCCCCGCTTTCGCAGGCACAGGCTGGGAGGGGAGAATCGGCCAACGGCGAATCCAGTTCAAGCTCCTGAACCTCGCCGCCGGCTTCATCGGCATGGGGCTGGTGCCGTTCATCCCCCGCCCGCGTGGTCAGCCGCCAAATCAGCTTCATGATCGTCAGGGTGCTGTTCCGCCCGTTCGGCCGCTCGATCACGGCGTTCATCGACCAGCGCCTCGGCCTCGCCACCGTCAGTTTCGTGATCCTGGCGGTCGGCGGCTTCCTGGCGGTGACTCTGCTCGAAGACGGCGGCGAGAAAGCCCAGGACAAGTGCGCGGCGGCCGTGCAGATCGCGTGACGGCCAATTCGCCGCGTTGCTGGTGGGCGGCGGCTGCCGTATAAGAAGGGCGGGTCGCCTCGCTATGGGAGGGCGATCATAGCTGCCCGCAGACCTCGTCCAGGGCTCCGTCTCACGAGCCCTGTCGCCCTGTCAAGCCTGGTTGCCGCGATCTGTGCGGCCGGGGCCGTGCGGGCGCACCATTCCTATGCGATGTTCGACGGCTCCCAGACCAGAAGCGTGACGGGCACGATCGCCAGGCTGGAGTGGAAGAACCCGCACGTGTTCCTGTGGATCTACGTGCCCAGCCAAGGGACGCCTCGCACGCACGAATTGTGGGCCTTCGAGAACGGATCGCCCAGCGTCCTCTCCGCGCGGGGCTGGAGCGCGGGCCTGTTCAAGGCCGGCGACAGGATCACGGTCGATTACTGGCCGCTGCGGAGCGGCGGCAACGGCGGGCACGTTGAAAAGGTGGATCTGGCCGGTGGCCGCACTCTCGTTGGCGCCGGCGGGCCGGTGCGGCCTCCGACATGACGAGCAAGCCAGTCTTTCCCGCCGCCCTCGTCGCGGCAGCGATGGCCCCGTGCCTGGCGTCCGCCGCCTTCGCGCAGCCGGGGCCGACGGGTGGCCCCGGCATGACGTACGAGTCCCTGGGGGACTTGCCCGATTTCGGCGGCTCATGGCTGCCCACGACAGGGCCGTTCGCGAGTGAGGGATCGAGACCGAGACAGGTGCCCCAGCCAACCGAGCTCAGGCCCGAGGCGGCGGCCCAGGCGGCCGCGTTTGCACGCCAAGTCCAGTCGGGAGCCGCGGTCGATCGCGGCTATTGCGTTCCGCCGGCCTTCGGCGGCCGGCTCCCGATCATGGCGGCCGGTGCCCTGGAAATCCTCTATACTCCCGGCCGCGTCACTATTGCCACCGAAGGGGGCGTTGTCCGGCGCATCTACCTGCGCGACACGCCGCCGCCCGGTGCGCTTGAGGAATCGCGCGGCGGGACCTCCATCGGTCGCTGGGAGAATGGGACGCTTGTCGTCGAGACGACGGGGCTGATGCCCACTGCACGGTTCCTCCAGGGCGTCCCCATAGGTCGTGGCGTCGAGGTCACGGAGCGCATATTCCTGGCCGACACCGATACCCTGGTGATCGAAACTACGACCGTCGCCCCCGACGTGCTGACAGCTCCGCTGAGATCGACGAACCGCTACCGGCGCGACCGGGAGCGCTTCTTCACCGAATTTGACACTTGCGTGGCGGGGGACCGCTCGTTCGATGACGCGAGCCAGCAGGAACGCTTCGACGTCACCCCACCCAGCGACCTCCCTCCGCCGCCGGAGAGCTAGTCCCGATCGGACCCCCGCCGCCGTCCTCATGGCTTGGGCATAACCTGTATAGCGGAGGTTCGCCCGAGCGAGGGGAGCCGCTGTCGGGTTGGCTTCGGTACCTATCTGCTGACCGCTATACTGGCTTGTATGTCCAAGGGACGGATCGGCATGACCGGAGGCTCGGTCACGACCAGTTTGACCCAGAGGTCGTCGCCGTCCCTGAAATAAGACGTCTCGCTCGCCCTGCGCAATGCGTCGATGCTGCTCTGTGCCGTGCCGGAGGCTGCCTTGGTGAAACCCGGCAGTTCGAATATGACCCATGAGCCCTGGTCCATTTCACTCACGCTGAGAGTGACGACCGGTCTTTCGGTTGTGACCTCGATCTCGGTGCCGGCACGCACGGTGCTCTGGTTGCCCGTGATGCGAAATTCCCTGCCATTGCGAACAAGCGCGATGGGCTGCTCCGGAGCGGCCGGAACGGTAAGAGCGGCCGGAGCGGCCGGAGCGGCCGGAGCGGTAGGAGCGGCCGGAACGGCAAGAGCGGCCGCAGCGCCGATTCTCAATGCTGGTCGTCTTTCCGTGAGATACAGGCGTCCGACATCACCCCTGCACACCGAGGCGTTCCAGGTGGGATGAATCTCGCAGGTGTCGTCGGTGGCGACGCTGTTGTTCTCGCCGTCGTGGAGCATGATATGGGAATCGGGGATGCCGGTCACCGAACCGTCAAGGTCGTGGATCGACAGGGTCCGATAGGCCACGCCACCCCGGTTGTCGTTGTCGAATCTGGTTTCGATGTTCGGAAAATACACCGGCTTGGCATTGACGAATTCCGCACCTTTGACCGTGCTTGCGGTAGTGACCCCCGAGCTCGTGAACAGCAGCCAGGAAAGCGCTCCTGACTTTCGCCGGTCGTTGTCCTGGTAATTCACGAATGTCGTGTTCACCACGTCATTGCGGTAATCATAGTATTCGTAGCCGCGGATCGGGAAATCGGGGATGGGAGGCTTCGGCAGGCTGCGGCCATAGGCCACTTCCTCCGGCGTCGTGGGATTGCCGATATTGTCGGTTTCGCCCACGACCAGCGAATCAACCAACTGTGAGGTAAACCGCTGGCTGCCGAAATCACCGGATGATTGCGTCATACCGATGGCGTTGTCAGCGAGTTTCAGGTTGCGGAATACGAAAAGCTCACCCCGGCCCCAGAGGCCGCCATTGCGGTTCTTGTAGCTGGTCAAATTCTCGAAGTGCGTTTCCACGAAAGCGCTGTTCGGGTCGGCAGGATTTACCCTCGGCATGAACGCGTTGCCGGCCAGGCCGAAGGTGTTGTCTGCATTGATGTTCCGGTCGAACAGGAACCCGTCGAAGTTGGAATGGGACACGTTGCCCCTGAATTCGCGCAACGGCGTTCGGCGCGGCCAGGTGTTGAGGCTGGCCTCCGTCCCCAGGAAGGCGCCATTAGGGTGTTCTGGCAGAGACAGCCAGAAACCGGTCTCATCGGAACCGGCCGCCACATTGTCGACGTAGGTATTGTCCGGGTTGGTGATCCAGTAGGACGCCACCGTGTTGTCCGACGGCAGCAGGGTGGCCCCGCCGTGGAAGCTGATTTCCCTGACGGTCAGACGCTTGGCATACGTATAGTTGTTCTCTCCGTTGGCGGCGAGGTTGGTGGGCACGCAGGCCAATGTCGGATGACACTTGGTCTGGATGGCCAGGTTGCTGACGAACTCGTTGCCGTGCTCGATGCCGTCTTCCATGAAGAAGCAGTGGCCTACGGTATTGTAGGTGACGTTGTTCTCGATGCGCAGGTCGTTGGTGCCGTGCACCGTCACGCAGCGATTGTAGGTGTCGTGGATCGCCGCGTTCCTGATGTACTG
>JAFGCA010000152.1 GCA_016932895.1 Sedimentisphaerales bacterium | reverse complement strand
GCCATGAACTGCGCCTGCAAATCGGTCGGAAAGCCCGGATAGGGCTGGGTGGTAACGTCGGCGGGCTTGACGCGCCCGGTGCGTGCGACCACGCAGCCGCCGGCATCCGGCTCGACCGTCGCCCCGATGCCCCGGAGTTTGTCGACCACGGCCATCAAGTCGTCGAGCCGGCAGTTTCGCAGCCGCAGCTCACCGGCGGTGATGACCGCGGCCGCCATGAACGTCCCGGCTTCGATGCGGTCCGGGATTACCTCGTATCGCACCGGATGCAACTCCTTGACGCCCTCGATGACGAGCCGGGGCGAGCCGATTCCGCGAATCCGCGCGCCCATCGCATTGAGACAGTTGGCCAGGTCGGCGATTTCGGGCTCGCAGGCGGCCGACTCGATGACGGTCCGGCCCTTCGCCAGGACCGCCGCCATCATCACGTTGGCGGTACCCAGGACGGTGGAGCCGAACGAGCCGCCGAGAAAGATGCTCGCACCGGTCAGGCCGTGCGGGGTTTCGGCGATGACGTAGCCATTCTTGAGATGAATCTCGGCGCCGAGCTCGCGCAGGCCGCGCAGATGCAGGTTGATGGGCCGGTCGCCAATCGCACAACCGCCGGGCATGGACACTTCCGCCCGCCCGCACCGGGCCAGCAGCGGACCCAGAATACAGATGCCGGCGCGCATCTTTCGGACGATCTCGTAGTCGCCCACGGGATTGTCGATCTCGGCCGAGTCGATCGCCAGCGAACCGTCGGCCTCGCGGGCCACCCGGCAGCCCAACGTCTCAAGCAGCTCGCCGCAAACGCGAATATCGGAGAGGTTCGGCACGCCGACGAAGGCCGACCGGCCTGCCGCCAAAATCGCCGCCGCCATGATCGGCAGGGAGGCGTTCTTCGAGCCATTGACGGTCACCTCTCCGGCCAGCCTGACCGGACCTTCAATCCGAAATACATCCATGTCCTATTTTCCTTGAAAACAGCCTTTCCTTCTGCCATACTCCGCAGACTGGACTCCGTGTCCGGTTAGTGTAGTGGAAGGCAACGCGAGTTTCAACCCTCTTGGGCCAGGCTCGAAGAACACAGCGCACCGTCACAAGATGAGGGCCACATTGGACGCATCGGAACCAGCGACCACCTTGGTTACTCCGGACCACCTGATTACGCTGGCGGGGATTGCGCTGCTTTCCGCCTGGATGCTCCAGACGTCGCTGGGCCGCAAGGCGCTGGTGGGCGCGCCCGACCGCCGCAACCGCATGGCCCCTTACACACCCTTTATCCCGTTCTTCATCTGGCTCGTCGGCATCTCAATGATGCAGTCGGTCGCGGACCTGTTTACCGGCTCCCTGAACGGGTGGCAGTCCGATTTCCTGGACAACCTGGTGTTTTGCACGGGGGCCGTTCTCACCATCGTGGTGATGTTGTTTCTGGCGCAGCTCGATTTCGCCGAAGGTTTGAGAGGATTCGGGCTACGGTTGAAGACGATCCCGAAGGACGCCGCCCTGGCGTTTGCCAACCTGCTGGCGGTCTGGCCGGTGGTCCTGGCAATGATCATCGCCACCACCTCGTTGGGCAAGATGCTGCAGGGTCAGGACTTCGAAATGCCACAGCATCAGGAACTGCAGTTGATCAGCGAATCAGCGGCGCTTCCCCTGCGCGTCCTGATCGTCTTCCTGGCGGTTGTCATCGCCCCCGTGCTTGAAGAGATGCTCTTTCGCGGCCTCTTCCAGACGATGATTCGCTCGTATTTGGAGCAGCCCTGGCTGGCGATTGTCATCACGTCGGCGATCTTCGCCTCGGTGCATCAGAACGTCACGCACTGGCCCGCGTTGTTTATGCTTGCGATGGGACTGGGCTACGCGTACGAAAAGAGTGGGTCGCTCTTTCGACCGATCTTCATGCACGCGCTGTTCAACGGCGTGGCCATTGCCGCGACCCTGAGCGAGCAAGCCGCCTGGATATGAGTGAGCCAATGGGATTGCAGGTACTCCGAACGGAGAGTGAGTTATTATGAGTAACAACGATAAGCGCAGGCAAACCCGGTCCCGCGACCGGGAAGTCCCTTCCGATCTGAAAACGTTCCGTCTCCACAGCCGCAGAAACTCCGCCGTGTCGGCCTGCATCCTTCTGCTGCTGGTACCGTGGCACTGGGCTGCGGCCGGCCACGTGGTCAAGTCGCCTGATGAGAACGTAGTCGTTACGTTCGATCTCAGCGACGCAGCGGGGCGCGACGGATGTCCCGTCTATCAGGTCGAATACAAGGGCCGAACCGTCCTCGGCGAATCGCGGCTCGGCCTCGATCTTGAGGATGCGCCGGACCTAGACGCGGGCTTGGTCGTTGCCGAGACGCAAAGCAGCGGCAGCGACACGACCTGGTCTCCGGTGTACGGGCAATGGGAGACCATTCGCGACCGCTACAATCAGCTCGTCGTCACACTGGCAGAGAAGGCAGCGCCTCACCGCCGCCTGATCGTGACGTTCCGGGCGTACAACGAAGGGGCCGCCTTCGGCTATACCGTCCCGGAACAAAAGAACGTCAAAAACCTCGTCATCGCCGCGGAGAAGACACAGTTCCGTTTTCTCGCAGACCACACGGCGCACGCCGTGTATTCCGCACAGGGCCAATACAACAAGGTGCCGCTTGGCGAGGTCAAGAACAACTGCGAGAGACCGTTGACGCTGGAACTGAAGGACGGAGGCTTCGCGGCCGTGGCCGAGGCGCGGCTGGTCGATTACGCTCGCATGAAGCTGTCGCCCGTCAAAGACCAGCCGTATGCGCTGATCAGCTCGCTCGCCGGCAAGGTAGAAGCGTCAACGCCGCTGACGACGCCCTGGCGCGTGCTGATGATCGCAGAAACGTCGGGCGAACTTCTCGAATGCAGCACTCTCATTCTGAATCTCAACGACGCCTGCGCCATCGCCGATACGTCCTGGATCAAGCCGGGCAAGGTCATCCGCGAAGTCACGCTGACCACCGCAGGCGGCAAAGCGTGCGTGGACTTCGCGGCCGAACACAACCTGCAATACGTGGAATACGACGCGGGCTGGTACGGCCACGAATACAGCGACGAGTCCGACGCCACGACCATCTCGGTCGATCCCAAGCGTTCCCCGGGACCACTGGATCTGCACGCCGTCATCGAGTACGCCAAACAGCGAGACATCGGTATTCTCGTCTACGTCAACCGGCGCGCGTTGGAACGACAGCTCGATGAGATCCTGCCCCTCTATGAAAGCTGGGGCATCAAGGGCGTCAAGTACGGCTTCGTACAGGTCGGCTCGCAGAAATGGACCGCCTGGCTGCATGAGGCGGTGCGCAAAGCGGCGAAGCATCACCTGATGGTCGACGTGCATGATGAGTACCGCCCGACCGGATACAGCCGGACGTACCCCAACTTCATGACCCAGGAAGGTATCCGGGGCAATGAGTGCATGCCGACCGCCGGCGAAAATCTCGTCTTACCCTTCACCCGCATGCTCTGCGGCGCCGGCGACTACACCGTCTGTTACTACAACAACCGCATCAAGACGACCCACGCCCACCAGTTGGCCGCGGCGGTCGTCTTCTACAGCCCCTGGCAATTCCTCTTCTGGTACGACCGCCCGGCCGCCTACCAAGGCGAGCCCGAGATCGAGTTTTTCGACCACATCCCTACCGTCTGGGACGACACGCGGGTCATCAATGGCAAGATCGGCGAGTATATCACGATTGCCCGCCGCAGCGGCGGAGAATGGTTCATCGGAACCATGAACGGCATGGAGACCCGCACGCTCAATATCCCCCTGACCTTTCTCGATCGAGATCGGGACTATACCGCGCACGTCTACTCCGACGGTGATCTTAACGACAACACGCGAACGCACGTCAAGTGCGAGCGCCGCCGGGTCAGCCGCAACACAATCCTGACCGCCGAAATGCCCCCCAGCGGCGGGCACGCCGTGCGCATGGTCCCTGCCCCGGAATCTGGTTCGCCCTGACCCCGATCACCCCCAGCCGAGAGCATAGCCTACACGCCCCTCACAGAACCGTAGACTGGATCGTCCCGCCCCAACGAGTCCAAGACGCGGAGGCTAGATTCCTGCCGAAATTTTTTCATTTTCCCATTGACATAGAATCACAACTGTAATATTATCCAAAAGAATTACAGTTGTAATTGCAGGGAGGCCGACCTATTCAGAGACTACTTGGTGCCCTGTCTCTACTCAAGTGATGGATAGAGTTTTCTCCGCTTGATTCGAGCCTCTTCGGTTGTGAAGTGACAATGGACCGAGATACGCGATCACAATGGGACATTGTACGAGTGCCAATAGTCTAAATGATGGGATGAAGTGGCCAAGGGTAATAGACGTCTCATGGGGGAATTTGCGAATGCCGTATGAACAGGAGAAAGGGGAAAGAAATGAGAATCGTGCGAATGAGCGTCTGTGGTGGAGCAATGGTGGCGGCAGCAATGATCATCTCGCTTCTGTCCGCCGGAGAGTGTAGAGGTGCCGTAGGAACGGTGGAGGTAGACAGTAGCGCGTGGACGGGATCTAGTGCCTCCATACCGTACGATCCAACCGGCTGGGCTTATTTGACACGGAGGTGCGTAGCCGACCCCCCCTGGGACAACCGGTGTGTATGCACGGGATCACAGAGCACGCAACAAATATGCAGCAGCGGCTACGCGAGAACACAAATTGGAATCCTGGGGCCAGGCGGATATTGGCCGGAACCGATCACCCCAGTATGGGTACAGGACGAATGCACTACTGTGGACTTGCGCAACTGGCATGAGGACTGGCGAGGCGCCAAGGCGACTTACAATTCAATGGAGGGAGAAGGGAGTGGAGGAGTCACCTGGCGATACTTTCACTACTACGGTTCGGGCAGTGCCAGGAGGGAAAGCAGTACTGTTTACCTTGCCTTCATCAGGTACATTGCTCCGAGTCCCAATCCATATGACCTCTGGGGCGAGCGTTTTCAGTTTGGTATCGGACCCGGGGATACGCGAGACGCGGTGGTCGGTGCCGGTCGCAGCATCTCCCTCAAGGCTGGCAACAAGGTCCGTGTGCAGGACCTGGAGGGTGCAATGGCCGGCGATGCTGGCGACAGTGTGGGGTATCCGCACTACTACAGCGACCAAGCCAGCGAGGTCATTCAGGGCTACTTCGTTCCTGATTCGGGTTGGCCAACGACACTCTCGCTTTCCCAGCTTCAGAACGGGGGGAGCTTCACGGCGATATCCCCCGGCCGGCTGTATTTCCACAGCACCATGAGCCCGAGCTACTCGGACAAGCGAGGGGGCTATGTCTTCACCGTGACGTTGGATGCAACGGTCCCCAACGTCGTAGGGATGACGAAGTCGGAGGCGACTTCGGCGATCACCGCTGCCGGGCTTGTCGTGGGAACGACAACCTACACATATAGCAACACGGCGCCCTTCGGGCAGGTCTTCGCTCAAAGCCCCGTCGCAGGGACCTCGGTCGCATTGGGCTCAGTGGTGAATCTGACCGTATCTACCGCTGTAACGGTCCCCAACGTCGTGGGGATGACGAAGTCGGAGGCGACTTCGGCGATCACCGCTGCCGGGCTTGTCGTGGGAACGACAAGTTATGAATACAGCGATGCGGAGCCGCCCGGACAGGTCATCGCTCAAAACCCCGTCGCGGGGACCTCGATTGATATGAGCTTAGCCGTAGACCTGATCATATCTTCCGCACCTTGTGACCTGGTGGACGGGGGAGAGGCAACGCGAAGTTTTGCGCCGAGAGCAATCGCAGCGGGCCAGCTGTTAGAGGTGAAGACACAGGTACGGAATCGCGGGGACGCTACCTCCGGGTCGTTCCGAGTGGATTTCTACGCCTCGCTCGACAGAACCATTACGAGCAACGACTATTCACTGGGCACATACAACCTTTCGAGCATTCCCAAAGGCGGCGCATCAATGTTCACGTGGAGCGGAGCCTTCCCTGCCAGCGTGCCGGGCGGGACGTACTACGTCGGCTGGATCATCGACGCGGGCAATCAAGTAACGGAGACCAACGAAAACAACAATACGGCATACAAGGAGGCCTACCAAATCACCGTGCAGGGCGGCGGACCGGGGCCGGGCGTGGACGGGGCAGATCTGGCCGTTGCGCCCGCATCCGGAGGGAGCTTTTCGGGGCCCATCGGTGGACCCTTTGTGCCCCAACATAAAACCTATACGCTCACGAATACCGGCAACGCCTTACTGAGCTGGCGCGCAACCGCAACGCAGAGCTGGGTGACCTTCAGCAGGAGCAGCGGCATCTTGGCGGCCGGGGCCAAGACCTACGTCAACGTATCGGTTCATGCGGGCGCTATCGGAGAAGGCACATACATGGCCACCCTTACCTTCACCAACCAGACAAACGGCAAGGGGACCACCGGTCGCTCGTTGACTCTGGCCATTGGTGGCGGTGCTTCGACCACTGGCGCGATCATCCACGTCGATGACGATGCACCGGCCGATCCCGGGCCGGGCAACTCTGATATCAGCGACCCGGCCGAGAACGGTAGTCCCGAGCACCCCTTCGATAGGGTACAGGAGGGTATTGACAGCGCCACCGACGGCGACACGGTATTGGTCCTACCGGGACTGTACCTGGGTGGCATCGATCTGGGCGGCAAAGCGATCGTCGTCACAAGCCTGCTCGGTATCGATCCGAACGCCCCGGAGGCACTGGGATCAATTGACTGCACCATGATCGACGCCCTGGGTGGCGGGCCGGTCGCAACGTTCGCCAACGGCGAGGGCCCCGACTGCGTCCTCAAGGGCTTGACCCTCATCGGAGGAGAAGCGCGGTCCGGAGGCGGGATTCTCTGTGAGAGCAGCAGCCCGACGATCTCACATTGCGTGATTGCTGGGAACCGCGCGACGCGGTACGGGGGCGGGGGCGGTGGCGTTGACTGCTACCGCAGCAGCGCAACCTTCGTCAACTGCACGATTGCCGACAACTACGCAGGGGAGCCGGGCGGCGGCGTTACCTGCGAGCAGAGTGACATCACGTTCGCAAGCTGTATTATCTGGGGTAACGCGCCCGATGCGCTCAGCGTGACGTCCGGCGAGGCGCCCAGCGTGCGGTACTGCGATGTGGAGGGTGGCTGGTTGGGAACGGACAACATCGACGTGAATCCGGGTTTCACATGGCCCGGCCATTGGGCGCTCATTTCCAACTTGCATGTCCCGGTTGACCCGGCCACACCGGGCGCCGTCTGGATGCACGGTGATTACCACCTCCAATCACGGTCGGGGCGGTTCGATCCTGTGGCCAAGAACTGGACGACCGATCCGACGGATAGCCCCTGTATCGACGCGGGTGACCCGACGTCAGTTTGGTCCACTGAGCCTGCACCTAACGGCGGACGGATCAATATTGGCGCTTACGGCGGGACCGCCGAGGCTGGTAAGTCGGGGGAAGCGTCGACCCGTGTCCTGACCTTCGACGATATCACAAGCGCGGAAACGGCGTGGATTCCGGGCGACTACGGCGGCTTCCTTATGTGGGACACGTTCGTCGCCGGCAAAGCGCGCCTTTGGGGAGGTTCCGGGTACCACAACGGTCTGGTCTCAGGCGATTATGTGGCCTATAACGGCAATGGCAACCCCGCCGAAATCAGCGGACCCTCTTTCAACATCATCGGTGCTTACTTCACCGCCGCCTGGAATGACGGTTTGAACATCGACATTGAGGGCTACCGAGACGGTGCCCAAGTCTATACCTATACGGCGGTCGTCGATACCAGCGGGCCGAGTTGGGTCCAGTTGGATTTCGCCAATGTGGACCGGGTCCGGTTCACCTCGTATGGCGGGACGCACAACCCCCAATTCTCGCTCCGCGGCACCCAGTTCGCAATGGACGACATGAGCTACTGGGTTAACGCGCCGGACCACGGCTTCGCTTCAAATGTGCTTCCACCTCACGCGAGTGCTGAACGTTTCACGATCGACCAGGAGCGCAGTGTGGCCCCATGGCTAGCCGGCACCAACCAGGGAGGACTTTCAACCTCCATACCGGAGGCTTCAGAATAGACCGAGGGCGCCCCGATGAGCTTGGCGCGCGAACGCGGGGCCGCGCCCAGAATATTTTTCATTTTCCACTTGACAGAGGATTACATCCGTAATAACGTCGTTAGACATTATGGCTGTAATTACTAGGAGATCGACCGATTCAGAGACTACCCGGGATATCGGATGCTGAGTGGCTGGTGATGCAGGTGTTCTGGTCGCGGCCGGGATCGACCGCCGACGAGGTGGTTGCCGCGCTAACGGGCAAAGCGAAATGGAGTCCGCGCACGATCCGAACCCTCATCAACCGGCTGCTCAGGAAGAATGCGCTGAAGTTCGAAAAGGAAGGACGGAAGTACCGGTACTTCCCGGCCGTGAACCAGGAACAGTGCGTCAGGGCGGAAAGACGCTCGTTCGTGCAGCGCGTCTACGGCGGGACCGTCACGCCGATGCTGGCCGCCTTCATTGAGGAAGCGGAACTCTCGCACCAGGATATCGAAGAGTTGAAACGCATGCTCGATCGAAAGGGAAGGAAGTGAGCGATGGTTTCTCTCTCGACGCACTTCGGTTCCTTTTTCGAGTGGCTCGTGCGGACTACGTTGCAGGCCGGCCTGTTGGTCTGCTTGATCCTCCTGATCCAGGCGATTCTGGGCCACAGGCTGGGCGTTCGCGGGCGCTACTGTCTCTGGCTCATACTGCTGGTTCGCCTGGCGCTTCCGTGGGCGCCTCCGAGCCGTTTCAGCGCATATAACCTTCTGCCCCACCTGCCGCAGCGGGTACACGAGATGCCTGTTGCCGAGTCAGGCCGTTTGCGCTCGGCCACCGTAGCAATGGATGCGACCTCCGGCGAAGAACCGGGGCCTGTGGGTCCGACTGCCGACGGCGCACCGGAGACAACGCTTGCCAACGATCTCGGATCGCAGCGGAGGTTCTGGCTGCAGGCCCGAACGATAACCGCCCTGTCGCTATGCTGGCTGGGGGGCGCCTGCATTCTGGCAGGCTGCATCATCGCAGGCAACGTACGCCTTTGGTGCGCCGTTTGGCGCGGACGTCCCGTAACCGATCGGAAGATCCTCAATCTGCTGCAAGATTGCCGGAGGCAAATGGGCATACGAAGCGCTGTCGGTGTGATCGCGACCGACAGAGTCGGGGGCCCCGCGCTGACGGGGCTTTTCCGACCGCGGTTGTTGCTGCCTCCTGAGACGGTGGCCGAGATCGGCCTGGATGAACTGCGATACATCTTCCTGCACGAACTGGCCCACCTCAAACGTCACGACATTCTCATGGCCTGCCTCGCCAGTCTGCTGCACGTTCTGCATTGGTTCAATCCGCTAATCGCGTTTGGCTTCCAACGAATGCGGGCCGACCGGGAGTTGGCTTGCGACGCGCTGGCTTTGTCCGCCTTGGCCCCCGAAGAAACGTCCGCCTACGGCCGTACCGTCGTGGGGCAAATCGAAAAACTGCTCGCGTCGCGGCACCGCCCGGCGCTGATCGGCCTATGTGGGGTCCGGGCCCGAACCAGACAACGCGTCGCCCTGATTGCACGCTTCCAAAAGGAAACATGTCGGTGGTCTCCCCTGACCGTTGCGCTCGTGGGATGCCTGGCGTGCGCGGGCTTAACCGATAGATCCGCTGGCAACCAGGCCGAAGACTGGGTCGCAGAGCCAACTGCGGCCACTTGGGACGAATATGCCCGAAGGAATCTGCCTACAACACACTCGGACAAGCATGCGAACATCCAGAGGGCTTCTATCCGAAACAGGATGACGGGGAAGTTCCTCACGGTGGAGGGACAGAGGGTCACCTGCGACGCCGACGCGCCGGGCCAGGCAGGCTTGTGGGAGGTTCGGTTCGACGAGCCCTCCAACAGCCCTGAGAACACCACGTACTTCTACTCGGTGGCCGCCCAGAAGTATCTAACGTCGGACAAGGAAGGAAACCTCGCCGTCAACGCCGACGAGCCCATTGCAGCGACACGCTGGGCCGCTTGGCCCCAACCGGAAGGGGTGTGGGTAAAATCGCACGACTTTGCGGGTGGATACCTTTTCGTGGATGAAACGGGCCTGGTTAGGGCCAAGCGGTACGCCAGCCATCCTCGGAATTACACTAACAATCCTGGGAGTTTCTGGGACGTTCACGCGGTCTGGAGGATCAAGACCTCGGATGATCCAAAATCCAATCCGCAATGGCAGCGAGAGAAGATCCCAGGACCGGATTGGTGACGTGAGAATCCATGAACCTCTCCGCCTGGACGAACGGGATCAGGTCAACGCCCTGAAGTTCGGCAGAGATACTTGGTCCCAATGGGACATCGTGCAACTGGAGAAAACCAGATGAGGCGCACAGCTTCTGTGCGAGGAGCGAAAAACCATGGTTCGGTCGGAGTGCAGTATTGTGATTGATGCCTCGCCGGAGGCGGTTTTCGCGAGAATCAGCGATCCGATGAACGCTCCGAAAGACATACCGGAGATAACCACCGTTAAAAACCTGTGCGGCAAATGGTCCACTACCTGGTACCGGACGGTTTCCACCGTAGCAGGCGTGCCGATTGAGACGGAGTGCGAGTTCCAGGAGTACGTTCTCGGTCAGCGGCTGACCGTGCAATGCACGGGCGATCTGGAGGGCAGAGTCACGTGGCGGCTGGAACCGCAGGACGACCGGACCTTCGTGAGCCTCATCAGTGAGTACCGCCTACCCCTGGTATTGGCATCGCAGGTGCCTGAATCCATCTTCCAGGAGGAGATGAACCGGCAGTGGCGAACGGCCTTGGCCAACGTCAAGGCACGCGTCGAAGCCGTTCAGAGGGCCCCCCGCTGAGGGATATCGGCGCCGTAGAACCCCCCAGTCGCAGGATGACGCCGCGAGGCGAAAATCATCAGTCATCCAAATGAAACCATTGCCGCTGCCGGAATGAGCTTGCTTACTCGGAGGGAGTTCGTTTCTTGTTCTTCTGGGGATAGGTGCGAAGAAGCCGGGATTTCTGGCGCGTGCTTCGGGGTTTCTGGATCTCGGTCACGATGCGTCCGCCGCGGAAGATCGTTACCGAGCCCGTCGACTCGCTGACCGTAACGGCGATGGAATCGGTCACGGCGCTGATCGCGGCCGCGGCGTGGTGGCGAGCGCCAAGGCCCCGGGGCAACTCAAACTCCTCCTGGCTGGCGGTCCGAACGTACGCACCGCAGGTCTCCATCACACCGTCGCTACGAACGATGAACGCCCCGTCGAGCGTGGCCAACTCCTTCACGGTCTCTTCGAGGGAGGCGTCCAGAATATTTCGCTCGTTGGGAGGATAGCCCCGGAAGGGGTTGAGAACGAACTGACGCGTCAGCGGGATCACACGCTCGGTGTCTCCGACAACGAACATGGCCCCCAGGGCCCTGCCTTCGCGGCCTTCACTGCCCAACTCGGAAGCGATATCCACGACCCGCTCAATGACTTCAGGCAGGATACGCGACGAAGTCTGCGTCAGATCCGTTCCGGAGGTGAAGATCTCATATTCGCGGCCCACCTCGGTCACAATGATCGTATCGAGGGTCTTGGTCGCGGCCAATCCGGAAAGAAAGACGATGCGATCCCCGTGCTTGATCAGGCCCCGCGACAGGGCCAGAAACACGGCGATTTTGACCTGGCCCATCCGCGTGAGGGGAACATTGGGGATGCGCAGGCACTGCAAACATCCAGTCGACGGGTTTTTTTCCTCCGTCCGGCCCTTGGTCACACAAAACATCCTGGCTTTCAACGAACCGCCCAGGTCGGCCATCGGGCCGTCCAGCGCGTCCACGTACACAAACAGGGCGGTGGCGTTGCAGGACTCCACGATGCTTGCCACGTGCTGGAGCAGGCTGTTTGTGATCGTCTTGCCCGATTCGTTCGCCTTTTCTGTCTCATCCTCGCGGATATCCGCTGCAACCGGATCTGTGGATTTCTTTGCCATGCGTGCCCCTTCGGCCTAAGGGCAATTTATCGGAACTACCTACGTCGAATCCTATTGTCTCTATCGAACAACGGGCCGACCGGGTTCACGTTTTTTGGCATGGGATAGAAAAGGTAAAGCCCCTGCGGTGCGGAGGGAGAGGAAGCGAGACTACGCAGGGGCTTGTAGTGCAAAATCAGTTGTCAACAACGTCACTTCAAAAAACTTCCTTGTTCACGGGTGTACGGTCGGTTCCCACCGGGGGTTCAGTATCAGCCGTACTATTTTTCCAGAATTTCCAGCGAACCCAACCATCTCTGCAAGCCCGACGACATTCGTTGCACTTGCGAAAAGCTTGAATCCTTGTGCTACAAGGGCTGGAACCGCCCCCCTTTCCCCACCCATTGGGAAAGTCAACCGTAATTTTACCCGCTGGCCTGAAACTGTCAAGAGCTTTTTTTGAAACCTTGTCGAATTCTCACTTATTTCCGGCAAGGCAATCACCCCTACAGCAGCAGGTATTACGACTTCTTCACCATCAGGTCGAGGTCCTCCAGGAGCGATTGGAGGTCTTCTTCGTGTTCGACCTCCTGCTCCAGGATCTGCAGGACGATGTTGTAGGTAACCGGATCGGTCGTTTGTGTCGTCTTCAGCAGCTTCTGGTAGGTGGTGATGGCGCACTGCTCCCCCTTGATATTCTGCTCCAGGATGACCCGGACGTAGGGATCGTCGGGCGCGTCGTACCCACAGTTGGTCCAGTCGTACCATGCCTTGGGGGTGGTGATGGGCGTTCCACCCAACTGAACGATGCGACCGGTCAGCAGGAGGGCGTGGTTCAGTTCTTCCGTGGCGTGCTGTTCCAGCTCTGCGATGACGTTGTCTTTCATCGGCCCCTTGACGACCTTGGCGCCCAGCCAATACTGGTAGTGGGCCAGCCACTCATCGCAATACGCCCGATTGAGCAACTCGAGCAACTCGTTGACGTCCATCCCAACGATTTCAATTCCTTTGGTTCCCATATGCGACCTCCTTCTTCTATCAAGATAACAATTTACATCGCCCAGTGTACACGCACCAACCCCGGAGGCAAGCAGGAATTCCCGGGCCCGGATGCGTGCCCTGTCGGGGGGCAGGCTTGCGCTACGGGAGCATCTGAGACGATGCCGCCTCGTCTGCCTGGTGGCCCGCCGCCGGCGTTCCATCATCATGACACCAGTACGCGCGCTGCCTGCCAAACGGCATCCTGATCAGCGGCCCAAGGGCGTTGTCCTCGCGCCGCTGGTACGCCGGAACACCGATGCGAATGTCGCCCTGCCGCACGTTCAACACGAGAGTTCGATGCAGACGGTCCCACCACGAGAAGACGACCGAATAGTTCGAATCGGTCTCGGCCCGGACCGCGCTGTGATGCACACCGTGCATCCGCGGCGTCACAAAAACCTTGTTGAGCCGGCGTTCCAACCGATACGGCAAGCACACGTTCGCGTGGTGAAACATGGTCCCGACCGCAAAGACCGTCTCATAGATCACATACGTCAACGGAGTTACACCCAACGCAACCACCTGGACGATGCGAAACAGCGTCGAGTATCCAATCTCGACGAAGTGGAAACGAAACGAGGTGGAAACGTCCAGGTCCGGATCGATGTGATGAACGTTGTGGAAGCGCCAGAGCAACGGAATGACATGGTTGGCCCGGTGCCAGTAGTAGAAGGTCAGGTCCATGAGGCCAAAGCCCAGGACGATGCCCAGCCACGGGGGCAGGGGCAGGAGACTGCACAGCCCGAAATTGCGGCTTTCAGTCCAGTTGGCGCCAAGCAAACCGACGCTGCGCACCGCCAGAGAACCCACGGCCAGCACACACGCCGCCATCACCAGATTGACCGCCAGACGTCTGGCCAGAGGGCTCTTGCGCCGCCGCAGCGGAACCACCTGCTCGGCCACGAACAACAATCCGAAGACACCCGGAAGCAGCAGTGTTTTCCAGATAGCCATCGTTCCTCGTTATCCCTCTCTGCCACTCGTTACGGGTTCACGCGACGGAGCGAATCTGCGGAAGCGTCTTTAGCGGACCGTTCAATTGTCACGATGCCGAGGTAGCCGTCCACGGTGACCCGGTCGCCCGTTTCGATCCACGCCGCGGCGTCCGGAATGCCGGTGACGCAGGGCAGGCCGTACTCGCGGGCAATGATGGCACCGTGAATCAACATGCCCCCCCGCCGCTCGACGATGGCCGCCGACATCGGCACCACGAACGTCATATTCGGGTCGATGGCGTCACAGACCAGCACCTCCCCCCTGCCAAAGCGAAAGAGGTCCTCGCGCGTATGCACCACGCGAGCCGGACCCGTGGCCACGCCCGGCCCGGCCGGCTGGCCGAGCAGTTGTCGCGGCCTGACGACCTCGCGCCGCCGCGTCCGTTCCGGGCGCGACGCCGGCCTGGGCACATGGTCCGGCTCCACAAGAGCGCGAGCGATTTCATCGGCGTCCTCGACGACGGGACTCAACCGAGCGATTCGGTGCGAACGACCGGACGCGGCGTGCAGGGCACGCATCAACTGCCCCTCCAACCGGCCCAGGTAAATATTGTCGTCGTCGCGCAGCTTGTAGCTGGTGCGGGCCAGGTCCAGAAGCTCCCGGGCAAAGCTGCGCCGGTCCCGGGGGAAGGCTTGCAGGAACTCTCGCTCCATTGCCTTTCGGTTTCGCGCCTTTTTCCTTCTTGCAGGCCCGGGAGACTCTGCCATCTGCAAAAGCAGGTGTTCCAGGCCACCCCTGGCCCCCACGTCAGATGACGAACGAAGCACGGGGCTCTCAAAATCCTCGCGGAAGACCTCAAGACGCCTCTCGAACTCCGTGCCGGCGCCGGTGCGACCGCTGCGCACAACCTTCGCCAGCGCCGGATCTTTCCGAAGCATCTCGGCCAAATCCTGCATCCTGCGGTTCCTCTCGACGCTGACCAGCGGCGCCGAGGCGAGCAGCCCCGTGAATTCGTACGGGTCGTCCGGCTTGAGCATCCGGTTGTAGATCTGCCCGAAGAGACGGAACCCGTGAGCGAACGGGATGAAATCGTCCCAGTAGATTCGCTTCCACTTCTCGTACACCTCGCGGCGTCGCGTGATCTCCCGGGCCAGTTCCGCGTCGGCCAGATCCGTAAACGGCACCGCGGCCAGAGCATCGGCCTCGGCGATCATGCCGGGGATCAACTCGCTTTCGATCCTCCGCCGCAACGTCTGGAGATCGGCCAGGCTGCGCCGCAGTGACAGATACCACTGGCGATGGTCCTCTTCGGCACCTCCGGCGCAGGTGGTGATCGGACGGGACTGCAAGACAAACAGGCGCGCCCGGCGATACGTCCACTCCACATCCTGGGCGGAACCGAAGAGCCGCTCCAGGCTTTTCTCCAATGCAAAGACGTCTCCGACTTCGTCGTCCCTGAGCGGTGGTTTTTGCTTTTGAGCAACGGCAAGAGCCACGAGGCGTGTCCCGTCTTTGTCGGGCAGCACGGCCTTTTCCCGTCTCGCCGGCACAAACGACACGATTCGACCGGTCCGCCTCTTGAGCGTCCATCGATCCGGCTCGATGGCCCCGTCGACCAGACCCTGATTGAGACCGTGGACCGCCTCGACCACCGCCAGTGCCGCATCGTTGGGGCTGTGTCCGAAGACGATGCCGGACCGCTGGCCCTGCACCAGATCCTGCACAACGACCGCCATGCCGCTCTGCTCGACGTCGAGCCCAATCTCTCGCCGGTAGAGTATGGCCGCATTGGACCACATGGACGCCCACACCAACTTGACGTGATCGAGGATGGACGCGATGCCGCGAACGTTGACGTAGGATTCGTGCAAGCCGGCGAACGAGGCTCGGGCCGAGTCCTCTCCGACGGCCGATGACCGCACCACGACGGGCCGGTCTCGAAACCGTCGCTCTATCGCGGCTCCCAGCGACGACGCCAGATCCGCCGGCAGGTCGGTCTTGAGAAACATGTTCTGGATCCGCAGCGCCGCGTCCCACATCTCTTCCCATCGCATCTGCTCGAAATCCTTGCGATGGTATTCCATGAGAATTCGGGCTCGCAAACCCGTCGCATCGAGGAACCGGCGGTAGGCCTCCGTGCCCACACACACCGCACGCGGGACCGGCAGTCCACGCGCCGCCATCCGCGCCAGGGCAAAGGCTTTGCCGCCGACAGCCGGGCCGTCCGCTTCCGTGATGTCCGACAAATCCAGAACGAGTTTCATCGTCGCAGGTGCAGCTCCATCACATGCTGGAAACGGTCCACAACATAGTAGCTTTGGACGTCGAGACGCAGGACGGCGCAGCTTGGCGAGTGGACAAAATCGTGCAGGTGCGGGTGTTTTTCCAGGTACAGACGCAACAGTCGACTGTTCCGGGCCTTCCTGATCTCGCGCACGGTGCCTACGGCGGTAGCGGCCACGGAGCGACGAAAGTCACTGACCCGATTCGAGCGGCTGTCGATCAGCATGGCTGCCCGCGCATCGGCCGTCATGTTGGAGAACTTCCGCGTGGCCCGGGGCGTCGCAAAGACAAGCTGCCGAAGATCCTCTGTCGCCGCGAAAGCCACCAGGCTGGCATAGGGCTGGCCCTGACAATGCGTGGACAACACGCCGAGCCGCTGTTTCTCGAACAACCGCTGCAACCGGTCTTTCAGGCTGTGTTTCTCCGTCAACTTTCTTCTCCCGGCCCACAACCACGCCTTGGCGAAATCCACCTGACTATAGTCCGCCCGGTCTCCTCGGGTTCAGCGATTCAGAAGCCAGATCGAGACATTCAGGACGGCTGCGAATGAAACCCAGAGCAGATAAGGGCACAAAAGCAGCGATGCGCCCTTCGAGACGCGCCGAAAATGCCGGATCGTGCCCAAAATCGCAAGCCAGAGCGACAGAATCACAACGACGGACCAGCCCAGCCGATGAAAGCCGAAGAACACGGGCGTCCACAGGGCATTGAGAACGAGTTGAGCGAGGAACCAAACCAGCGCGATCTGCACCGCCCTGGACTGCAGGCCTCTTCGCCAAACCAGAAACGCAGCCACGCCCATCGACAGATAAAGAACCGTCCAAACCGGGCCGAACAGCCACCCCGGCGGCGTGAAGAAGGGTTTCTCCAAGTTATCATACCAGCCGGACACATCACTGCCGGCCGCCAGGAGAGAACCAGCCAGGGCCGCCCCAAAGCTGACAGCGCACGCGACAACCAGTTTCATGATATTCCTGCCGTCCATTCTCGGGCTCTCGAGCACAAAGATTCCTTTGGACCGTCGCTCCCATTATCCGCGAGATCGAAACCGCCAAACAGCACATTTTTGCAGAACAAACGACCGGACCGTAAGTAGGAATAGGGCAATAAGGGGCAATTGACTGCGCCAGTGCGGCCGGTTACACTTTGCCGGGCCGGTGAATACGAGCGTCTTTGATCGACAAGACAAGGAGGCATCACAATGGCTGAAGAAACCATGCCACAGAATGTGGACTGCGGCGACGCCGAACACGGCAAGCACCTCTGTTTTCTGATGTACGAAGGGTATCATCTCAACAGCAAGGAAGCCTATAAGGCGCTGGTGCGAGAGGCGGAGTTTCGGTGCCAGAAGTGTGGCCGGACCGCCAAGTCCGCCGGAAGCCTGTGCGATCCGGTTCGTCTCTGATCAGACGCGCCCGGGGCGCCGGCAAGACAAAATGCCCCCGCCAGCATCCGGCGCGCGACAGTCAATACGCGAACGCGTTTGCCTCAGAGGTAACCGTGTAACTACCGAAAGGGAGACCCATGGATATCTTTTCCTTTGCGCTGGACAAAGAAAAATACGCCGAGCAGTACTACCGCGAACTGGCCGACAAAGCCGCCCACGCGGGACTGAAGAACATCCTGACCATGCTGGCCGACGACGAAGTAGCGCACTATCGGGCCGTCGAGCAGATCAAAACTGCCACACCGGAGGCGGTGACGGACACGCCCGTGCTGAATAACGCCAAGGCGGTCTTCGAAAAAATGCGGGGCTCGGCCGAAAAGTTCGATTTCTCCATCAGCGAGGTGGATCTGTACCGGAAGGCCTGTGACATCGAGCAGGAAAGCAAAAAGTACTATCTCGAAAAGGCCCGCGAGGTGCAAGACGACGGCCAGAGAAAGATCTTTCAGAAACTGGCGGAAGAGGAAAACAAACACCTGGTGCTGGTGCAGAGTATCTGCGATTTTGTGTCACGGCCGGAAACGTACCTGGAGGACGCCGAGTTCTATCATTTCGACGACTACGCGGAAGACGAGTTCTAAGACGGCGCGCGCGAGGCGATCTACCGGAACAGGGACGCAAGATAGCGCTCGCCCAGTAACAGATGTGCTTTTCGTTTCTGGGGGTTCATACGGTCCCATTGCCGGGTCATCACGCCCATTCGGGGGTTGCCCGCAAAGACGTCGCGGTGTTTGTGAATGAAGCGCCAGAACAAAGCGTCCCAGACATCGCACCATGAGCCCCTGGCAAAATCGCTCATCTTCCGGATGTAGTTGGAGGAACTGATGTACGGCTTGGTCGTGATGCGTCCCCCGTCGGCGTACTGGCTCATACCGTAGACGTTGGGAACCATCACCCAATCATAGGCGTCGATGAAAAGCTCCATAAACCAACGATACACCTCATCCGGGCGGACCTCACACAACAGGAAGAAATTACCCAGGACCATGAGCCGCTCGATGTGGTGGGCGAAGGCATTTCGCCGAACGCGTTCAATGACGGTGTCCACCGGCTCGATGCCCGTGTTGGCCTGGTAGAAAGCCGCAGGCATTTGCTTCTCGAAGCCCCAGAAGTTCGCGGTACGCTGCTCGGTTCCGATCCGCAGATACACGGCCCGCATGAACTCGCGCCAGCCAATGATCTGCCGGATAAATCCCTCGAGACTGTTCAGTGGGATATCGTGATGTCGGCCGTGCTCGAGCGTCCGCTCAACCACCTCAACCGGAATCAGCAAGCCGGCGTTGATCAGCGGCGACAGGAGCGAGTGGAAGAGAAAAGGCTCGGTCCGGGAAATCGCGTCTTCATAGGGGCCGAATTGTCCGAGCCCGCGTTTGAGAAAATCCTGGAGCCACATCCTGGCGTCCTCGTGCGTAACCGGATAAAAGAATCCGTCCACCGCCCCCGGATGGTCGGGGAAATGCTTGAGCACGTACCGGCGTGCCTGCTCTACGTGCTTGCGCTGCGGCACGGCGGGCAACGCAGGAATAGTCAGATCGACCGGAAGACGTTTGCGGTTCTCGGTGTCGAAGCTCCACTTGCCGCCGACGGGCTTGCCGTTTTCCACCAGTACGCCGAGCCGCTTTCGCTGGTGGGCGTAGAAAGTTGCCATCGAGAAACGCTTGCGGCCCCGGAAGAACGTCTCAAGCGACTCCGCATCACAGAGGAATTGAGGACAAGCGTGAATGCGAAGCTCGCCCTTGAGCCGGCGGGCGGTCTCCTCCAATTCCTCACGGCAACTGAAGTCGCAAGGATCGACCACATCGAGCTCTCTCACGCCATGCTGCTTCAAGAGATGCGTCAGCCCCCCCTTCGGGAACAGCTTCTCGTGGGGGACATAGTGGACGCGGACGCCCTTCCGGGCGAGCGTTTCGGCGTAGGCCTTCATCGAGGCGCGATGAAACAGCAGTTTCTGCCGGTGAAACCTGAACTGGCTGAAATAACGGGGGTGCTCCAGGAGAAATACGTCCCCTCCCCCGGCCAAGACCGGGCTGTCTTCGAAAAGCTGGTTCGGAAGGATCAACGCTGCCTTCTTCATTGTCTGCCGCCCCCACAGTCGGCGGTTCGGACGAGCGCCGCTCTTCGGAGCAAAGCTGATTACCCCGACGCGCCCGCCAGGGACTGCTTCAAATCCGCTTCGAGTCGCTCCAGGATCTGCGTCAGGCATCGGTCGAGCGCCTTGACGAGAGCATCGGCGGTTCGGGCCTCCAGCGGATTCGAGGCGCCATACACCTTGCCGGAAATAACCGTCTCGTCAACATCTTCGCTGGCAAGAAGAAAACAGTGCAGTTCCACGACCGCTTTCGGGGCGGACGCATCGCTGAGGTCGCCGTAGAGCATCGTGATGTTCCCCTCCAGGGTGTGCGTCGGCTGCAGCAGACTGCCCGGGGCCAAAACGCGCTCGAACACACCGGAGCGGGCCAGCCAGAGGCGGGTTCTCTCGGTAACCATCACCGCCGGCGCCACGAGGAATTCGTGGTAGAAATCCGATTCGTACACGAGTTCGTCCCGGCGATAGACCAATCCCGGGTCGGCAAAGGCTGCGTCGATGCTGAATCGTCGGATCTCCAGAACGCTATCGGTTTGCGCGGCAGCAGGTTCGCCCGGCCGGACCGCTTCCAGAATATAGTACCGCTTGTCGACGGCGGTTCGCGCGCATCCGCTCAACGTCAGCACAAGCGTTGCCCAGATCAGGCACACGGAAGATCTAACTGAATGGAACGTCATTGCAACGCCTCCGATTTGGCTGGTGGTTTGCTGAGAATCAACTGTGACGGACGCTTCTTCAACGCGGAAGTCAGATCCTTGAGGTTATCCGATATCTCGCGAAAATTCGTAATGATGATCTCGATCTCCGGGCGCTCGGTGGCAACCAGCTTATCAATGCGCTGCAAGGCGCTGTTGAGCCGACCCACCGTCTCGGCCAGATTCGCCTGGCTGGAAAGCCCCTCCGAGCCCGCCAGGAGCCGGCGAAGATTGTCGTTGGTCACCCGGATCTCGGCGACAAACTGCTGGATTTCCTGGCTGAGCTGGGGAACATTCGCATCCGCCACCGCCTGATCCAGGGAAGAGAGGAGTTGTCCGAGGTCTTCATTCATGCTCTCGGTATCCAGCACCGCGATCTTTTGCCTCGTCTCGGCCAACAGGTCGCGGGCTTCCCGGCTGAGCTGCGGCACGTTCGCGTCTGCCACGGCCGCGTTCAAGGAAACCAGCAATTCCTGGCTGGCCTGACTGATCTTCTCGGCCTCGATCGCGGCCACCTTCGCGCGGGCGTCCCTTAGAAGGCCGGTGGCTTCAGCGCTGAGCGCTGCCACGTTGACATCCGAGACCGCCGCATCCACCGAGACAAAAACGTCCTCCAGAGACGCGGCCAGGCCTTCCACGTCGATCTCCTGCAACCGCAGGAGGATCTTGTCGATGGAGTCCTTCATCGTCGTCAGCTCCCCCGGTGCCGAGGGCACGTATGGATGAATGGGCTCCCATGGGACTTCCATGATTCCAAAGCGGTTGGGATCAACATAGTCCGCTTCCAAGTAGGCCTGGCCGGTAAGGATATTGGAGGTAATGCGCACGCGCACTCCCCGGTCGATCATCTGTTTCAGAATCGCCCCGGCCGGCTCGTCAGCCAACTCGGGGAAAACGGCCTTGGGAGCCGAGCACACCACCCTGACGTAGGGATCATACTCCGAAACGTTCGCGCTGTCCGGATCCAGATCGTATTTGTCGCCCGCGAATCCGATCTCTTCCACCTGCCCGATGCGAACGCCCCGAAACTCCACGGGCGAACCAACACTCAACCCCGTGATGGATTCGTCAAAATAGGTCTCGAAGAACATCTTATCCTGTGCGAGCAGACCGGCGCCGAAGATCACAACCGCGGCCACGATCAGGACGGCAGCACAGATTACGAACAACCCTATTTTGAAGTAGTGCGGCTTCGTGCTCATTGACATCCACCTGAAATACGATTGATTTTAACCGACCACAGCATTTCCCAGATACTATGCCGAGTCCGCCCCTCCCGCTTCGCGCCGGAAGAACTGGCGAACCACCGGGTCCTCACTGCGGTCGCGCAGCTCCTGCGGCTTGCCCGTAGCGATAATGGTTTTCTTGGCCTTATCGAGCATAATCACGCGCTGAGCCACCGCAAAAATGCTGGCCAGCTCGTGCGTCACGATCACAAAGGTGATGTGCAGACTTTTAGACAATTCCAGAATCAGCTCGTCAAGCTGGGCGGCCGTGATGGGATCGAGACCGGCCGAGGGCTCGTCGAGGAAAAGAACCTTCGGGTCCAGCGCCAGCGCCCGGGCAATGGCGGCGCGTTTGCGCATGCCGCCGCTCAGCTCGGAAGGCATCTTATACACGGCATCCCGCAGCCCCACGGCACCGAGTTTCATCTGCGCGATCGCTTCCATGGCCTCGCGGGGCAGATCGGTGAATTCCTCCAGCACAAGAGAGATATTCTCCATCAGGTTCATCGATCCGAACAGTGCGCCGCTTTGGTAGGAGACACCGATCTTTTTCAGCACCGCCAGGCGCTCGGCTCCCTGGGCCGTGGCGATGTCGGTGCCGTCGATCAGAACCTGTCCGCACATGGGCGTGCGCAAGCCGATGATGTGCTTGAGCAACGTACTCTTGCCGCAGCCTGACCCGCCCAGGATAGTGAAGACTTCCCCGGGCTGAACGTCGAAGCTGACGTCCTCGAGTATTACCGTGCGGCCGTAGCCGGCGGTCAGATTCTTTACCTGGATGATGGGTTCGGCGCTTTGGTTCATGTCCGACTATATCCCCAGGAAATAATAGAGAACCGCAAAAATACCGTCGGCCACCACGATGGCCACGATCCCGCTGACGACCGCCCGCGTCGCCGAATCCCCGACGGCGCTGGGCCCGGTGCCGGTTTGCAGGCCGCGCAGGCAGCCGATCCCGGCAATCAGCGTGCCGAAAACGAACGTCTTCACAAGGCCGCTCATCAGATCAACCAGATCAGCCGCTTCCCTGATGCGTTCGATATAGGTCACGATGGGCACGTCCAGCGAGGTCATTACAATACCGCAGCCGATCAGGCCGAAAAGATGATTGAACATCGTCAGCAGCGGCAGCACGCAAATGGCGGCGATCAGCCGGGGCAGGACCAGGAACTCGACCGGATCCAGGCCCATGGTCACCAAGGCATCGACTTCCTCATTGACCTTCATCGTGCCCAGTTCGGCGGCAAAGGCCGATCCGCTGCGGCTGGTCAGGACGAAGGCGGTGATGAGCGGCCCCAACTCGCGAAACAGCCCAATGACCACCAGGTCCGCTACGAACACCTCGACGCCGAACTTCTGCATGGCCACGGCGGATTGGAACGCCAGGATCAAACCGATCAGAAAGCCCAACAAGGCCGTAATGCCCACGGCATTGGCCCCGGCCTTCTCGGCGATTAGAAACGTATCGCGCCACCGCAGCCCGCCCGGGCGTACAACAGCCTTCAGAAGCTTGGCGAAGACCTCACCGGTGAAGCTGACCTGGTCGAAGAAATCACGAGCCACACGAACGACCGCACCGCCCAAATTGTGGACCAACTCTGAGATCCCGCCGATGCTCTGCGGAAACGAGACGACGCGGTACGTTTCGAAGAGCGTCAGAAGCTGCTGAAACCGGGGTTGGAGATTCTCGATCTCGAACCGCCCACCGTTTTTCTGCTGAATGCGTCTGAACTCGAGCAACAGTGCGATGCCGGCCCCGTCGCAATAGTCAAGCCCTCCGGCCTGCACCACCAAACGCTCGGCGCCGGCCTGGCGAACGCGCTGTGTGCTGTCGCGCCAAATCGCCGCAACGGCATCCCGATCGAGCCGGCCCTTCAGGACCAGATCGATCCGACCGTCGCGGCCCGACTGCAAATCAAACGTGGCTTTCTTGTCGCCGTCCATGACACCTCAACAGTTGCCAAATCGCAGGGTGGGTTCTCAACCCACGCGGAAAGACCTCAAACGCACAAACGCATAGGTCAAGGACCCATCCTGCAACCGGCTATTCTATCGGGCCCCACGCGTTTTGCAAAGACCGGGCAACGCTGCCTCCCGTGTCCGGTCAGTCGCCCCCAGAACACGTCAATCAGACCGCAGGGCACCTGGCGAGAATACCAACCAGATCATGGTTCGTCACAGGATTGTCGAGGCGGCCCTGAGCAGCCCGAGGCGAGCCGCCGCCCTTGCCGCCGATTTCCTTCTGGACCTGTTTGAAAAGTTGCCCTGCGTCCAGCGTTGTAGAGCTGACGGCGATGTGAGTGTCACTTACGGCAATACCGGCGCCTTCTACGCTCTCGGCGATCATGCCGGCGAGAGTCGCCACAAGCGCTCGCGGAAGTGCACCGACGTAAACACCGATCTTCGACGATCCGGCCGTAACGACTTCGACCGACCGAGCCAAGTCGGAAAGCCGCAAGGACCACACCCGATCGACCTCCTTCGACAGCTCCTTCGCACGTTCCAGGGCCTTCTCCAAAATGGCGGGGAGTTCCAAAGTCGAACAGCTCGCCGCCTTTCTCAGCTCTCGAAGGATTGCCGTCTCTCTTTGCGATTGCTCCAAAGCCTTCTGTCCGGCCAGGAACGACGCCCGCGTGCCCTCCTTCTTGTTCTCCAGATTGAAGATGCGAACGACGCCAATCCGACCGGTGCTCCGGACGTGGGCTCCGCAGCAAGGGGATTTGTCACAATCGCCGATCTTAACCACGCGGACGACATCTGCGTCGATCGCGCCGAAGCGGCTGCGAACGGGCTCGTCGGTGTCACCGAACACGGTTTCGACGGGAAGGTCCTCCATAACGATTGCCATGGCTCTGCGCTCGAGGTCCTCCGCCACGTCCCAATCGATCTTATTGCCGAAGTCAACGGTGCATGCTTCCAGACCGATGTGCACACCTGTGGTCTGCAAACCGAACTGCTCGGCGGCGACGCCGGACAGAATGTGCTGGGCGGTATGGTGGCAAGCCGTGTGGTTTCGGCGACGCCGGTCCACACGGGCAACATACGTACCGTCGGCCAACGAGCGGTCCAGCGTGTGAATGACTCGGTCGTCGACAATCTCGACCTGACGGACGACTGCTTCACCGATCGTGCCGGTATCCGCCGGCTGGCCCCCCTCGTCGGGATGAAATACAATCGGATCGATTGTGACGCAGCCGTCGCCAACGGCCTTGACCGCGACCTCGAATTCATATGTACTCGGCTCAGTCCAATACAATCTCTTCATGGCGACGATTGTAGTCGATTGTGCGGCCGGTTCACAAGCTGTCATCCGAGCCCGCAGACACTTTCTCGTCAGAAGCAGCCGGCACCAGGAGGGGGGAGCATGTCAGACCCTTTCCGGCAAACGGTTGGCGCCAGGCATTCGCTGCGGGTAGAATGGCCAGGCAAGGCGGTATACGGCAGCGTGTTGCGATCGTCGGGAGATACGTGTTCAGATGAAGGAGGTCACTCGATGTCGAACATTCCTATCGATCCGGTGTATCGACGCGAATTCCTGCAGAAGTTGGGGACGCTCTCGTTGGGGGCCGTCGCCGGGACCCATCTGGCAGCGCCGGCGCGCGGCGCCGACAGGCAACGGGCACGCAAGAGCTGGCAGCCCGTGTCCGATCGCAAGGTGCGCTTCGGCATCGTCGGTTACGGTGTATGCCGATTCGGAGCGGCCTTCGGGTTTCAGGACCACCCCAATGTCGAGGTCGTCGCCGTCAGCGACCTGATTCCGGAGCGGCGCCAGGGCCTGATGGAAGCGTGTCGCTGTGACAAATCGTACGAGTCGCTGGAAGTACTGGTGAAGGATCCCAAAATCGAGGCGGTGTTCGTCGCCACGGACGCACCGAGTCACGCGCGACATTGCATGGAGGTGCTCAAGCACGGCAAGCACGTCATGACGGCGGTACCGGCCGTGCTGGGGTCGATCGAGCAGGCCGAGCAATTGGTGGAAACCGTGCAGAAGACCGGCCTGAAGTACATGATGGCCGAAACGAGCTGCTTCCGCGAGGACTGCTACGCCATGCGGCGGACGTATCACGCCGGTGGATTCGGACGACTCATCTATTCCGAGGGCGAATACTTCCACTTCGGCACCAAGCCCATCCCGTCGTTCAAGGGCTGGCGGGTGGGCATGCCGCCTTTGTGGTATCCGACCCACTCCACCGCGTACTACGTCGGCGTCACCGGCAAGCGCTTCACGTCCGTCTCGTGCGTCGGGTCCAACGGCGGATACGACGCCTACAAACCCGGCGCCAACAAGTACAACAACCCCTTCAGCGACGAGGTGGCGCTGTTTCAGACCAGCGAGGGCGGCTCGTCCCGCATGCTGATGTGCAAAGGCATCCATGGAGTGATCGTCGAGACCGGACGCGTCTACGGCGAGCGCGGCTGGATGGAGGGCACGAGCTATCACGGCGCGGAGAAGAACCTTCCCGACATCTCCCGCCCCCCGCTTCCGCCGAACATGCCGGCGGGCGGCCACGGCGGCTCCCACGGCCCCCTGGCCAACGAGTTCGTCACCGCGATCCTCGAAGACCGCGAGCCGATGGTGAACGTCTACGAGGCTCTGGCGATGACCGTGCCCGGCATTGTCGCGCATCGGTCCGCACTCAACAACGGTGAGACACTCAAAGTTCCACAGTTCGACCGGCCGAATGCTTGAAGATCTGGTCTCAAGGGAGGCACAACCATGGTATTCTGGGTATCGCAAGCATTGACCGCAGTCGTGGCCCTGGGACAGATCGCCGGCCCCGGCATGGCGATCCGGGACCTGCCCACATTGAATCCGGGACGGACCGCGGCGCAAAATGCGTTGTGGATCGAGAACCCGCTCAGCGCCCGGTTCAACTCATCGAAGCGTGTCGTCGTGGCTGAGATCGAAGGGCCGGCGACCATCACGATGATCCACTTCGCCATGCCGCAGACGCTAAAGCTCAACCGGGATTTGCTTCTGCGCGCGTACTGGGACGGCGAGATCGCACCCAGCGTTGATTGCCCGCTCGTCGATTTCTTCTGCGATCCGGCCGGTTTGCGCGACGCGGTGAACACGGCCCTGGTGAACAAGCGTCGCGGCTTCAACGCGTATTTCCCCATGCCATTTCGGAAGTCGGCGCGCATTGAGCTGGTGTATGATGGACCGATGGAGCCGGGCGAAGAGCTGTGGAAGACTATGCCCTGCTACAGCTACGTCATGTACCGAACGGCGGACAAGATCGGCAACGATCTCGGGTATTTCCACGCCCACTGGCGACAGGAAGGCCTCCTGCTGGGGACGCGCGACTACCTCGCACTCGAGGCCCAGGGCCGGGGCAAGTTCGTCGGCTGGAACGTCACTGTGCGCCGGCCCGGGCGTGCGGGTTATCCCGTCGACGAGAACGAAAAATTCTATATCGACGGCGAGCAGACGCCCTCGATCGAGTTTCAGGGGATCGAGGATTCCTTCGGATTCAGTTGGGGTTATCCCCCGACAGAGAACCTGTTTCCGCTGACGGGTTACTTTCCCTTCTTGAAAGGCGGTTGCGGCTACCGGTTCTTCATCAACGACGCGATCAGCTTCGAGCGGTCGTTGCGTGTGACGGTCGGCTTCGGCGAGAACGAGCACGAGATGTTCCGCCGGGAGTTCAGCAAGCCGGGAAGTACGCTGCAGTTGTCAAGCGTAGTCTATTGGTACCAAAGCGAGCCTCATGCGTCCTTCGGCGCGATGCCCGGCGCGGCGGATCGGGCCCCGGCCCCGGAAGAGCCGTTCTGGCCCGATCGGGAGAAGCTGCCTTCCACGGCGGAATTGCAGAAACGGGGCATACGCTTCCTCATGTGGTGCGGCCGGCCGGAAAAGGAAGTGATCTACGCCGAGCCGGGTTTCACCGCCGAAGCCAAATCGGGATACACCTGGGACGGCTGGAGTCTGCCCGTTTACCATTGCCGGGCCGACGACAAGGAGCTGCGGATCGAGCTTGCCGTGCCGCAAGACGCCGCCGGGCTCCTCCGACTGCACATCATCGATCCCGACAGCTTCGAAGGCGGCCGCCGCCAGACGGTCAGCGTCGAAGGAAAATCGCTGGGCCTGGCCGAGAATTTCCAGGAGGGACGCTGGCTCCAGCAGCGTATCACCGCGCAAGACACGCGCGACGGCAAAGTCGAGATTCAGGCCCACAACGAACGCAGCGGCGCAAACGCCGTGATCTCGATCATCGAATGGGTCGACGTGAAGTAAGCAACGAGTTGAATCACCAGCGACAGGAGTACGACGAATGCATCATCGATTTTCTCGATCATGGGTAGTGACTCAGTGCGGCATGTGTCTCTTTGTTCTCTCGGCGGTCTGCGCCGCGCCGGTCTCGGCGCAAGAGTCGGCGCAGGCTGCGACGCCGGATCGATTCGACGTCCGAACGTTCGGAGCCGCCGGCGACGGCCAAACCGACGACACCGCCGCCTTTCAGAAGGCCCTCGACGCCGCTGCCGCCGCCAACGGCGGGGTCGTCTATGCCCCGCGCGGAAATTACTTTTTCGCGGGCCATCTCAACGTACCGAACGCCGTGACGCTGGCTGGCATGTGGGAATCGGTCCCGGCCCACAACGGCATACGCAACCCGGGCCTGCCCAAGCCCACTGACGACGGCACCACGTTTCTGGTGACCGAAGGCGCCGGCAGCGAGGACGGCCCGGCCTTCATCACCCTCAACACCAACAGCACGCTC
>JAFGCA010000151.1 GCA_016932895.1 Sedimentisphaerales bacterium | reverse complement strand
CCCAGCCTGTACGCCGCGGTCGTCACCGTCGAGCAGGCAGGCAGGCCAGTAGACGTGTACGAAACCACGTTCGGCATCCGCTCCATCCGGTTCGACCCCGAGAACGGCTTCCAGCTCAACGGCCGGCGGGTCAATTTCCAGGGCGTCTGCGATCACCACGACCTCGGGGCGCTCGGCGCCGCGATCAATGTACGGGCCCTCCAGCGGCAGATCGAACTGCTCAAGGAGATGGGATGCAACGCCATTCGCACCAGTCACAACCCGCCCGCGCCGGAGTTGCTCGACCTCTGCGACCGCATGGGCATCGTCGTGATGGACGAGGCGTTCGACACCTGGAGCCGGCCGAAAACGCGAAACGATTACGCCCTGCTCTTCGCCGACTGGCATGAAAAAGACATGCGGGCTTTGGTTCGCCGTGACCGCAACCATCCCTGCGTTGTACTCTGGAGCATCGGCAACGAAATCGCCGAGCAGGGTATGGGCGAGCGTGGCGCCGCGACCGCCGCGGAGCTTGCCCGCTTCGTGCACGAGGAGGACCCGACCAGGCCCACAACCTCCGGCTGCAACAATGCCCGGCCGGGCAGTTCCTACGTCGCGGCACTCGACACGATCGGCCTGAACTACCAGGGCTCCAGGCCCTCGCGGACACAGCCCAATGGCCTTTATCCCTCATTCCATGAAGCGGCCCCGAATGTTTTCGTCTACGGCAGCGAGACGGCTTCGACGATCAGCTCCCGCGGCGTGTACACGTTCCCCGTCGCCGGTCAGCCCGGCGAGATCTCCGGAGGCAGACGCCGGGGCGGAGACGCCAACACACCCCCGCCGGGACAGGACGTTGCCGATCACCAGATGAGCTCGTATGACCTCTATTACCCGAGTTGGGCCACCTCGCCCGACACGGAATTCGCCGCACAGGATCGTTTCCCGTTCGTCGGCGGCGAGTTCGTCTGGACCGGGTGGGACTATCTCGGCGAGCCGACGCCCTGGGGCGGGCGCAATGACCCCTCGCGCAGCTCGTATTTCGGGATCATCGACCTGGCCGGCTTCAAGAAGGACCGGTTCTACATCTACCAGGCCCGCTGGCGGCCCGACCTGCCGATGGCCCACATTCTGCCGCACTGGACCTGGCCCGAGCGCCTCGGCCAGGTCACGCCTGTGCACGTATACACCTCGGGCGACGAGGCCGAGCTGTTCCTCAACGGCAAGTCGCTCGGCAGAAAGACTAAGGGACAGTATGAGTATCGCCTCCGCTGGGACGACGTGGTCTACGAGCCGGGCGAGCTCAAGATCGTCGCCTACAAGGGCGGCAAGGAATGGGCCACCGACGTAATGAAAACCGCCGGCCCTGCGGCCAAGCTGCTGATGCAGCCCGATCGGGCCACCATCGCCGCCGATGGCCAGGACCTTTCCTTCGTCACGATCACCGTGAGCGACAAGGACGGCCTGCTCGTGCCGCGGTCCAGCAATCGCGTTCACCTGTCCATAGAAGGGCCGGGCGAAATCGTCGCCACCGACAACGGCGACCCGACGAGCTTCGAGTCCTTCCAGTCCAAGGACCGCGACGCCTTCAACGGCCTGTGTCTGGCCATCGTCCGGGCCAACCCCGGCCAGGGAGGCACGATCACGCTCAAAGCCGAATCTGAAGGGTTGAAAGAGGCAACCGTCACGCTCCACAGCCTGACGGACAAGTAGTAAACATAAGAACGCGGCGGATGCGCATACCCAAATCGGCAGATGGCCGTCTCATGGGCCATATGCACTGTCTGAGCACCCACAACGGCAGGACAAACGCGCCTCAATCGCTCGATCCCCATTTCCCGTTCGGAAACATCGGCCGAGGAACATACCCGGTGCCCGGAACGTCGAAATGACGACCATCTGATCGGGATTCTAGGGGTTAAGAAGGCCATCGAGGCTTGGATGTGTACGCCCTGCCCGCAGCAGCGAGAAATCCTGCCGGATTTTATTATTTTCATCTCACTCCTGAGATTTCTGAGCAGTGTTGTTATAATGAGTATGTGGCGACCGTGCCGAGTCAACGCATCTCGGCGGATCGCGAAGTAAGGTTAGATTTGAGGAGAGTGTTTGCCCAATCCGTACCGAGTAACCGGTTGGATTATCGGAGGTGTGCCGCATGCAGAATGAGAGCATGTGTTTCTCTGCTCACGGGTTTCCTCGGCGGTTTCTTCTCTGCATCTACCTTGTCGGGAAGTAGAAACCCGCCGACGGGGTCGTCACAACATCTGTGCCGGCTCTGCCTTGTGTGTGCAGGATGCCACTATCGGACTCTCCAACCGCCAGCACATGGGCATTCATACGGGAGGCACTTCGGAGCAGTGCCGGTATGATCAGACTTATCAATGTAGTCTTCTGTAGCCCTCTGGCTTTCTGGCCGAAAGGAGGTGAGGCAGTACAGTTTCAGGATTACCCTATGGCCGGCATCGGCATATCGGCGTAACTTGATTGCATCCCATGCATGCAGCTTTTTGACGGAGGATTAGCATGTACAAGAGACTGCTGTTCCTGTCCATGCTTCCGACATATTTGATCTCGGCGGGCAGTGCTCAGGCCGGATTGATCGTTCATTGGCCGTTCGACGACGGCGCCAGCACGACCGCAACCCACATTATCGGGGGCGGTGGCAGCGGCACGTTGACAGGCAACTCCTCATGGGATGTTGGGATGGCCGGCGGCAGCCCCGACTGCAGTCGACGCAACTGGCTCACGGACGCAATTGACGGCTCGAGTATCTACGCAGAGACGGGGTCTGTGTCCAAGGGGCACAGGCTTCGTTCGCTTATGCACGACGGACTTATGTCACGTTGGTGCCCCGCGCCGGAGATTACCCGCCTCCATACGGACGGGGCGACGACTCTCGCCAATATTTCTGAAACGGCATAGTAGAATGAAGGGGCTACGTTTTGGCAAAGATACGGGATACTGCAGATAGTATAAACATACATTTCTGCGCCTGTGCCCGCTCGAAAAACAGCGGCAGCCCGCTGGTTCGATGCAGGGGCAACATGTTTTCAGGCACGGCACAGTACGATTATCACAGTTTTTTCGAAAGGAGGATCATTATGTGTAAGAGATTGTTAGTCTTCGCATTGGTGGCAATGTTGTCTCCCGTGGTCTTGGGAGGTGTAATTGTAGATGACCACTTCGATGATGGCGCAATCGAAACCAACACCACAGGTATCGGTACGGGATTCAACTACTGGGACATTGGATGGAGTGGAAACGTCACGGAAGCGAACTCAGAAGTAACCCTTAATGGCCCGGTTCATGGGGGGTCTCGAGCGTCGATTGCCTCCAAAGAAGGCGCCGCCATCGGGTCCGGTATATCTCGTTTTGAGTTCCAGGGTGTTAGCTTTGCTGTGGGCAATACAGGCACTGGAGCGACCGCTCGGGATTGTGTAGGTGTCAAGGAAGGTGATGCAGCCTGGGACTACGACGAAGGGCTGCCGACCGGTTTCTGGATTCAGTTCGAAAACACCTCTCTCACGACACCGACCGGTGCCGGCGGATGGAATGGGACCTCTGTTTTGTTTTACGAATCCAGCACCGACGTCAAAACAGT
>JAFGCA010000150.1 GCA_016932895.1 Sedimentisphaerales bacterium | reverse complement strand
TATCGGCGGCGTTGAAATGCCAGCCGCCGCCGATGGCTTCGTACGTGTGGCACTCGCCGCAGGTCATGCGCGTCGAGAACGGCATGACGTCCACTTCTTCCGGATCGATCTGCTCGCCCTTCTCACCGTCTTCGTTTTCCGGAAAGAGAGGGATCAGGTGAATCGGATGGGCCCGGCTGCCGTCGCTTTCGTCGCCCAGCAGCGGTTCGCCATCTTCGGCCCGGACGGGCCCGACCGACAGCACCAACAACGGTACCAAAACAGCAATCAATTCTCGTTTCAAGGCTCTCTCAATTCCTTTCTGCACGTGCGGCCGTCGCGCCGCACGGATTTCGAAAGCGAACGATCCCGAACGACTCTACGCGTGAAACTCGTCGGGCTTGAATTCCAACCGGCGCTGCGCCTCGACCGCTTCGTTGACCTTGAGGACCATCACGGCGGTCTCGTATCCGATCTCGGCCGGGCAATTCAGCTTCTCTTTGCCGCGCACGGCATTGAAGAAGTTCTCCAGGTGCGGCTGATGGTAGGGCTTGCCTTCCATCGTCACCGGGATCTCGTACGCCGGCGGCGCCAGCGTCTCACGCACATCCAGCACGACCTCTTCGCCTTCTTCCTTCTTCTCTTCTTTCGGCTCGTTCAGGAAGCCGAGCTTGACCCACTTGCCCCAGTCCTCCTGGTTGGCGGCTTCGCGATAGACCGCGCCGCGACTGGCCGACTCGGAGATTTGCAGGGTGCCACCGTCGCCCATGAAGGTCTCGAAGTACCCCTGGCTGCTGTTGGTCGTGAGCACCTGATAGAACGCACGCACGGCGCCCTCGGGGGTGTCGAAGTCGTAAATGGCCATGACGGTGTCATACCACTCGTGGGTGTTCTTGTCGTAGTAGTCGGTGCCTCCGCTGGCGATCACGCCCTTGGGCGTGGTACCGAGGTACCAACTGTAGATGTCGATCTGGTGCGAGCCGAGGTCCACGATCGGGCCGCCGCCCAGCCCCTTGAACCAGCGCCAGTTACGGAACTGCTCCATGGACTTAAACCCGTACTTCTCCAGCGTGGCGGCATCCATGGCGGCCGTCTTGGGCCAACCGTTGAAGGGCCGTGCGGCCCGGTTCCACTGTCCGTTGACGGTCGTGATGCGACCCAGGATCTTGGCCTGCTTCATCAGCTTGTCGTAGCAATGGATGTAGCGCGGATTGCTGCGCCGCTGGTGGCCGATCTGGAGGAGCTTGCCGGTGCGCTTCTGCGTCTCGACCATTTTCTTGGCCTTGGCCAGCTCGTTGGACATTTCCTTTTCGCAATAGACGTGCAGCCCGGCTTCCATACAGGCGATCGCGTGCTCGGCGTGCCAGAAGTCCGGCGTCGCGATGATCACGGCGTCCAGGTTGTCCTTCTCCTTGTCGAGCATCTCCTTGTAGTCAACGTAGGCGTTGTTCTCGTGCCCGTAGCGCTTCAGCAGACGCGTCACGCGCTTCTGGTTGTAGCTTTCCCAGATGTCGCAGACGGCTTTGAACCGCACGCCCGGAATCTTCAAACAGGCCTGCATCAGAACCTGCCCCTGGGAGCCGGCGCCGAGCAGGGCAATGTTGAGGTCGTCAGGTTTCTTGCCTCCCGCCTGGGCGAACACGCGCGGCGCCACCGCCAGACCGGCACCGACCGCGGCGGTTGAAGCCAGGAAGCTACGTCTATCCATCGTTTTTTGTGTCTTTTTATCGCTCATTCTATTTCTACTCACTCCAAAAATTGAACAAACCCGTTCATGATTGGTTTCCAAAATATAGCCCGCTATTATGCCCACGGGCACAACAACTGTCAAGGAAAGTTGTCCGTTTTTCCCGTCGTCCCATAACCACGAGGGCGCCGGCGCGACAACGTTGTTGTTTCTGTAACCTCAATTTTTCAAAGGCTTTACAATGATATTGCGATAGGCCACCGGTCCGTGGTTCCCCTGGAACATGAGCGGTCCGACCGGCGCTTCCTTGCCCGTTACACCGCCGGGCGTCGGCCCTGGCATGACGAGGTTCTCATGGAGGATCTGGCCGTTGAGTTCGACCTTGACGAACTCGGCATTGCCAACCTTCTTGCCGCTGGCATTGAACTTCGGAGCGCGCCATTCGATGACGTACTGCTGCCACTGACCCGGCGCCTTGGAGGCGTTGACCGGCGGAGCGAAACCGCCGTAGATGGCGCCCATGTCTCCGTTGCCCATCTTCATCCGGCCGTAGCTGTCCAGCACCTGGATCTCGTACTCGCCCATCACGTAGATGCCCGAGTTGGAGCCCTTGGGCACCATCACCTCGACCTCGATCCGGCAGTCGCCAAACGTCTGCTTGGAGTAGATATCGCGGCTTGCGCCGTGCTTGGGCGTCAGGTTGATCATCTCGCCCTTGCCGTCGGCGGCCGCCAACATTTTCGGGTCGTCCTCGGAAACCTTCGCCTTGCCAACGGTCCACTTGTTTGGACCGTCCTTCACAATCCATTCGTCAAGGTTCTCACCGTTAAAGACCAACTGCGCGTCGCCATAGGTCGGCGGCAACTCCTTGACGCGGATGTCCTTGAACTCGACCAGCATCGGCGGGCCCGCATGGATTTGCAGGGCGAGCACACCCTCGCGGATGGAGCCCTTGCGATCCGCGGGATCCTGGGGGTTCGTGATGCGGTCGTTGTCGATCAGCTCCATCGTCTGGAAGCCGTTAAGGTAATGGATCAGGTGGTTGCCCTGGCCAATGATGTGATACTCGTTCCAGCCCTGGTCCGTGTAGTAGCCGGCGTCGATCAGCTCTTTCTGATCGTTGACGTTGCTGATGACCTTCTTGTTGCCTTCGCCGTCGATGAGCATCAGGTCGCCGACGTTTACGAGCCACCCGCGACCGCCTTCGTGGTACAGGAAGCCGACCTTGCCCTGGTTGTTCTCGACTTCGGCCTGGTAGCCGGTAATCCGCCACTTGTCGAACTCCTTGCTGCGGTACTGGACGCCGGAGTTGCCGTTGCGGATGCGGAATTTGAGTTTCAGCTCGAAGTCCTTGAGCTGGCCGCCGCGCCAGATGCAGAACGTGTTGCCCTTGGTGGGATTCTCGGGCGTGGTTTCGCCGCGGATGACGCCGTCCTTGACGGTCCAGAGCCGGGGGTCACCGTCCCAGCCGGCCAGGTCCTTGCCGTTGAAGATCCACTTCCAGTCGCTGACGCCCAGCTCGCCGGCCGTGCGCCCGAAGAACGTTACGCACTTGGCGATTTCCGGCATGGAATTGAGCCAGTTGTGCTCGTACTCAATGGAGAAGCTGCCCTCAAAGCCCTGACGTGCCACTTCCTGAAGCACCAACCGGGCCTTGCTCACACCGGTTCCCCAGGGGACATCGTGGGCGCTGCGAACGCCGAATTCGTTGAGGTCTTTGAAGTGGAAGCTCCTGATTCTGCCGACCCGGCCGAGCGCCTTGACCGCTTCGAGCGGATCGATGCCCGAGCGGGTCCAGTGTCCGGTGTCGGCGCAGGCGCCGATCCACTTGCTGCGACCCTCGCACACCTTCAGCACGGTCTTATAGTCCCAGTAGTGCGAAGGCTTGGGGTGGTTGTGGATCGCCACGCCGATCTTGTACTCCTGGCAGAGCTTGTCGATCAAATCGAAGGCGTCCTCCGGCGGCTCCGAGACGATCGTCTCGATGCCCATGTCGCGGGCGAAATTGAACACCTTGCGGCATTCGTCCATGTTGTTGGGCAGCCCGACCACGCCGTAATTGACCAGCTTGACGCCCTTGGCCTTGAGCATCTGCTTGACTTCCAGTCGCAGGGCCGGTGACATGTTGTGGTCGAACTTCGCATCGCCGTGGGCGGCGCTGAGCTTCTGGCCCGGGTACGCCTCAATGTAATCCATGCCCAATGCCTTGTTCTTCTCGACCGCTTCGTAGAAGGTGAACCGGTTGAAACTGTACGCCTGCATACCCAGCCGCCAGCCCTCCTCGGCCTGGACAGACACCGCACCCAGCGCGCACACACTCAACCCCACCAACATTACCACACCTACTCTTATCCGCTTGTCCATTTGCTGTTCTCCTGATCTAAACCTCTGCCTGTAAAACTGACGACCCTTCCCACTCAGGCCAGCTCTCCGACAACGGAGGCCTGACTCTGTCTGTCATTCCCGCAATAGCATGGGCCCGACAATAATCAATCATCAACAGTCCTTTATCAATTACAGGACCCATCCCTCACGATACCGGCGGCGCAGGTGGGCGTTGATCTCGGGCATGTTGGTCACCTTCATGGCCGGTCCGTCCCACTGGATCTTGCCGCCGGCCTTGGCCGCGATGTTGCCCAGCAGAATAGCCTCGGTCAGCGGACCGGCATAGTCGAAGTTCGACAGCGGCTTGGGGCCGCCCTTGCAGGCCTGGACCCATTCCTGGTAGTGCCAGCTCGCCCCGCCCTTGCCACGCGGCAGGAAAGGCTCGGGCTTCTTGAAGCCCTTCATGCTCGATTCCGGGATCAGCCTCGGTCCGCCCATGTGCGGGTACAGGATCGTGCCCTTGTCGCCGTAGTAGACGCCGCCCTGGTCGGGCAGGTTTCGGCCTTCCTCAAGCTGAGGCGGTCGCGGCGGGCGGTTCTCTCCGTCGTACCAGCGCACCGTCACCGGCGCACGATTGCCGCGGGCGGGGAACTCCCACGTAATGACGGTCTTGGTCGGGTATGTCTCATCGCTGAACGGCCCGGGCTTGGCCTCGATGCTGGTCGGGTAGTCCAGATCCAGGGCCCACCAGGCCGGATCGATGATGTGACATCCCATGTCGCCGAGGGTGCCGGTGCCGAAATCCCACCAGCGCCGCCATTGCCCGGGCAGGTACGTCGGATGGTAGGGTCGATACGGGGCCGGCCCGAGCCACAGATCCCAGTCCAGCGTCTCAGGGACCGGCGGCGTGTCCGTCGGGCGCGTGCCGCCGCCCCAGTTCTTACCGCTCCAGAGGTCCACCTTGCGCACGTTGCCGATCGCGCCGGACCGAATGATCTCAACCAGCACCTTCATCTCGCTCGTGGCGTGAATCTGGGTGCCCATCTGGGTCATGACGCCGTGCTCGCGCGCCGCCATGGTAAGACGCCGCACTTCGTAGACGTCGTGGCACAGGGGCTTCTGGCAATAGACGTGCTTGTCCCGCTTGATCGCGGCCATGGCCGCCACCGCGTGACAGTTGTCAGGCGTCGAGACGCTCACGGCGTCGATGTTCTTGTCCTCGGCGTCGAGCATCTTGCGGAAGTCCCGGTACTTCTTCGCCTCCGGGTGCGCCTGGAACGTCCCGGCCGCGTGCTTCCAGTCCACGTCGCACAGCGCGACGATGTTCTCGCTGCTGAACTGGCCGACGTCGCTGGCGCCCATGCCACCAATGCCGATGCATGCGATGTTGAGCTTCTCGCTGGGAGCCACAAACTTCGGTCCGCCCAGCACGTGTCGCGGGACAAACACAAACCCCGCAGCCGCGGCGGCGGTGCCCAGGAACTGCCGTCTTGATATTTGTTTTGTTTTCACAGTGCAACCTCTTTGCTTTACCCTATCGATCGATGTACTAACGTACGTTCACAGGTTATAACGTCCAGCCTTCACGGAAGACCGGTTTGACATATTGAGCGGCTTCGTCGCAATTCGTGACCTTCAGGTTCGCCGCGTCCCATTCCAGGGGGGTATTCTTCAGGCGCATCGCCAGCACGCCGAGCAGGACCATCTCCGTCAGGGTGCCACCGTACTCGAAGTTCGAGCTGGCGGGCTTGCCGTCCTTGCAGGCGCGGACCCAATCCTGCTCGTGGCCGCCCTTGACGCGCGGCAGAGTTTTCGGCGGCCGGCCGTAGGCCCTCATTTTCGTTTCGGGGATGATGCGGACGCCACCGGCGCCGTGCGAGCCGTGCATGATGGTGCCCTTGTCGCCCATCAGCAGGGCGCCGTTGGTGCCCAGGTTTCGCCCGGGCTCCAGGTCCCGCGGTCGCGGCGGCATCAGCCGGCCGTCAAACCACGTCAGCTTGACCGGCGGCATGTCCCCGCGCGCGGGGAACTCGTAGCGAACCATCGAGGCCCGCGGGTAGGTCTCCGACGCGATCTCGGGCTTGTAGTGCGTCGTCGCCGCTTCCACGCGGGTCGGCGACCCGAGTTTCAGCGCCCAGAAGGCCGGGTCCAGGATGTGGCAGCCCATGTCGCCCAGCGCCCCGGTGCCAAAGTCCCACCAGCCCCGCCACGAGAGGGGGCAGTAGATCGGGTGGTAGGGCCGGTGCTTCACCGGGCCCAGCCACAGGTCCCAGTCCAGCGTCTTGGGGATGGGCGGCATCTCCTTGGGCCGGGCCATGATGGGGAAGTCCGACCAGGGAGCGCCGCCGACGGGCCGGTCGCTCCAGGCGTAGACCTCGCGCACCGGACCGATGGCGCCGTCCTGAATCCACTCGCACAGGAGCCGAATCTCGTTAGAGGAATGGCCCTGGTTGCCCATCTGCGTCTGCACCTTGTACTTCCGCGCCGCCTCGGTCAACATGCGGACCTCGTAGATCGAATGCGCCAGCGGCTTTTGCACGTAGACGTGCTTGCGGCGTTTGATGCAGGCCATCGCCGCGACCGCGTGCGTGTGGTCGGGCGTCGCCACGATCACCGCGTCGATGTTCTTGTCTTCCTTGTCCAGCATGACGCGGAAGTCCTTGTACCTCCGGGCGTTCGGAAACTTCTTGAAGGTTTCTGCCGCCCGCGCGTCGTCGACGTCGCACAACGCGACGATGTTCTCGGTCGAACAGGCGTTGATATTGCCCGCTCCCATGCCGCCGGAGCCGATGGCCGCGATGTTGAGCTTCTCGCTGGCCGGCCGATCGCCGTTTGCACCGAGCACGTGGCCGGGAACGAACGTAAAAGCCGCTACCGCGCCCGCCGTGCCGCGAAGGACACCACGCCGCGATAGTTTGCCGTCTTCCTTCTGCATGACCGAATACCTCCTGGGTCCGTTGTGAATCAGAGCGTCCAACCTTTGCGGTACTCACGACACAGAAACTGGTTGGCCTCCGGCATGTTGGTGATCTTCATGGCGTCGCCGTCCCAAAGGAGTTTGGTACGCGTGATCTTCTCTTTCAGGGCCGGCTGCAGCGCGAGGTTACCAAGCAAGACCAGTTGGGCCAGCAATCCTGCATGGTCGGGGAAGTTCGAGCCGGCGGGCTTGCCTCCCTTGCAGGCCAGGATCCATTCCTTGTAGTGTCCCGGGGATCGCTCCAGTTTCTGGGGCGGCTTGCCGTACGCCGTCTGGCGCGACTCGGGAAGCAACCGCGTCTCGTACAACAGACCCTCGTCGCCCTCGAAGAGGATACCGTTGGTGTCCCAGTTGCGGCCGTCCTCGAGCTCTTTCGGCCGGGGTGGTTTCATGCCGCCGTCGTACCAGTGCAGTCTCACCGGGGCAAACTCCCCGCGCTGCGGGAACTCATAGGTCACGCGCGACGCCACCGGATACGTCTCGCTGTTGACGAGCGTGCAACAACCTTCGACGCTCGTGGGGTGCCCGAGCTTCAGGGCGCGGAAGATCGGATCGATCCGATGGCAACCGATATCGCCCAGGGCGCCGGTGCCGAAGTCCCACCAGCCGCGCCACCTAAACGGCATATAATCCGGGTGGTAGGGGCGTTCCGGAGCCGTGCCCAGCCAGAGGTCCCATGCCACTTCATCCGGAACCGGCGGCCTGTCCTTCGGCCGGCCCACACCCTGGGGCCAGTACACATCGTTGATCCCGCGCAACGGCCTGTCCGTCCAGACGTGCACATCGTGCACCTGGCCAATGGCGCCGTCCCAGATGTACTCGCACATCAGGCGGGTGCCCTCGGAGGCCTGACCCTGGTTGCCCATCTGGGTGGCGACGCCCGCCTTGCGCGCCGCTTCGGCCAGCACGCGAGCCTCATACACGTCGTGGGTCAGGGGTTTTTCGCAGTAGACGTGCTTGCCGCGTTTGATCGCCGCCATCGAGGCCGCCGCGTGCATGTGATCGGGGATCGCCACCACGACGGCATCGATCTTGTCGTCCTCGACCTCCAGCATCTCGCGGAAGTCGCGATACTTCCTGGCGTCCGGATAGCGATTGAACATCCCGGCGGCGCGGCGCCAATCCACGTCGCACAGCGCCACGATATTCTCGCTCGCCATCTGCCCCAAATCGCCGGCGGCTTGGCCGCCGGCGCCGATGCCGGCGATGTTGAGCTTTTCGCTCGGCGCCGTGTGTCCGGAACCGCCCAGCACGTGCCGGGGAACCACCGTAAAGGCGGCCGTCGTCGCCGCAGCACTCATGAAACCACGTCGTGAGATTGTTTTCTGTTCCACAATAGGACTCCTCACACTTGTCATTGCGCCCGGTGTCTTCTGGTTACAGTCGATATCATAAGAACTGAACTTCTGCAAAATGGAGATTAGGCTTACTTTAGGGAGGAAAAATCTCCTTCGTGATTTTTCCTCCCGAGAACGTAAGTGCTTTT
>JAFGCA010000149.1 GCA_016932895.1 Sedimentisphaerales bacterium | reverse complement strand
CTGGCCAAGATGCCGCTGGGCGAGGCGCAGGAGTTCGGGCCCGCGCTGGTCCGCACGGTCAAGAAGTGGTTCCCCGCGAAGAAGTGCATCCCCGTGCTGTTCGCCGACGAGCGGCTGGCCCGCTGGTACATCGACCCGATCCACGATGGGCCCGAACTGGCGGCGCACATGAAGGCCGACGGGCTGCTCGTGGATACGTACGACAAGGGGATCGGCATGGGTCTGCTGGACTACTACAAGATGCGGCACGTCGAGGACTTCATCGCCAGGTGCCACGACAAGGGCCTGGAGGCATGGGTCGGCGGCAGCATCACGAGGGAGGAACTACCCGACCTGTGGGCGGCGGATGTGGATGCCGTCTGCGTCCGCAGTGCGGCCTGCAAGCCGGGGACCGGGCCCGGGCGTTTCGGCGAGATCAGCGAGGCCATCGTGCGGGAGCTGGTCGCTACGATTCCCGCGCGCGAGGAAGCGCAGGCAAAGTCTGATGAAGCGGTCAGATCAAGAACGGTGGGGCAAGCCCCACCCTACAGCAACCCCAGATCGTTTTCATCGCGCGATGACTTCGGCAGATAATCCTCGCGCACGGGGGAGAAGACCTCGATGGCGACCGAATCTTCCAGGATCTGGGCTCCGTGCTCCACGCCCGAGGGGATGCACCAACTGTCGCCCGGCAACACGTCGTTCTGCTCGCCGCCGATCGTGAGGCGCATGTGGCCTCTGACAAGGTATCCCGTCTGCTCGTGCCGGTGCGCGTGCAGGGGCAGCGTACTGCCTCGTTCCAGGAGGAACTCCGTCATCAACGTTCGTTCACCGTAGGACAGGGTCTTCATCCGAATCCCCGGCAACGCCGCCTTGTATCCCTCTGCATTATGTTTCTCGAACACGTAGTTCCCCTCGAATCTGACTCTCCTCTGGTCGGTCACGTCGTCGCGGCCGGACCGTCGCGAAAGACCATCGGGCCGGCCTCGACCGGAGGCCGGCCCAATGGGATACGCTCTTGTCGCGCCGTCTCACCTGGCACAAAGTCGAAACCTGCGTCTGTGAGCCGGTCTTACGGCGTCCTGCTCCGGGATCGCCCGGAGGAGCCGGGAAGGTCAATTGAGGCTCTTGTCCTTCCAGTACTTCGTGCCCGCGATCGTGGCCTGGAGGGCCAGCCCGGACTCGGTCATGGAGAAGACCTCGATCCCGGACCGGATGTCGCCTTCGGCGCTGGCCTCGGCGCCCTTGTCCCCCGCCTTGGCGGCGGCATCGGCATGAGCGCCGGCATCCCAGCCCTTCTCGACGAACTTGTCCATCGTGGCCTTGTCCTTGAAAATCATGACCACACGATAGTCCTTGGCGCCCAGTCCGAGTCCGACGCCGCCCAGCGCCATCTTCATGTAGGTCCGTTGCCTGGTCGCGTTGTCCACGACGACGCCGTAACCGCTGCCGGCGCTGGCGATCAGCAGGTTCACATTGGCGTTGCTGAAGACGGCGTACCCCGGCGCGTTCTGAACCTTCGCCTGGGTATCCGGGGCTTCCTTGTAGAGTCGCTGAAGCGTCTCGGTCTCCATGTCCGCGACCACCTGGCGTCTTTCCTCAAGGCTCAGGCTCTTCTTGGGGCCGCACCCGGCCAACAAGAGTGCGACGACCATCGTTACACTCATCCCATGCACTATTCTCTTCATTTGTCTCTCCTTTGGATCTCTCTTCATAGTCCCCGCGCTGCTGCGGAGGAATGCTCAGTCCGCACCCGGCTTGGGCGCCGCGACTTACACGCGTGGTGTGGCACTTTCCCGGGCGACGGCCGGATACGCCAGGCCGGCCAGGAACGCGCCGAGCAATGGCGCCACCCAGAACAGCCACAGTTGGGCAATCGCCCAGCCGCCCACGAACAGGGCCGGTCCGGTGCTGCGGGCCGGATTCACCGACGTATTCGTCACCGGAATGCTGATCAGATGAATCAGCGTCAGTCCGAGGCCGATGGCGATCGGTGCAAAGCCTGCCGGGACCCGCGAATCCGTTGCGCCCAGGATGATCATCAGGAACATGAACGTCAGCACGACCTCGGCCACGAGGGCGGCCATCAACGTGTAGCCGCCGGGTGAGTGGGCGCCATACCCGTTGGCGGCGAAGCCCCCGCTGGTGCTGAAGCCCTCCTTGCCGCTGGCGATCACGTACAGGATGAATGCGGCCACGACGGCGCCGACGACCTGCGCGATCATGTAGGGGATCACGTCGCTCCAGGCAAAGCGCCGGCCGGTGGCCAGGCCGAGCGTGACCGCCGGGTTGAGGTGGCACCCGGAGATGTGGCCGATGGCATAGGCCATCGTCAGCACGGTCAGTCCGAACGCCAGGGAGACGCCGAGCAGGCCGATTCCCACGTCCGGAAACGCCGCCGCCAGCACGGCACTGCCACAGCCGCCAAACACGAGCCAGAACGTCCCGATCCCCTCCGCCGCCAGCCGTTTGCTCAGAGACATGCTCATTCCTTTCAAACCTGATGTCCATCGGTTCGACCGCGCTGTCACGACATGGACGTGAGCCGTGATCCGGCGGTGTATCCTGCCTCTCGGCGGTCGGGCGTGTCCGGGAGAAGGCGACATCGGCCCGACGCCCGACAAATCCTTTTGCATAGAGCAGAAAGACCCATGTCATCACAAAGTCTGATTATATCCTCAGGGGCGACAACCGCCACAAATTTCCAGGAGCATACACTGTGCAGTGGGTGGCTGTCCTCTTCGTGCTTCGCAACGGCCAAATTGCCGCCGCTCTCCCGTGTGAGTGAAGGTGCAATAATCCTGTATCCGGGGTTTTTTTGTTTGCATTCTCGCGCATAGGTGGTATTGTCTCGAATTGGATGGAGACGTGCTGAACAGGAGACCGCTTTCGGCCGGGACGTATGTGCCGTTGCGGAAGGAGTCTCATGGTGACAGTTCCGTCGAATCTGGGGGTTTGGGTCCGTCGCTGTGCGGCATCGGCGACACAGCAATGGGGCCGATGGAACAGCCCGGGACTGCCAGGCACAAAACGAGCCCCTCCGACCCTTAAATACACATAAATCATGCCCAATAACTCTGCATTATGTTTTTTTTGTCCCCCAAAGAGAACGGAATGAGTGAACTGACTGTCTTTCTCCGCTGTTTTTCGATGTCGCCGCAGTTTACTGGTTGGGACCTCAGGCAATCTTATAAGGAGAGATAGGACCATGGGTTTGTTAACGGAGTTCAAGGAATTCGCCGTAAAAGGCAACGCATTGGACATGGCGGTCGGCATTATCATCGGAGCTGCGTTCAACAAGATCGTCAGTTCCTTGGTTAACGACATCATCATGCCCCCGATCGGCATGCTCCTGGGCGGTGTCGACTTCAAGAACCTCCAAGTGATTTTGAAGGAAGCCAGCGTGTCGGCGACCGGCGAAGTCATCCCTGCCGTGGCGATACGTTATGGTCTGTTCATCAATACGTTCATCGATTTCCTGATCGTGGCCTTTACGATCTTCATGGTCATCCGAACGATCAACCGACTCACGAGGCAGCGCCAGCCGGCCAAGGCATAGCCCCGGATCGTCTTCGTGCAAGGCCGGAGGACTGCAGGAGCCTCCGAGAGTCTCGTATGAAATGGTTTCGGTGCCATGGTAGTCTATTTTGATGTCGTCGATCCGAGTACGAGATGAGGTCATCGATCGGCGCTTGTGTGTCCCTGTAATCTCGAAAGGAGTCCGTAATGTATCTGAGAGTACCCTTCTTGTTGCTGTGCCTTGTCGGTACATGCTCTGCGCTGTATGCGGACCAGGTGGTTCTGAAGAACGGCGACCGCCTGACCGGCAAAATCGCGACCCTGGGCGACGGGAAACTGGTTTTGAACACGGACCGGGTCGGGCAGGTCACGATCGCCCTGGCAGATATCGCGACGCTCCAGAGCGACGCACCGATTGAGCTTCACCTGAAGGACGGAACGGTGCTCAATCAACCGGTGGTTGCGGCCGATTCAGGGCGTTTCGCGATCGCACAGGGTCAAGCCCTGTATCCCCAGACATTCCCGTTGGCGGATGTGACGTCGATCAACCCTCCGCCGAAACCCCAGCCGAAGTGGACCGGCAGCCTCTCCGCGGCCGTAACCTCCACGCACGGCAACACCAAGGCCGAGGCGGTCGCCGCCAGCGTGAGCGTCGCCCGGCGTTCGGAAAAGGACCGGACGACCGCCGGGGCGGACTACGGCAAGACCAAACAGAGAGACCGCGATACCGGGGAGGACGCCACCACCGAAGACTGGTGGCGAGCCAAGGCCCAGTACGATTACTTCTTCACGAAGAAATTCTTCGCATTCATGAATGGTCGTTACGAGAAAGACGCGGTCGCAGATCTGGATCGACGCGTCGTGGTCGGCGGCGGTGCCGGTTATCAGTGGATCGAGACGGACCGGACGAGCTTCTCCACCGGCCTCGGTCTGGCATCGCTCTATGAAAAGTTCGATGTGGATCCTCCGGCGGACGACAGCAACAGCCAGATCTCCCTGCAGATGGGATACAACCTCGACCACCGTATTACGGACACCCTTCGGTTCGTGCACGATCTGACGTACTACCCCAGTCTGGAGCAGTTCTCCGACTACTATCTGACCACGACGGCGGAACTGCGAGCGAACCTGACGAAGACGATGTTCGCGAACTTCAGGGTCATCTTCAACTATGACGAAAGCCCCGCGCCGGGGCAGGGCAGCACGGACCTCAAGTACATACTCGGCCTCGGTATGACCTTTTGAGAGAACCATCGGATTTGGCGAAGACTGCGGTGTGTCCTTTGATCCCGCGGTGGGGCGCAGGGAGACGATAAATCGTGGCTATCACGTTCGACACAAGAGCTGGCGTTGTGGCCGGCTATAATAGGGTAGAAAGGAAGAAGGAGCACTGCCATGAAGACGCTTGCAAACACATTACTTGTTCTGACCCTGTTCCTCGCAGGGTCTCTATTGTCCTCGGGCTGCGGATCGAGCGGAACTTCGTCGCGTCAGGAGCGCACGTACCCCGTGCATCCGGCGACGACGACGCAACCGGCGGCCACGGCGCAGCCGGCGGCCCGCACTCAGCCGGCGCCGTCGGCTGGAGGCAGATGCGGTCCTTCCGTGGCCTCACAGTCGTATCCGGCGGAAGGGGCGGTGCGTCTGGACGTGCAAACGCCCGCCCAGGTTCCGTTGAACGCGCCGTTCGACTACACGATCAAGGTCACAAATCTGAGCGACGTGACGGTGAGCGATGTGGTCGTGACGGAGCGGCTCCCGAGGAACTTCAAGTTCCAGAAGTCGGACCCCGCGGCAAGGGCAGGCGACGCCAGCTTGATCTGGATGCTGGATTCGCTGGCTCCCAAGGCAAGTCGAGACATTCGTATTTCGGGCGTGGCCATCACGACGGATTGCCTCATGCATTGCGCAACGGTCGAGTTTCTCATCCCGGCCTGTGCCAATACCGAGGTGGTTGAGCCGAGGCTCGTGCTCGCGAAGACTGCGCCCAAAGAGACTCTGCTGTGCGATCCCATCCCGGTCACCTTCGTGGTCACCAACAGCGGAACCGGCACCATCCAGGGTGTCAAGGTCATGGATGTCCTGCCGGCCGGGCTGAAAACGGAAGACGGCAAGAGCGAGGTGGGGTTCGATGCCGGCACGTTGGCGCCGGGACAATCCAAGCAGGCGTCGGTCAGGCTCAAGGCTGCCAAGACCGGCACGTACCTCAACAGAGCCATCGCCAGCTCCAGCAGCGGCCTGAAGGCCGAGGCCGAGACGACGACGGTGGTCCGTGAACCGGTGCTGACGATCGTGAAGACCGGGCCGGAGCGACTGTTCCTCGGTCGCCCGATCACCTATCAGATCACGGTGACGAACAAGGGTGACTGGCCGGCGGCCGGCACCGTGGTCCAGGACGCCATCCCTGAGGGAGTCCAGGCAGTGAAGCCGTCTGAGGGCGGAACCGTGTCCGGCGGGAGAGTGGTATGGCAACTGGGCACCTTGGCCGTCAACGCATCCAGGAGCGTCAGCATTACCTATACTCCTACGAGCGCGGGGGTGTTGACCAACACCGCCACGGCCAGCGCCGAGTGCGCCAGCGCGGTGACTGCCTCAGCCAAGACGGCCACCGAGGGGATTCCCGCCGTGCTGCTTGAAGTGATCGACCAGGCGGACCCGATTGAAGTGGGAGCGGAAGAGACTTATGTCATTGTCGCGACCAATCAGGGTTCGGCCACCGACACCAATGTGCAGATTACGTGTATTCTGGAAGAGGCGCAGGAGTACGTTTCTTCGGGCGGCCCAACCCGAGCGAGGATAGAAGGCCGGACGATCCGATTTGCGCCGCTGCCCAGCCTGCCGGCAGGCCAGAAGGCGACGTGGCGCGTCGTCGTCAAAGCCCTCCAGCCGGGCGATATCCGCTTCCGGACCATCATGAACACGCAGGAACTGGGGCGCCCCGTCGAGGAAACGGAAGCCACACGGCAGTATTGACAGGCTTTGTCGGGACGCCAAGAAGCCGAACACCAAGCGCGTGCTTGGCAGTGGCGCAATCATCGGGTGTCACAACCACACTTGGCTGGTCGGGCTCGCTTGCTTGGGCGAGCCCGACCTGGCTTCCTGCACACGGCTGTCCGATTGGGCAGAGAACTCGGGAGGCGACCCGTTGGGAGCAAGAAGGTAGGATGTCACTCCATGTCGCTGCCAAAACAGTCTGTTGTCGTCCCCCAGGGCCTCACCGCGAACTCGGCCCGTCTGGGCGGGCCTTCTTAAATGCCACGGCCCGTGGGCGTGGTTGATTACCAGGAGTACAGGAGTTTCTAATCGAGAGTCGTATAGGATTTCAGACGAAAGGAGTGCTGACAATGGCACAGTACAAAATCGAAGATGTCGAGGGCATCGGCCCAGCGTATGGTGAGAAACTCCGGACCGTCGGCGTGAATAACACCGACCAGTTACTGTCCGAGGGGAAGACGAAGAAAGGCCGAACCGAGCTTGCCCAGAAGACCGGTATAAGCGAGGCCCTGATTCTCAAGTGGGTGAATATGGTCGACCTGTATCGCATCAAAGGCATCGGTTCAGAGTTTTCCGAGCTTCTGGAGGCGTCTGGTGTTGACACGGTCAAGGAACTCAAGCACCGCATCGCGGCCAATCTGGTGAAGAAGATGACCGAAATCAACGCGGAGAAGAAACTCACGCGTCGCGTACCGACGGAGGTGGTTGTGGCTGATTGGATTGAACAGGCCAAGACACTGCCGGCCGCGGTTGAATACTGACCGTCGAAAGACGCGAAAGCAAGACCAGGGATAGCCGCCAACGGCGGGGGGCCTGTAGTGTCTCTGGCACCGCGGTTGACAACTATCCGCCACGAAAGCAGACAAGTCCTATTAGCCTGAAAGGAAAGTACGATGGAAAACCTGCTGCCGTTGATAATCCAATTAGTGAGCGGCGCTGTTGGCGGAAATGTGGCGGGCGGTTTGATGAAGCAACTGTCCTTAGGGACGCTCGGGAATTCGATCGCCGGCATTGTTGGTGGTGGAATTGGCGGTCAACTGCTCGGTCTTCTTGGCGTGGCCACCGGCAACGGTGGGATGGATATTGGCAGTATCGTGGGAAGTCTCGCAAGCGGCGGTGTGGGTGGTGGCATCCTGATGGCGATCATAGGTCTTATCAAGAAGGCAATGAACAAGTAACAATACGTCGCCATTTCGATATCGCCAACTCTGCAAAGAATGACCTGAGTCAGGATCGCCGAACAGAGGATCGTCTGTTTTCAGAAATGCACCCCGGGCGACGAGGGGGAACAACAGGGTCTGTCGCGAATGCATGAGGATGAGGCATTTGAAAGGGGCTTACCATGAAATCCGAAAAGCACAACGTTGTATCGTGCCTGCTGATCCTCTCTTTGTTCATGGCCGTCGGGTGCGAGAGGAAGACCGAGGAAGGGACGCCGCAGAGCACGACGGGGGCCGGGACCAGGGCAGTGAGTGTGGACATCGAGAAGCCTGTCCCTGAAGTCCAGGCAGAAGCTCAGACCATGTCCGTCGACAGTCTGAAGGCTGCGGCACTCAAGTACAAGGAGGCCATCCTCGTCAAGCAGGGAGAGATCGAGAAACTGGCGGCCAAGGTCAAGGAGATCCCGATCACCGAGGCGTTGGGACAGGAGGCGAAAACGCTCAAGACAGACCTTCAGAGTCTTGAGGCGTCGTTGAGCGCGCTGAAGGCCCGCTTTCAGGTGTACTACGATACGCTGAAAGAAAAGGGCGCCGACCTGTCCGGCCTTACCTTGTAGGAGCGCATCCCGGCCAGTCGATCTGATGGAGACGAAAGGACTCCACCTCCGGATCAAGAACCCGAGTCGGCGTGATTTGGCGTCTCACCGCGTGGGAAAGCAAATGGGCGGAGTCCTCCGAGGAACCAGCGATGGTCGGTTGAGGCTCCTGTCCTTCCGGGGTTTCGTTCCGGCTCTCGCGGCCCGGACAACCAGTTCACGGGCCCGAGTGCCGCATCGCCTCGGCTGACAACCATCTGTTCAAGGGCAGGCCTACTGCCGCGACGCCAGCAACCGCCTCACTGTCCCAAGGGCTTCCTTCTCTCCCAGCACGAGCACGACGTCCCCCGGCTGGAATTCCGTTCCCCCGTTGGGCACGAGGTACTCCCCGCCTCTCTGGATCATGGCGACGAGCGCGCCCGGAGGCAGTTTCAGTTGAATGATCCGTTGGCCCGCCGCCGGAGAATCCGGCGCAACGACGACCTCCAACATCGACGTGCGCAGGGTCCCCTCCGTCCGATCGAACTCCAGAGGCATGCGTCGCCGGGTTCGCAGCGGCCGGTCCAGTCTCAGCCAGCGTGCGACACGCGTCAGGGACCGGCCCTGGAGGAGCACGGAGGCGATAACCACGAAGAACACGAGATTGAAGACCATCTCGGCCTGCGCCACACCGGCCGTCATGGGGAACGTCGCCAGCACGATAGGCACGGCCCCGCGCAGTCCCGCCCAGGAGGTCAGCAGCTTCTCCCGGGGACTCAATCCGCTGCCGATGAGACAGATCGTGACGGCCAGCGGGCGGGCGGCCAGCATGAGGAACGCCGACAGCAGAAGCCCCGGGCCGATCACCGGCGTCAGATGGGACGGGAACACTTGCAGGCCCAGCATCAGGAACATGGCGATCTGCATCAGCCAGGAGAGCCCGTCGTGAAATCGCTCCAGGCTTCGCTTATGGATGAAATCGGCATTGCCCAGAACAACGCCCGCCAGGTAGACCGCCAGAAAGCCGTTACCGCCCGCCGCCTCTGCGGTCCCGAACACCAATAGCACCGCCGCCATCGTCAGGACCGGATAGAGCCCTTCATATTCCAGACGGATTCTGTTGACCAGATAGATGGCGGCCTTGCCGAGCAGCAGGCCCATCGCGCCGCCGATGAGCATTTGTTTGACGAAGGCGGGAAATGCAGACCACCATGGCACCGAGGGGTCACTCAGCAGGGTCAGCATCGTGACGGTGAGAAAGACAGCCATCGGATCGTTGCTGGCGGATTCCAGTTCGAGCAGGGGCTTCAGTTGTCCTTTCATGCTGACGTTTCGGGACCGCAGCACGGCGAAGATGGCCGCCGCATCGGTGGAAGACATGACCGAGCCGAGCAGCAATCCTTCCAACCAGGTGAACCCCAGGACCAGGACGGCGAAGACGCCCACGAAGGCCGCGGTCAGAAGGACTCCGGCCGTCGCCAGGATCATGCCACTGCGAAAGACGGGGCGCACGCTCCCCCACTCGGTGTCCAGACCGCCTGCAAACAGGATGTAGGACAGTGCGAAGGTGCCCAGAAGGCGGACGAGATACGGGTTGTCGAAATGAATGCCGCCGGGACCTTCGGAGCCCGCGAGCATACCGATGAACAGGAACATCAATAGCGCGGGCACCCCCAGACGCTCGGAGGCCTTGCTCGCCAGAATGCTGGCCAGCAGCAGCAGCGCGACTCCCAGGATCGAATAATGTATCGGTATGGCATCGATGACCCCCGACATCCTCTATCTCCACCTTGCCAAGGATTCGTATCGCGGTGTTCTCACCGCGCCGGTTTGAGTATAACGTCCCGGGCGAGCGACGCCAATGAGGAGACCCCGCAGACCCTCCCGGCCGGACCAAGGCCAGGGGCAAGCGAGGTAAGGGGGTCAACTCTCAACTCTTTACACCCCGAACGGTGTCCGCAAGTCGGTGCAGTTTCCGTGCCAGGTCCGCATCACGCCGCTGCTGGGCCTCGAGTCGCCTGACGACTTGGTGGACGGCGCTACCGTTGGCGTAACCGAGACTGCGAGCCACATCGACCATGCGTTCTCCCGCGAGCCGTACCCGAAGCCACACCTGGACCCGCCGGTCAGGCTCATCTGTCAGCAAGCGTTCCACTGCGAGCGACAGCTCAGTCCTTCGAGCGTGGCGTTTCCAGCAGATCTCCTGTTGACCGGAGGACCGTGCGACGATTTCCTTGGCGCGGGTCCAGAGGTTCTCGTTGCCCAACACCAGACCGCCTCGCACCTCCGCGAACGGATTGTCGAGACGGCATCCGAAGCATCGGGCCACCTGGCGGCGGTATTGTCGGTGGGCTTCCTGCGGAGTGCGGCCGAAGTACCAGAGCCAATCGAGGCAAAGCCATGGCAGTCGCTGCCTGGGACTGAGGTATCCTGCATAGGCCCGATGGCTCGACCAGGCAAAGGTCCGCAATTCGTCGTGTCGGCCGGTCGGTATCGGCGAGGTCTTGTCCCGCGGTCGAACGGGATTCAGATGGATGTATTGCACCAATCGGCGGGCATAGGTGTCGGCGTCGATCAGGTGCGCCTTGAACCGGCCTTGAAACAGGTGGCCGCTTCGCTGGTGGCGATGATTGAAACGCACGGTGTATGTCGTTTGCAGCCAACCCATGGCCTGACTGAGGTTCGCTCGGGGTGTCTGTATCACGAGGTGATAATGGTTGGGCATCAGGCAGTAGACGTGTGTCACGACGCCGAACTGGTCGCACATCTGCGCCAATGTCTTGAGAAGATTGGCGCGATCCGCGTCGTCACGGAAGATGGGTCGCTGCTCGTTGCCTCTCGCTGTCACATGGTAAGCAGCGTCTTCGAATTCGATACGAATCGGCCTGCTCATGCCCCGAATGTTACCTCAGTTCGCCCGAGATGTACAGGGTCATTTCATACCAGAATTCGGAAGAGTACGCGGGTGTAAAGAGTTGAGAGTTGACCCCGACGTCTTGGGGTCAACTCTCAACTCTTTACGCATCTGTCATCCGGCAGAGTCCGGGAAGGGCCCGCGGGCGGGTCAGGGATTGTGGTAGAGGCGGCCGGCTAAGCAGAGGTTGCCGGCGGGATCGATGCAGGCGACCGCGTCGCCGAACGCATCTTTCAGGCAGAAGCCGCCGGAGATGGGGGTGCAATGCGCCAGCTCGGCCAGGCGGCCCTGGATGCTCAGGTTGCCGGCGAGGTCGATGTAGCCCACCGTCGTTCGATCGGGAGCCCACAGCAGAAAAGCCCCGGCCGGCGGCGTGTCTTCGGTCTCTCCGATCAAACCCCCTTGCAGGATGAGGTTGCCCATGTCGTCGAACTCGGCCACCACGCCGCCGAGGCGGCCCACGACGGAGATCAGGGTCTCGCCCGGCAGCGTCGAGGCCAGACCGGCCCGGCTGGTCAGCAGGGAGTATGTCTGATCCCGCTGCGGCACCGTCGCGCCCCAGACCGTGATCTGCCAGGTCCCCTTTCGCGGGTTCTCGATGACGACCTGTTCCACGTTGTTCGTGCGATCGGCCTGCATCCGCACGGCGGGTCCTTCCGGCAGGTACGGGTCCAGCGTCCAGGGGTAATGCCGCCTGCCGTCCGGACCCGTCACGACGAGGTCCAGGTCGTTCACCAGCGCGTGGGCGGCCAGCGGGTCCGCCGGGTAATCGTCCCAAACCAGCGTGATCTTCAGCTCCTTCTCGTCCGGGGGCAGTTCGATCGTGTACAGATGCCGCTGGCCCTGATCGAGAATCATGTCCTCGACGATCACCTCGTCGATCGTGTCGGCGCGGACGAGGTCGATCGCTCGTCTCGCGTCGATCAGGCCGTAGCCGTGGGCATAATCCGGACCCGGATTTCCCAAATCCAGGGCCGTGTGGATCAGCAGACCCTTGAGCGTCGACGGCAGCGGGTCGCCGCCGTGAAGGGCCCGCCAGTCCTCGAGGATCAGGGCCATCGTCCCGGTGACGGAGGGCGCCGCCAGCGAGGTGCCGCACCCGCCGCCGACGGGGTAGCCGTAGCGGTTGTCCGGCAGCGTGGACCAGATGCCGCCGTTGCCGGTCTCGCAGCCGGGCGCGACGAGTTCCGGCTTGATCCGCCCGTCCTCGGTCGGGCCCTTGTTGCTCCAGGCCCACAGCGAGTGGTCGTCGGAATTCGTCGCGCCGACCGTGACGACGTTCTTGGCGACCGCGGTGCACAGGATCGTGCCCCAGCGGCCCTCATTGCCCGCGGCCCACACGATCGGCAGCCGTTTGCCCAGCGACCCGCGGACGATGTCGTCCATCGCGGCGGCGTAGTCCTTGTAGACGTGCCACTCGACCTTGCCCCATGAGTTATTGGCAATATCGATCCCATAGAGCTCGATTGCCTGGCGGTACTGCCGGCGCAGCTCGGCGGTGTCCTCCCAGGCGGGGAAGGACGCCAGCACAGCGCCGGGCGCGACGCCTCGATACGTCCGGTTCTCAAGCAGACTGCCGTCGCCGATCATCGTGCCGGCCACCTGCGTGGCATGCTCGCCGATCGCGCCCCCGTCTGCAACGTTCAGAACGCGCCCGATCAGATCGGCGTGCGTGCCGTCCGGGCGCCGCGATTCCCACTGGCCGAT
>JAFGCA010000003.1 GCA_016932895.1 Sedimentisphaerales bacterium | reverse complement strand
TGAGGTGCCGGCGAGGATGCGAGGCCAGATCGGCCTGGCGGCGGATGAGGTTGAAGTTCTTCCGGTTCCCGTGCAAGTCGCCGGTGACCATCACCTCGTCGGCCAATTCCTCCGACAGGGTGACGACGCCAAATGTCCGGCCAGGGGTCGCCAGATTTGCCTCGGCGGCCTCGGTGTAGGTCCGGATCACCCGCTCGATGAACTGGATCGACGCAACCATGGTCCCTGTACCCTACCAAAGGGAGGTATCGTCGTCCAGGTGCCTTGGAGCAGAGAAGACGTTTCGTTAAGAACCCCTTCTGGCGGGGGTTTGGGTCGGGTGGCGCCAGTCGTGCCGGGCGGAAGGGTCTTAACGATTTTCTGGACTTCGCAGAATAGTCGGCCGATGTCCATTTTAAGGAGTGTCCCCGCATTGACCTCCTCGAGCGTGGCCCAATTGCCTGTGGAAAGGAATCCAACATCATGAGATCCGTTTCGTTTGTTCTCCTGTCGGTGGCCTTGTTGAGCTTGGCCACGGGTTGCGGCCAGAGCTGCCACCGTTTTCTGCGGCACAAGCAACCGCTGATCGACGGAACGTGCGGTCACTGCACCGACTGCCCGGAGACGTGCCAGAGCTGTGGTTGTAATGAATCCTGCTGCGACGCGACGTGCGGCCCAGATTGCGGCCCAAATTGCGGCACTGACTGCGGCGACTGCGGCCAGTGCGAGCGTTGCTGTCGGCTCCGCGGCCTGTGCCGTCAGCCGATCAATCCCGGCCCGCCGACCGGCGCAGTGGCCTATCCCTACTACACCACCCGCGGCCCCCGCGACTTCCTGTCCAGCAACCCGCGGAGCATCGGTCCCTAGGACCAAGAAACAGAAAGGGCGCATCAATCGCTGGGAACGTGAGACGTGCCTTAGCACGTTGTTTCGGCGGCAGCCGACGTGGGGCCGCGCTGCTCGTAGGGTTTCACGTTCGTGAGCGGTCGACGCGCCTCTCTGTGCTAGAAAGCGGGTTTTGCGTTTTGATTAGAAGCCTACCGATTCGTAAAAAAAGGGTGAAAGATTAGCCCAACGACGACTAGAACGTGCCGACCTCCTTTCTCACCGCGCGGTCTAAAGCGAGAAGACTTCGTCGCGGTTTCTCACGAGGGCGGGCGAGGTCGGATCGGGTAGGGAGAAGGGACTACCCGAACAACCGCGCCGGCCTGGAACGAACGTTGCTGCAAATCCAACCGGCGTCGACGATCCAGGGCGCTCCACTGTGCGTCGAGCGCCCCAGGCACGGGAGCTGAACGAGCCCAACGCACCGGCGGCAAACCTCGCCGACCGACGCGCGTTACCAGCGGTGCGATAAATAGGGCCATAAAGAAAGCCGCGCTCGTTCGCCTTGACGCTACTGCGTCTCGAACCGACGCCGACCTGATCGCCGCGACCCGTGCTGACGAAGCACGATCGCGCTACTGATAAAGAAGGTGCCGATCCGAGCTACCACCCCACCATTGCCCCTAACGGGCACGCCGGGCGCCTCCCGTCGGGAGACTCCTTGGTTCAAGTCCGCGATTGGCGTCTTGCGACCGCGCCGTCATTGCCCGGTCGCGTCGGGCGACAACCGGCAGTGGGAAAAGCCGTCGCCCGATACCATCTTCTATACCCGGTTTTTGAGAGAAGTCAAAAGCCTCGACGCGGGCGAGGACACCTTTTCGACATCCGAATGCGCGCAAGCGCCGACGGCGCACAACGCTACGACTTGAGGATTTTTTTCAGAATTATTTCGCCGGGTTATAAGCTGCTGCAACGCAATCGCATCAAGGTTTTTTCGATACGCAACGCCCTCGTGAAACGAAGAGTCCGCCGGGCTTAAGAAGCATGCCCGACCCTTACGACCGGGCCCTCTTTTCGGCCCTTCACCCGTTCCGCCCGACGAGGTATAATGGCCGCTTCGTGCCGCAATTATTGCCCTACGTCGGGGTGCCGCCTTCGCAGTCAAACGATACGAAAGCGACCCTGCAGGGGCAGGCGGCACACGGCCGATTGGCCGCAACGTAACGAAATATGAATTCGGCAGATTGCTCTCCCTCGGGCTGGAGACCACGTGAAAGGCCCCGCGGTGATGCCCCGGGGCCTTTTTGCATCTTTGCTCATTTTGTGTCTTCGCTAGCGTCTGAATTTCAATCCCGCGCACACGGCTGCAAACCGCAAGTCGCCCCAGCCAGGACCTCGGTCACATGATTCGTCGATACGTCTCGCCGATCCGGAAATTCTTCGCCCCCGCCCCGCACGTTCCACGGCTGCCGGAAGATGAAGTTCGCCGGCGCTACCCGGGCTACCGCTGGCGGATCATGGAGTCGACCTACCTGGGCTACGCCATGTTCTATTTGGTGCGGAACAATCTTTCGCCCGTCCAGAAGGACATGCACGATTCGTTGGGCTACTCCGAGTCGATGATCGGCACGATCATCATGGCCACGGCGTTGTCTTACGGCGTGGGAAAGTTCCTGATGGGCTCGCTCTCCGACCGGAGCGATCCGCGGAAGTTCATGGCCTTCGGTCTAATGGCCACGGCCGTGGTGAACTGTTGCTTCGGATTCGTGGCCAACTACTACGTCCATCTGTTTCTCTGGACGCTTAACGGTCTCTTTCAGGGGATGGGCTGGCCGCCGTGCGGAAGGTCGATTGGCCATTGGTATAGCCTCAATGAACGCGGCACCATTTTCTCGGTTTGGAACACGGCCACGAACGTCGGCGGCGGACTGGCCGGGATAGTCGCGGCCTGGGCTGCCGGTCAGTGGGGATGGCGCGGTGCGTTTTGGTTTCCGGCGGCCATCGCAGCCGTTGGCTCCGTCTATCTCTTCTGGCGGTTGCGCGACACACCCCAGTCGGTCGGCCTGCCGCCGATTGAAGATTACCGCGACGATCACCCTCAAGACCCGTCACTCATCGGGGCCCATGAAAAGGAACTCACGGCCAAAGAGCTGTTTATCGACAACATCTTGAAGAACCGGACGCTGTGGCTCTTCGCCTTTGCGAATTTTTTCGTTTACGTTGTCCGCTATGTGATGCTCGATTGGGTTCCTTACTATCTTCGGGACGTGAAAGGTGCAGACCTCGATGGTGGTGGGTTTGCTGTCTTCGTCCTCGAGTACGGCGGCATACCTTCGACCCTCTTGACCGGTTGGTTTTCGGACAAGATCGGCGGCCGGCGCGGCCTGGTCAGTTTCTTGTGCATGTTTCCGATCCTGGCGGCGGTGGTGGCAATCCGTCTCAACCCGGCCGGCAATCTCTGGTTCGACATGCTCATGCTGGGTGTGATTGGTTTCTTTGTCTATCCGCCGGTCATGCTCCTGGCCCTGGCGGCTCTGGACTTGACCTCGAAGAAAGCCGTCGGCACGGCAGCCGGATTCGTCGGCCTGTTCGGCTACCTGGGCCGCGCGGCGCAGGGACAAGGCTTCGGATGGATGAAGCAGTACTTCGGCGAACTCTACGGCCCCGTGGCCGGCTGGAACATGGTTCTCGACTCGGTCCTTGTCTGCACCTTGGCGGCCATCTTGTTGCTGGCCTTCACCCGCAATGTCCGTCCGCGGGCGTAGCCTTGGCAGGATACACGCCTGATAGACCGGGAGGCAGAACCCACCCGGTGAGTGGGGTGTCGCTTTGGCATCGCTGTCGGTCCAGCCTGCCGAGCAGCACTGTCGCCGGCATCTTGCCCTACCTGAAGGGTGCCCTCCCACAGGTGTCCATGTGGAACCGCGCAAATAGGGAAGACCTCCGTCGCGTCTCTAGTCGAGTGTTCTCTTGAGGAAAGCCTTCGTACCAGTGGAATAGGCCTTCCCGGGCGTTGACTCCGGCCGTTTTTTAGCGATAGTGTTCAAAGACATTCGAGTCTGAACAGGCCGGGGATGGCCGGAGCCCATACAAGTTCCTTTCGGGAGGTTGGAGAGATGGCGAAGGATGGCGAGCCCTTGAGTATCGTGGTGGTGGGGGCCTCCGGGGACCTGGCCCGAAAGAAGGTCTTTCCGGCCCTGTTTGCCCTCTACTGCCAGGGCTTTCTGCCCGAGCGGTTTCGCATTTTCGGGTTCGCCCGGTCCGAGTTCGACGACACCGAGTTCCGCCGGCGGATCGAGGAGCACTTGACCTGCCGCTATGCCCCGGGCGAGTCGTGCGCGGCGCGGATGGAGGAGTTTCTCGCGCGGTGCTACTACGTGTCGGGCAAGTACGGTTCGACCGACTCCTTCTTGGACCTGTTCACTCGGATGCGCGACGTCGAAGAGAGCCGGCGAACGAACCGGTTCTACTATTTGGCCATCCCGCCGTCGGTGTTTCTCGACGTGGCCCACGCGATCGGCAACGCCGGGCTGATCAGTTGCAGCAAGGACGAGCCCTGGTCGCACGTGGTCGTCGAAAAACCGTTCGGCAACGACCGCCAGTCGTCCGACGAGTTGGTCAAGGCGATGAGCCAGGTGTTTGTCGAGAGCCAGACCTACCGGATCGACCACTACCTGGGCAAGGAAGTCATCCAGAACCTGTTGGTCTTGCGGTTTGCGAACATGGTCTTCGAGCGGCTGTGGAACCGCGACTTCATCCAGAGCGTGCGGATCATCTGGAAGGAGGACCTCAGCCTGGACGGGCGGGGCGGCTATTTCGACCAGTACGGCATCATCCGCGACGTGATGCAGAACCACCTTCTGCAGATCCTCGCCCTGGTGACGATGGAACCGCCCGAGCGATTCGCCGCCGAGACGATCGCCCACCAGAAGGCCCACCTCTTGAAGAGCATCCCACCGGTGCAGTTGGACGATCTGGTCATCGGGCAGTACGTCCAAGGCGAACGCAACGGCCGAGTCGTGCCGGGCTATCTGGAAGACCCGATGGTGCCGGACGATTCCATTTCGCCGACCTACGCGGCGGTGCGGCTATACATCGACAGCCCTCGGTGGCAGGGTGTGCCCATCTCGATCGAGGCCGGCAAGGGCCTGGACGCGCGGATGACCGAGATCCGGATCCTTTTCCGCGAGGTGCCCGGCAGCGTCTTCGCCCAGCGGGACGACCGCCCCAAGCCCAACGAGCTAATCATTCGCGTCCAGCCCGACGAGGCCATTCACCTCTGGGTCACCAGCAAGGTGCCCGGCATGAACATGCGTCTGGACCACCGCACGCTCGACCTGCAATACAAGACCACCTTCGACGAGCCCATCCCCGACGCCTACGAAAGCCTCCTGCTGGACGTCATCCGCGGCGACCGGAGCCTCTTCATCCGCAAGGACGAGCTGCAAGCCTCGTGGGACATCTTCACGCCCGTGCTGCACGAACTCGAAACCCGCCGGATCGTGCCCGAGTCGTATCCCTTCGGCTCCACCGGCCCCGAGTCGGCCAAGGCGATTTTGGGGTGATGGGGATTGGGTTTCGGGAGTGACCATCTTCGGAATCTCG
>JAFGCA010000025.1 GCA_016932895.1 Sedimentisphaerales bacterium | reverse complement strand
TCATTGAGGGAGTGGACGACAGGAATAGCTACATCGGCTTGGCCGTCACGCTTGGCGCCCTCCTGGTGACCTACCTGATGACGGCGCGACAAGGATCGCTGGACGAGGAATTCGCCCACGTCTCGTACGGACTGCTTTTCGTCTTCATGGGCTCGGTCTTCAACATCGTCTTCTCGGCGACGCGTATCACGACGGAGAAGGAATCGCAGACTTGGCCTTTGCTGCTGGTCACGCCGCTGAGCGACTGGGACGTCCTGCTGGGCAAGGCGGTCAGCTCGTTTCGGCGCTGCCTGCCCATCTGGGGCCTGCTGGCCGGACACGTTTTCCTCTTCGTGTTGGTCGGGTACATTCACCCCATTGCCATTTTTCATTTGCTGATCGTTGTCGGCTGGTTGAGCTGCTTCATTACCGGCGCCGGGCTGTACTTCAGTACCCGCTTTCGTCGCACGACCTCGGCGGTGGTGGCGAGTTTCTCGCTGGCACTGGCACTCTGGGCGGTGGGGCCGATCCTGGCCGGACTGATCAGCGCCGCGGCCGACCGCGGGGACCCGATTGAGAAATGCCTGTGGGCGCATCCGGCGGTTCAGACCGAGCTGGTCATGGCCGGGGCCGGCGGCCGCAGGAACGCGCGCCTGCCGCTGGAATCTCTCCACTACGGCACCGAGCACGTCATGTTTCACATGGGCCGCAACACCTTTGACGTGCACCGCATGACCAGCATTCTGACCGTCACGGCCTTCGGGTACGTTATGCTCGGCTTGCTCTTCTTCTGGCGGGCGAGGTGTCGTCTCCGACGCAACGTCTTCTGACGCCGGGCTCTCCGGCTGCGCAAGTCGCCGGGCGGTTCTTGCGGTGCAGCGCGGGGGGCGCTATACTGATGACAAACGACATCGAGAATTGAGGTGACACGTTGGTGACGATACGGATTGGAATTCCGCCGGTATGGAGGCGGGGGTCATGAGCCTGCTACTGGAACGGCTCCTGGGATTGCTCCGCCTGTCCTGGTTGACGGGCCCCATCTTCGACAAGGAGCTGCGGGTTTCCAGCCGGCGCCGCCGGAACTACGCGCTGCGCTTCGTTTACGTGGCCGCCTTCACCCTCTGCCTGGCCATGATCTGGCGGGGCGTGGTATCCGAGGGAAGCTCCTCCGTCTATCAGAGCTCGCGCCGGGCCGAGGCCGGACAGCTCATCGTCGTCTTCGTGGTCTGGTTCCAGTTCATTGCCGCCCAGACTGTTGCCATGGTCATGCTGAGCACGTCGATCAGCGACGAAATCTATAACCGCACGCTGGGTCTGCTGATGACGACGCCCGTGGGCAGCTTTCAAATCGTTTTCGGCAAGCTGCTCAGCAAGCTGTTGCAGTTGATTCTGTTGCTGGCCGTGACGCTCCCGCTGTTTGCCATTGTGCGGGTTCTTGGCGGCGTACCCTGGGATTTCGTCCTGTGCGGCTTGTGTGTGACGTTGGCGACCGTGGCCTTCGTCGGATCGCTGAGCCTGTTTTTCTCCATTTTCACGCGGAAGGCCTATCGTGTCATTACTACAACCGCCTTTGCCTTGGGTGTGCTGTTTGCCATACTGCCGCTGGTGTCATCGTTGCTGTTGCATCGAGCGATCGCGCGCCGCGTCTTCATGGGTGCGGTGTCGTACCTGAATCCGTTTCTCCTGTTATTCTCGGCAACGAACGGCTTGATGTCCGCACAACCGATTGGTTTTCAGGTTTGGCCCGTGTATTGCGGCATTGTGCTGGGCCTCTCAGGGCTGTTGCTGTTGTTGGCGACGGTCTTCGTCCGCAGGGCGGCGTTGCGCCAGGCCGTCGGTCAGGGCCCGCTGTTTGCCGGCGACGCGGCAAAGCCCAGACGCGGTGCGCGAGGGGCTCAGTCGGCTCGACGCGTCGTGGGGCCCGCCGTGTTGTGGAAGGAGCGACGCTCTCCTCTGCTCGGCAAGCGAAAGACGCTGACGGCTATCGGTATTGTCGTCACGGTCGGATTCGTTCTGTTCACCTACGGCCTCTGCATCAACAAAGGCATACTTGACGAGCAAGGGGTGCAGGCTTCCTATGTACTGATCTTCACGGTTCTCGGCATTCTGTATTCGATTGTGCTGCCGGCTACCTCCATTACCGCCGAGAAGGAATCGCGCACCTGGGCGCTTCTGCTGACGACGACGGTGGGGAATGGGGAGATTATCTGGAGCAAGTTCGCCGGCGGGCTGCGGCGTTGCCTGCCGACGTGGCTGCTGTTGTTCGGCCACCTGGCGATCTTCGTATCGGCGGGAATCATTCACGGCATCGCCATTGTGCAACTTGCGATTCTGGTCTTCTGGGTCACGTTCTTCCTGTCGTCCACCGGGCTGTACTTCAGCTCGCGGTTTCGCCACACGACCACGGCGGTCGTGGCCAACATGACCGTGGCTGTGGGGCTCTGGGCGATCGGGCCGTTGTTCTTGGGAATCACTCTGGCTGTGAGCGGGGCCGGACGCGGTTTGTGGGAACTGTACGTGGATCTCAATCCGATTGTCCATACGGCGGTGATTGCCTCGGCCACCACCAACAAAGGGGGTCTGGGCTTGTACGATTGGATCCAGGGGAGCATGCGCGATGTCACTTCGGCCATGGCCTGGATTGCCCTCACTTTCGTTTTGTACGTGACGGTGGGGCTTTTGTTTGTCTGGCGAGCCGCCGCCCGCCTCCGGCGCTATCCCTTCTGAGGTGTCCATGGACGGATCGCCGGGCCGGATGACCGGTTGGATTCGGGTGCTGGTTCGGTACGGTGTGGAAATGTGCGGTTTGTTCAGGCGTTCCTTTAGATATGGGAGGTCGTGATCGTGGAGTCCAAACGTGCAAGCAAGGTCGCGTTGCGAACGCTCGTTTTTGCAGTTCTGGCAACTTTCGTAGTGGACGCTCCGGCTCGCGCGGCCACTGTGCGGCTGGAGGGCGAGAGCCTGCGGGTCGAGGTCGATAGGGAGAGCGGGCAGTGGAGCCTTCTGGACAAACGCTCCGATGTGCAATGGCCCACGGAGGCGTCGGCCGGTCCGGGCCGGTCGTCACGACTCGAAGGCGCTTTCACGCAGTCACGATCCGGACAGGTGAATTCCTTGCGTCTCGTCAACGAGAAGGGCGGTATCGTGGTCTTCACGCTGGTCGATGGAGGCCGGACCCTGGAGCTGCGATACGAGAACCTTGGCGAAGATACGGTCCGGGTCCTCCGCGAGGCGCTTGCGATCACGGATCGTGACGGCGGCTACGCGATTGTCCCGTGCCGCGAGGGCCTGCTCGTGCCGGCCGACAGCGAGAAGGAGTTCAAACGTACGTTCGGCACGTCCGATTACGAAGGCTGTCACATGAACATGCTCGGCCTGGTCAAGAGCGGTTCGGCCCTGATCGCAACCTGGGACGACGCCTACGTTTGTCCTGAACTGGAGCGACGGATCGCCAGCGATGAATCCTATCGATGCAAGCTGACCGCTACCTTCGACCTGCGCCGCAGCGCCAGGGTGTTGCGCTTGACGCCGCTGGGCAAGGGCGACTGGGACACCGTCGCCGGCGCCTACCGGCAGTATGCGCGCGAGCAGGGCCTGGCGGTGACATTGCGTGAGAAGATCCGGCGCGATCCGCACCTCGAGCGCATGCTCGGCGCCTCGAACGCCAAGCTCTGGACCTGCCTGGCCCGGCGGATGAATGAGGAGAGCACGGCCGAAGAATCGGTCAAGGTCCGCTGGACGTTCGACGAAGCCGCCCGGATCGCCGAGCACCTGCGCGACGATCTGGACATCGAGCGGTGCTTCTTCATGATGGGCGGCTGGACGGAAGGGGGGTACGACGTTCGCCACCCCGACAACCTGCCGGCCAACCCCGAGTGCGGAGGCAACGAGGCCCTCGCCGACGCGGTCGCACGCATTCAGAAGCAGAGCTACGTCGCCTGTCTGCACGACAACGTCCAGGACATGTATCGCGACGCGAAGAGCTGGGACCCGAGCTTCATCGAGAAGCGTCCCGACGGGTCGCTGATCACGGGCGGTCGCTGGCTGGGCGGGCGCGCGTACATGGTCTGCGCGGTCAAGCAACTGGAGCTGGCGCAGCGGTCGCAGAACCTACCCGCGATCGCCGAGCTGTTCGCCCCGTGGAGCTATTTTATCGATACGACCTATGCCGTCGGGCCCCGCGAATGCTACGACCCGAACCATCCCATCGGCCGCAACGAGGACATCGCCTGGAAGATTCGCCTGAGCGACTACGCTCGCAACCAGTTCGGCATCTTCGGCAGCGAGTGCGGTCGGGAGTGGGCGCTGCCCCACAGCGATTTCTTCGAAGGGCTCGTAGGTGTCAGCGGACGCTACTACCACAACCTCAAGCCCGACGAGATGGGAGCGGCCGTCATTCCGTTCTTCGAGATGGTCTATCACGATTGTCAGGTCTGCTACGGCAAGTACGGCTATCGCGCCGAAGAGGCCGCCGAGTACGTGGCCCATCATGTCCTGTGCGCCCGCCCGCTGCATTATCATTCCTTCCCCGACCACCTGTATTGGCAGACGGTCGGGGCAGAAAGCAAGAGGTCGGCGGATGACCGCGCCTGCTATACGCGCAGTGACGGTGGCTGGGCCGAAGGGATGCACCCGCTCGACGTCTTCATCAAGAACACCCACGAAGTCCTCGGCCCGCTTCAGCACGTCACCGCCCACGACCGGCTCACGAAGTTCGAGTACCTCACCGACGACAAGACCGTCCGCCGCGCCACCTACGGCTCAGGCGACGACGCGACACAAGTCACCGTCAACTTCGGCTCCAAAGAGGCCGAGGTCTCATCCAGATTCGGCGGCCGCACCGTTCTGCCCCCGTACGGATTCCTCGCAGAAGGCCCACGCCTCATCGCCTTCCACGCCCGCTACTGGAACAACCAAGCCTATAAAGACAGCGCCCTCTTCACCCTCCAACCCAAAGACAACCGCCCGCTGTCCAAGTCCAACACCATCCGAATCTTCCACGCCTTCGGAACCACCACAATCAACTGGAAGGGAGAGACCCACGAAGTCCCCCGCGAAGAGACCATCCGTCCCAACCGATAGCCGTTGCGGCGCGGTAGTACCGGAGATGCACATCTCACGGGGATCTCGTAGTCTCGCCGTCGAATGTAGACACTTGTCGTGGGATTTGTCTTACTTTGCCTTGACAAGACTTCGAACTACCTCTACGCTTTAGGTGTTTCGTGGTTCCGGAACGTACGACTTGAGCCTTTTGGAAGACAAAAACTTATGTGTTAAAATGAAAATAAGAAGAAGAATGCCCCGTACGCCCTTACGAATCGAAGTTACGGGGCAGTGGAGCGAGAGTTTCTCTACCATCTGCGAGGCTTTTGCCGGCTTTGTGGAAGTCTGCTTCGGAGCCCTCTCGGAAGTCGTTCTGGAACTCAAGGATTGCGTGATTCGGTGTTTGCGACGCCATTAAGCGGGCGATGGGACTTCGCAACCCAGGTGAGCGAAGCACTTGCGTGAAGCACTGTCGCTGGTTTTCCATGGATTGTGCCTTCGAGGAGCATGCCGTGGACGCGGCGTATCGAGTGGGAAAAGCGGGCGATGGGATTCGAACCCACGACGTCCAGCTTGGGAAGCTGACATTCTACCACTGAATTACGCCCGCGTATCAGCGTACCGTACACCAATTCTATCCCGCGTTCGCCGGGGCGTCAACAGGAAAAAGGGCTTCAATTTTGCCCCATTTGCAGTGCTTCCCCTGTCAGCCCGGCAGGGCCGAATTGGATTTCTGCCAACGATCCGCGCGAGAATCACTGGGGCAGATGGATGGATTGAATATCTTCCTTGGCGATTTTGAGTTTTTTGTAGTTGCCGGCGGTCGGGTACGCGGCCCGGATGGTCAGGCCGTCGGGCGCGACGCCGTCGAGCTCGCCCCGGTAAATCGTGGTCTGTCCCAGCAAACGCACCATGCCGGGCGGGGGAGGCGGCGGGCCGAGCTGCGCGCGATCTTCCATCGTCCGCGCCGTCACGACGCACTTCGTGCCGACCGGCGCCGTTCTCAGATCGCCGAAGGTGATTTTGCGCATGTTGCGTGTGACCGCGTCTCGCACGGCGTCAATCTCAGCCTGACTGACCGTGGCCTGCCCCGGGTCCGAATCGGAAGTCGTGTCTTTCTCCTTGCAGCCCGAAACCGCCATGCAGGCGAGAGCCAGGATGACGCACGCACAACGATATCCAGCGTTCACGGTGTGACTCCTTGTCAATCCAATCGATCCATCTCGTCGCGATCAGCTACCGCTACCGGGGCGTTCGCCCGTGTACCAGTAGACCGGGACGTCCTCGCCCGTGCTCTCCTTGATGCTGCTGACGTGGCCGTCCAGCCAGCAGGTGTTCGACGTTCTTGAATGGCGAAAACATTCGCCGACCGTGTCATGTCCCTTCCAGTAGGTGTCGACGAAACCTTCCCCTCCCTCTCTGGCGGGACGCCATTGCCTTAGATTGATGTTGGTACTGGGGCCGATACAGAACATGTCGGAGTTAACGCTGTCCAGCTTCTGTTCGATGTGGTCCTGGAACACGATGACCTCGTCGTGCTTCTTAAACTCGTGGTCGACTCTGGTCCAGTGCATCGTGCCGTCACTTTCTTGGTAGCTTGCGATGTAGCCGTTGAGACCATAGGAGCAGTACCGGAAGTACTCCTGGTACAATTCACCCCAGCCATTTTCCGGCCAGTCGTCGTTGCGCTTTGTGCTGGGGCACCGGAAAACCTTCTTGTTCTTGACATAGGGTTCGTAGGAGATGCCCCAGTAGGCGTAGCCATCGTCGGGCCCATACTTCCTGATGACGGCCGGCCTCTCCCACGCATTGTCCCAGAGCCCCTGATTCGGCGTCGTGTGGGTTTTGCCGTCGTAGTCGTCCAGGTACATCCGCAGGGCCACGCCGAGCCCTTTCGTGTGAGCCTGACAGACGACGTTCCTGGCCTGCTCTTTGGCGATCCTCAGGGTAGGCATCAGGATGCCCATCAGCAGGGCGATGATGGCAATGACGACCAGCAGCTCAATTAATGTGAAGGCATCCTGCTTTCTCATCTCTCGTACCCCCAAGAAGACCCTTGGATCTTTGTCCGAAAGCCGATCACCCCATATTGTAACACGGGTTGACGACGAGAAAACCAGTAATTTTGGCTCTTGCGTTTGTCGTGTTGTATGGCCCGTTCGGATGCACACGCACCAAAGGCGGGGGGGCTGTGCTTGCTTCGCACAGCCCCCAACCGTAGTCGCCCGCTGCGCGGGTCCGCGCCATGATCCGGTCGCGGGTGAACCGCGACCTACTGCGCGGGCGCGCCGGTGATCTCGACATTGTCAATCGCCCACCACCAATCATTGCCGGCGTCGAGCATCCCGAAGGTAACGACCAGCGTCTGGGCGCCGGCGGGCCCATTCAGGTCCAGGGTGATCGTCTCGTTGGTGGCGTCGTCCTTGAGAAAGGCCGGATCGCCGCTTTCCGATTCCCAGCGGAGGATCTCGATCGGCGCGGCGCCGTCAAAACTGACGAGAACCGTAGCTGTCTGCGTGTCTTCGCGACGCCAGCTCGAATCGAACGTGAGCTGCAGCGTCCTCGGGTCCGCTTCGGTGACGTCGATCACCGGTGTGCTGACGAACGTACTGTAGAGACCGGCGCTTTCGCCTTGGGCCGGGTCGTCCACGTCGTCCCATTCATCCGGATCGGCCACCACCACGGTGCCGGTGCCCAACGTGAACTGGGAACGGTCCTGGTCCTCGGCGACCTGGACCCACCAATCCTTGTTCGTAAAGCTCCAGCCGGCCCACTCGGTGACACCGTCGGTGGCCGGGTCGCCGGCGCCGGGAACGCCGCTGTCGTCGATCAGCCAGCCCTCGGGACCCATCTTCGTCCAAACGTTCGGCGGAGGAGGAACCTCATCCACACCGCGCCCCAGAGGCAGACCTTCGAAATCCTCCGAGAGCAGATCAACGGGAGAGCCGCCCGAGGTGCCAGTCAGGTTTACGTTGTCGATGGCCCACCACCAGTCGTTTCCGGCGTCAAACAGCCCGAAGGATACGATCACGTCTGTCGCCCCGGCGGGGTTTTCGATACTGACGGTGACCGTTTCGCTGGTGGTGTCGGTCTTGAAGTTGGGACTGGTGTCAACCGACTCCCACAGCAGCACGTCGACCCAGTCACCTCCATCGTAGGAGACGCTCACGACGGCGGTCTGGCTGGCGTAGGGCCGCCAGCTCGAATCAAAGGTCAGTTCAAGCGAGCCGGGATCGATGCCCGCCAGCGAGATGGCCGGAGTATCGAGGAACGCCATGAAGAAGCCGTCCGGATGAGCGGCGTCGTCCCACTCGTCGGGATCGGCGATGGCCACGGTGCCGGTGCCCAGAAGGAACAGCGAGCGCTCCTGGTCGCCGGCGACCTCCGCCCACCAATCTTTGTCAGCAAAGCTCCAACCGGCCCATTCGGTAACGCCGTCCGTCGCCGGATCGCCGATACCCGGCATAAAGCCGTCTTCAACGTTCCAGCCCTCGGGCCCGGTCTTGGTCCACACGCCCGGAGGGGCTTCGTCGAGAGCCGGCTCCAGCGCCAGGCCTTCGAAATTCTCCGCGAACACGCGAACGACACTCGGCTTCGGAGTGCCCCGGACGACCACGTTGTCGATGGCCCACCACCAGTTGTTGCTTGCGTCGAAGTAACCGAAGGTCAGGACCAAGCTCTGTGCTCCGTCGGGGTTGTTCAGCGCGACCGTGACCGTCTCATTGGTGTTGTGGTCGTGGTAGAGCGGACTGGCGCCGTCGGACTCCCAGCGCATGACTTCGATGGGGTCGCCGCCGTCGTAGGAGGCGGTGACATTGGCCGTCTGCGTCGATTCCGGCCGCCAGCTCGAATCGAAGATCAATTCCAGCGAACCGGCTTCAACGCCCGAAATCTCGATGGCGGGAGTGCTCATGAAGGTGTTGTACGTGCCGACAGGATCGCCCTTGTCGTCGTACTCATCGGAGTCGGCAATGGCAGCGGTGCCGATCGCCAGCTCGAACTCCGAACGTCTCTGGTCGTCCACGCTGGCCCACCAATCGTTGTCGGCGAAGCTCCAGCCGGCCCACTCGGTCACGCCCTGGTCCGGATCGTCCATGCCGGGCACTCCGCTGTCATCGAGGGTCCAGCCCTCCGGGGCCGTCTTGGTCCAGACGGCATCGCCGGGAACGGACTCGTCGACGTTAGGACCCAGGGGCAGGCCTTCGAAATCTTCCGCAAACAGCGGGACCTTTTCCCTCGGAATACCGCTGACCTCCACGTTGTCAATCGCCCACCACCAGTTGTTGCTGGCGTTGAAATATCCGAAGGTCACAACCACGCTCTTGACACCGGCAGGATTCCTCAATGCAACCACGATCGTCTCACTGGTCGACTCGTCGTTCTTGAAATTCACACTCCCCGGGTCGGATTCCCAGCGTAAGACCTCGACGGGGGCGCCGCCGTCATAGGAGACGGTGATATTGGCGGTCTGGGCGGACTCCGGGCGCCAGCTCGAATCGAACTTCAACTCCACCGAGCCGGCTTCGAGCCCCGAAACATCGACAGCCGGCGTGCTCATGAACGCGCTGTACATACCGACGGGATCGCCCTTGTCGTCGTACTCGTCGGAGTCGGCCACCGCAATGGCGCCGACCGCCAGCTCGAACTCGGAACGCCTCTGATCGTCCACGCTGGCCCACCAGTCGTTGTCGGCGAAGCTCCAGCCGGCCCACTCGGTCACACCGTGGGCGGGATCGTTCAAGCTGGGCACGCCGCTGTCATCCAAAGTCCAACCTTCCGGGCCGGTCTTCGTCCAGACCGCATCGCCGGCCATGGCTTCATCCACATTCGGCCCCAGGGGCAAACCTTCGAAATCTTCCGAGAGAACTACAAGTCTCTCTCTCGGGACACCGTGGACCTGAATGTTGTCGATGGCCCACCACCAGTTGTTGCCGGCGTCGAGCATTCCGAATGTGACCACCATCTTCTTGGCCCCTGCGGGCCGGTTGATCGGTACCGTGACGGTTTCATTGGTGGCGTCGGCCTTGAGCAATGCGGGATCACCTCCAGCCGATTCCCAGCGCAGAACCTCGATGGGATCGCCATCGTCAAATTGTACCGTGACATTGGCGGTTTGCGTGGCTTCTTGACGCCAGCTCGAATCAAACGTGAGTTGCAGCATCCCTTCGCCGGCCTGCATCCCGGAAACTTCAATGGCGGGGGTGCTGAGGAAGCTGGTCAAGAGACCCTCGGCGTGATCCAGGTCGTCCCATTCATCGGCATCGACCAGCGCCACGGTGCCGCTGCCGAGCGTAAAGGCCGAACGCTCCTGGTCCTCGGCGGTTTCGACCCACCATGCCTGGCTGGCAAAGCTCCAGCCGGCCCACTCCGTGACACCGTCATTGGCGGGATCGCCCGCGCCGGGGACACCGCTGTCATCAATCGCCCAGCCCGTTGGCGGCGTTTTCGTCCAGACGTCTTCGCCCGGTACTTGTTCATCCACGCTCGGGCCCAGGGTCAAGCCGTCGAAGTTTTCCTCGAACAACAGTACCGTTCCGGCCGTCGGCAGGCGAAGGACCGCGCGAATGTCGTCGAAGTATACTGTACCCGAACCGCCGGGCTGCAGAGTAAGCCGATCCCCAACACCGATCAGGATCTTGCTGATCGCAGAGAGATCCACGCCGAGAGAGCTGAACTGCTCCAGCGAGATCAGCCAGGGCTGCCAATCCTCGGCGAAGACGGCCTCCGGTCCGGCCTCGTGGTCCACGATACCCAGCGTTCCCGCGGCATCTTCCAGGCCCACGTAGAGCTGGCCCGGATCGTTGCTGCTGATCCCCACGTCAACCGATTCGGAAAACGGACCGGCGGCAGCACCGGTGACGCTGACGTTGGAGAACACCGCCGCACAGGGAGCCCCGTCGGTGCGGTGCGCCGTAACGGCCAGGCCGACGAACACGTTGCCGGCCATCGGAATGCTGAACTGCGACGGATCCTGTGGATCGGAGCTTTCCACCGGCATCCAGTTCACACCGTCGGCCGAATGCTCGGCGCTGAACCGACCGGCTTGGCGCGTCAGTTTCACCCAGTGGGGCAGGCTGATGCTGTCCTGGGCCGTGGCCGTTACCTGCGAGCCCCCGGCGGTGCCGACCCGAAACACGAATCCCGCGCGACCCGAAGGGCTAACTCCTGCCATTGCGTGAACCGAGTCCGGGTCCAAGGTCTCGCGAATCATGATGCCGGCCTTGGCCCAGGGGTTGGTGTTCTCGATGCTGTCGATCCGTGCGATGATGGTTCCGTCACCGTTGAGGGGCTTATACGCGAAGTGGAATTGATCGGAATTTTCGCCGATGTCGGTGCCGTTACCGGTCATGGTGTAGGTCTGGCTCGCCGCGTCATAGGCCAGACCGCCCACGGCGCCCGGCTGGCCCTGATACCACAGCGTCAGGCCCTCCAATCCCTGCACGGTCAAATCCTTCGGCGACTCGAAGGTACGCGCGACCGTCGAGATCGCCGCCGGCCCGCTGTTGTCGTAATAGACCGGCATGGCCTGATTGCCGCCGTGGACGTTGGCGGTCTCCACGATCGTCGTATACGGGCTGCCGATGGTCCAGATGTCGTGGCCGACCGCTGCCCCGGTGCCGTTGCCCGGATTGCCCGGTTCCGGCTGGGTGAAGCCAATGCCGTCGATCCATTTCTCGAACACGCGGGAGCCGATCTCGTTGGTGTAGCTCTCGAAATCGTCGAGGACGAGATAATCCACGGTGGTAAAGCTCCAGATATCCCCGGCGGTCGTCGTGCCGGCCGCGTCCACCTCGTCAATCCGCCAGTAGTAGGTCGCGCCGGGCAAAAGGGTCCCGGGATCGAAACTCATCGCGGTTTGGTTCCCCTGGAAGGTATCGCCCGCGCCGGAGGCCACATCAGCCTTCTTCACGCCAAGGTAGACGTCGTGGGAGACCCCGCCAATCCCTGGTGCCCAACTCAGATCGGCCTCCGTCGCAACCTCCGCGGCCTCATCGTCAGGGTGGGGGTTCCAGGCCGCTGGTGATGCCGCCGCACTGTTGAAGAACTCCGTGACCTGCGCCTCGGTCAGGCCAACGCTATAAACATAGACTTCGTCAATCGTTCCGGTGAGAAAGTCGCTCGGGGTATCGGTATCCCATTCCTGTCCGAGGGACCAGCGGTCATCGGCGCTGAGGGTGAAGTTGGCCTCGTGGCTGTTTTCCTGCAAACCGTCCACATAGACGTACCCGATGTTGCCCTGTCTCACATACGTGAGCATGTGCCATTCCCCGTCGGTGACGATCGTGGTCGAGTGACCTTGATAGCCCGGGCCGTCTTCATACATTGCGGCCCGTTGATTTTCCGTGGCAAACAGGGCCACGTTGCCGCCCCCGCCGGTGTTGACGGAAAACCAGTCCCCCGTGTCGGTCGTCTTGACCCAGGCGCTCATGGTGATGTCGTTATTCACCACGTCGTCGGCGACCCCGTCCATCGTTACGTAATCGTCGCCGTCGAGAAAGATTGCCTGGCCCACAAAACCATCGACAAACTCCGGGTCGCCTTCGAGAGTGGCATCGTTTCCGAGACCCGATTGGTCCAGCGTGTCGCCATCGAACGGCCAGTATCCGATGGGGCCGGGAAGTTGGGCATGGCCCAGGCTCGACAGGACCATCACCCCAATCAAAGAGATGAATTTGTAACGCATGGCTGTCCTCCTTAAAAACGAGTTTTACAAATGCTGCTGCCGCTTGGTCCACCTGCAAAGCACACGCGTCTCCGCTGTGCCTCTGCGTCATTCTATCGATGTGGCTCCGCGCGGGCCCGCCGTCTACAGTGTCCCTCTCATATCCACACGAGTCGCGCTACCCATCCACCGACCTCCTTCCAGACAAAAGACGACCGCTAGGGAAAAATGGACGAGGAGAGGGCTTGGGAGAGAAAGGGACCTGCTTCCACGTTTCCGGCGAAACACATCGCGTCAAGGCCTCCGTTTGTAAGCCACCGCACAACCCCGGGACCGCTCGACCGGCACATGCGAAAGCATGAGATCTTCGAAACGACGCCGGTGGAACAGGAGCCGTATCAAATGTGCATTCTACAGCAAAAAAGCTTGTTGTGCAACAGAATTTCCGGCCGTCGTGAAGAGGCCGGTCCCGCTTTCGTGCCAACGCCGTAACTTGTTGTGACAACTGCGATTAGTCCGTCAACACAAATCACCCCTGTTCGTCCGTGAGCCTTGTCGTTCTCGATAGTCCTGCGAAAAGCGGTTCGGTGACTACCAATTCGGACCATGATGCACTATCATAGAGTCCGCTGGCGACTGGTTCCGACGGCACCGAAGACGCGATTCCCAGCGGCATCGTGGAGATCAGCGCGAGGCGTGGCCGAAAGGTCCACGGGAAACGTGCAGGTCTCACCGGGAACGGGAAATCACGCTGATACACGAATTACTCTGGCTTTGACGTGGACGAAATATGAAATCGGCTTTCCTTCCGACAGCTCCTTTGACGATTGCTACGGCATTACTCTTCAACACGGCGGCCCTGCTCGGTGCGGAGATCGATCCGGTGGCGCGCTGGCTCTTCGCCGCCGACGCGATGCAGGAGCAGGTCCTGCTTGACGACATCGCCGGATGCCGCGCGGAACTCCACGGTCCCGGTCAGTTCGACAGCGGAGCGTTCCCGGCTCTGATGCTCGACGGGCAGAGCGTTTTCCTGACCGTCGAGAATCCCCCCGAGAGCCTCCTGCCCAAGGAGAGTCTCACCCTGGAAGCGTGGGTGAACCTGAACTCCGGGCTGACCTGGGGCGGAATCGTCGGGTATCTCCAGGACAACGGGGCGTACGAGAAGGGATGGCTTTTGGGCTATAACAACACGACGTTCACGGTGTCGGTTTCCACCGAGGGCAAGCTGCCGTATCTCGCGGGCAAGACCGAGTTCCGGCCGGAGCAATGGTATCACGTCGTCGGGACGTACGATGGCGACATGCTCCATCTCTACGTTAACGGCGAGCTCGAAAGCAGCAAACGCATGCGAGGCCCGATCGACTACCCCGAACACGCCTTCTTCACCATCGGTGCCTACAAGGACGACAACGAGTTCTTCCCCCTGAACGGGCAGCTTCATGAAGTGGCGCTATACGCCGAGGCGCTGGAGATCGGGCAGATCCGGGAAAACTACGGCGTGCCCAGCCCTCCGCAGGTGGTGCCTTTGCAGTTGGAGCTTGGTCCCTTTGTTCGGTATCTCACGCCATCGACGGCGGAGGTGTCCTGGTGGACGACAAGTGAGTGTGCGTCGATTCTGGAGTACGGTCCGGCCGGACCGGATGCGAAATACTCCCCGACCATCGAGCTGCGCGGGCCGCACCGAGGCAGTCTGGACAGCCGCCTGGAGGACGACCGGCCCAAGAAACGTCACGCAATGATCCTCACGGGGCTCTTGCCGAACGAGATCTATGCCTATCGCATCAAGGTTGGCACCGGCGACGTCGTGGAGACAGGCGAGACCTATGAGCTCGATACAGCTCTGAATTACAGTGTGCCGCCCATGCCCGAGGACATCGAGTTTTCAGACGGCGCGCTCGGGCCCAATCTTCCCGCGGAGGTGTGTGATGAGATTCTGTCGCAGACGGGCGCGAGGAGAGGATATTGTCTTGTCTGGGGCCTGGTGGACGGTTCCCTCGCGTACGAGCTGGCCGCCCACACCGAGTTGACCGTCATCGGGCTGGATGAAGATCCCGACGTCGTGGCGGCGGTGCGCGACCGGCTCTACAAAGCCGGGGTCTATGGAGCCCGAATCTCGGTGCATCATGCCGCCAGCCTGGCCAAACTGCCCTTTCCGAGTCAGTTCGCCAACCTCGTCGTGTCCGAGCGCATGCTCGTGTCCGAGCAATGTCCGGGACAAGCTGTCGAGATGGCCCGCCTCCTGAGACCGCGCGGCGGGGCCGCCGTCCTCTGCTGTTTGCCGGAGGCTGCCGAGGCAGTGCAGGCGTGGTTACAGGCTTCAGCCATTGATTTCCAGACAGTGCAGACGTCGGCGGGTTTCTTCTATCACGTGCAAAAGGAGCCCCCGTCCGCCCCGGGCTCGTGGACTCATCAGTATGGCGACGCGGGCAATACGGCTGACAGTGGCGCTGATCTCGGCGGCGCTTCGAGCACCGACGATCTGCAGGTCCAGTGGCTGGGCAATCCGGGCGCCGATTTCGGTATGGACCGCAACCCGCGCATGCCGGCCCCGCTGGCGGTCGAGGGAAAGCTCTTCCACCAGGGAATGAACCGCATGGTGGGCGTAGACTCGTACAACGGCACGATCCTCTGGTCCCTCGAAATCCCAAACCTGAGAAGAGTCAATCTTCCACGCGACGCGAGCAACTGGTGCACCGACGCAGCCTCTCTGTACGTGGCGGTCAAAGAGAAATGCTGGGTGATCGAACACTACGACGGGCTTCTCGAGCGGGTCTTCGAGCTGCCCCCGGACTACGCCGCCTCAGAGTACGATTGGGGCTACGTCGCCCGTGCGGACCGCGTTCTCCTGGGCAGCGCCGTTGCCAAGAACACCGTCTACACGGATTTCTGGGGCGGGGACTCCTGGTACGACCGAACCAGCGGCTACGGCACCGACAAGGTCTGCAGCGATGCCCTCTTCGCGTACAATCTCGATAATGGGCAACTGCGCTGGGCCTGGACCAACGGGCCGATCATCAACACGACTATCGCCGTCAGTGGGGAGACGGTCTTCTTCGTGGAGTCGCGCAACGAAGCGGCCCGAAAGGCGAATACGCGTCGGCTCAACGACGCGGCGCTGTGGTCCGATCAGTATCTGGTGGCGCTGGACCGGCAAACGGGAATCCCTCGCTGGCAGACGCCGATTGATACGGCCGATGGCATCGTGGTCTTCTTCCTGGCCTGTACGGACAATGCCATCGTGATCGCCTCTTCCGGAGCGGGCACCTACCATCTGTATAAGCTCGACCCTCAAACCGGCGGGCTCCTCTGGCAGGCGAGCCACAACTGGCCCAACAACAACCACGGCGGTCACATGCAACATCCCGTCGTGTTTCAAGACAAGGTCTTTCTCGAACCGTGCGGCTACGACCTCCAGACGGGGCAGCGCATCACCTCGTCCATGGGACGTCATGAAGGCTGCGCCACCTACTGCGGCACGAAGCATGCGCTGCTCTATCGGGGCCAGTCCCGGCGCATCGCGCTGTGGGACATCGCCAGCGAAAAGGTCACAAGCTGGTACAATCTGCGTCCCAGTTGCTGGCTCAGTACGATCGCGGCCGAGGGCATGGTCCTTCTGCCCGAAGGCGGCGGAGGCTGTAGCTGCGGCAACTGGCTTGAGACGTCGTTGGCTTTCGCCCCCGTCGAGCGACCGACCAGCCGGCGTCCTCCGCCGTCCCGGACGCAAGCGAATCCC
>JAFGCA010000148.1 GCA_016932895.1 Sedimentisphaerales bacterium | reverse complement strand
GGCACTCCTCCGGCGAAAGCGAGGAGCAACAGAGAATACAAAGCATGCCTACGTGAGAGAGCTATCGTACGCCTACTCGACGGACATTTGAGGCAACATCAGGCCATTTCACTTCTTCTTTCAATAGCCCAGCGCGGCCTCGCTACGCTTGACCGCAACCAAAAACTCCGTTTCATGACCTCTCCGTAACTACTTCGAGAATAGGAGGTTATATCGACACGCATCGAATCTATGTCAGAAAGTTAACGATGTTTGAGGTTAGTAGTACAGTGTGCGGTGTTGTGTCGCTCCCCTGTGGGTTTCTCCGCTTGCGGGTTACGGGCTGCTGGTCTGGGGAGAGCGGCGTTGGAGCAGATCGGGCCAATGAAGGACGACGCGAATCTGCGACTGTTCGGAGGCGTGGGGGTCGGCCAGCATCAGGAAGCGGCCGTCGGGACCAATGTCGCAGGTCTTGGACATGATGCAACTGTAGTACACGTCGTCGAAGAGCGGCTCGATCGACACGACCTTGAAATCCGATTTTGTCTCGATCTGTACCGCCATCATCCTGCCTTTGTGTCGATAGTACAACTCCTTGCCGTCGGGGGACCATAACGGCTCGCGCCCGCCCTCGGGACTGACGGCCACCCTGGCGCCGGGGCCCGGATAAGGTTTCACATAGACCCCATGCCGGCCCGCTTCATCGGATTCGTAGGCGATCCACCGACCGCAGGGCGACCAAACGGCCCGCGCCTGTTTGTGGTGGGTGCGTTCGAACGGAACCGGTTGAGGGTCGTTGCCGTCAGCCGAGGCCACCGTCCAGAGATCGTGCCAGCCTTGAAAACCGTTCGGATCATCCAACTGGATGAGAAGGTTTCGCCCATCCGGCGAGCAGTCGCATAGCTTTCGGAAATACGGTATGCGGCCCCAGCGCATCGGCGTCTGGCCCTCTGTCGACCAGCTAGCGAGGCCGTTCGGCGTGCCATAGAACAGGGTGTCGGGATCGCCGCCGGCCCACGTGGGATCGAAGCTCCTTTGCTCGCCGGTGATATCAGTCGTAGTCCCGCGGTTCTTGTCATAGACCCAGATGTGAGGGGTGCTGCTGGCATACGAACAGAGGGCGACTTTGTCTCCGTTCGGTGAGATGCGCACGTCTTGATAATTGTGCGGCGGCAGAGCCAGCGGTTCTTGCCGACCATCACGGGTCACCCAGACGGGCCTTAGCTTGCGCGTATCCCACTTGCCGGGGATATACGCCAGAATACCGTTGGCCGCGATGGCGAACTGTGATGTTCCCGCGCTGGACTGCCAGACCTCGGAGGCCACCATGCGATGCGGCCCCTGGACGCGGAGTCGACCCACGTCAAGACGCACTGCGTACAGCGACCAATCCCGAGCGTAGAGAAGATGCCTCGTTGAGCTGTCGTAATGAGCGAAGCCGCCGCCGTCCATCAAGGCATGCCGTCGGCCCGTGCCCAGACTCAGAACCTCAAAGCGCCGGGGCGAACCGATACAGGTAAAGAGCACGCTGTCATTGTCGGGCAAGATTTGCGGCCACAGATGTCGCCGCTCTCCTTTGTTTGGGTCGGGTGTCGTCATCCTTTCCGGCGTGCCTCCTGAAGCGGGCATACGGTAGAGGCCGTCGTCCACCTCCGGCACAAAAATAATGTCACCGCCGGCGGTCCAGGTGCCGCCGCGAAAGTCCGGCGCATCGGCCAATGTGACCGGTACGCCGCCGTCGATCGCCACCTTCTTGAGCTTACGACTGTGGTGGTCGTCGTAGGCGATCCACTGCCCGTCGGGCGAGAAGAAGGGGCTGACCGCGCCCTCGGTCCCTTCCAGCGCACGAGCATCGAACCCGTCGAGAGGCCGCACGAAGACTCGTCGCCGTCCGTCCGTATCCTCGGCTACGTACGCCAGGATCGAGCCGTCCGGGGAAAGCGCCAGCGCGGGAAAGAACAGACTCAGGCCCGGATAGGCGGTCCCGCGGTCAACGACGAAGCTGGCGGCAAGGACCGGCTCGGCTTTCTCGTTAGGCGCGATGCTCCGCCACAGCAGAGCGCCGGCGACCGTTCCCAGGATCAGGCACACCAGCGACGCGGTGATTGGCAGAACCCGGGCCAAACGCCCTGCGCCGGGCGCGGCGGCTGGCAGCGGAGGCGCCAGCGACGGCGGGCTCAGCGTTTCGCGAATCTCGACCGCGGCGTCTCCGATGTGCTGAAGGCGATTGTGCGGCTCCTTTTCCAGGCAGCGGCGCAGCAGCACCGCCACGTTGTGAGGAAGATCAGGCGGCAACGCCGTCCAGTCCGGGTCCCGTTCCAGTACGTGCGCGATGGTGTCGGAAACCGTTCCGCCTTCAAAAGCGATCTTGCCCGCGAGCATCTCATAGAGCACGCAGCCGAAGGCCCACACATCGGTGCGATGATCGATGGGCAGACCCCGCGCCTGTTCCGGGCTCATGTAGGCCGGTGTGCCCAGCAAGTGGCCGTGCTGCGTGAGCGCGGTGCCGCTACGGTCGCCGGTGGTTCGTGCTGCCTTGGCGATCCCGAAATCGAGGACCTTGATGTTGCCGTCGCCGTCCAGGATGACGTTGCCGGGCTTGAGGTCCCGGTGAATCACCCCCTGATCGTAGGCGGCCGCCAACGCCCCGGCGATCTGAGCGCCGATACGTAGCGTCTCTTTCGGCGACAGCCGGCCTTCGCGCAGACGCTCGGACAGCGTGACGCCGGGCACGTATTCCAGCACCAGATAACAACTGCCGTCGTCCTGCTCGACGATGTCGTGTATGACGCCGATGTGCGGATGGCTCAAAGAGGCGAGAATCTCGGCTTCGCGTCGAAAGCGGGCGCGGGCGGTGGCGTCCTGCGCCAGATGTAGCGGCATTGTCTTGACGGCCACGACGCGGCCGAGCTTGGTGTCGCGCGCCTTGTAGACGACCCCCATTCCGCCGCGTCCCACGACCTCAAAGACATCGAGGGGTCCGACTTTGCGGCCCACGAGATCCGGATCACCGATGCTGTCGAATTCACCGGCGTCCACACATCGCAGGGAATCCAGCAGTGCGCCGACCTGTTGACAGCTTCGGACCTTGGCCTTGAGCTGCAGCTCTTGTCCCGGCCAGCCCTTGACGAACTCGTTGAGGTCGGGCTGCTCGCCCCGCAACTGGGCCTCCACGAATTCTCGCGCTGCCTCATCGAGGGCGTTCTGCGGTTTGTCGGTGGCATCCGTCATGCAAGACTCTCAAACTCGTTGGCCAGCGCCACGATGGCACGAGAGAGCAGCTTGGCCACCGCCGCGGCACTGCGGTTCATCCGCTCGGCGATGTCCTTGTGGGCAAGGCCTTCGATCTTGGCCAGCAGAAGGACCTCGCGGTATTCGTCCTTGAGGCGGTCCATCGCCCGTTCGAGGCGGTTCAGCTCTTCGCTGCGGACTAGCACCGCGCTCGGCGTAGTGGTCACCATAGGTATGACTTGACGTCGCAGTCCGTCCCTGAGCGACCCCGGCCGATCGGAGACCCGGACCTGTCGGCGTACGTCGCGTTTGGCGGCGTGCAGGCGGTCCACATGATCCCGAATCCGATTCTCCGCCACTTGCGAGAGCCAGCGCAGAAAATCCCCTTCGTGACGATACGTGAAGTTGTTCAACCCTCCCACGGCGGCAATCAAGGCGTCCTGGACCAGGTCCATCGACTCGAGCTGGCTGCGAAGCTCCGGCGCCATGCGAAGCCTGACCATCCGACGGACGCGCTCGCCGTATACGCTGCACAATTGACCCAGCGCTGACGCATCGCCGTTCTGGGCCTGCGAGACCAACTGCCGCGTCTTTTGCACAATTCCAACGTCCAAGGCTCGTTAACTCCCAACCGGAAAAGGCGTTGTGCAAATTATAGCAAATTCGAAAAAAACACGCAAGAGTGCGTCATGTCACGCTGGTTTTCCCGCTGTTACAGAGAGTAAGCCAAAACCGGCGATTTTGACTTTGAGTTTGATGTAGGAGGAAAAAGATGAGTCGCGTTAGAGTATCGAAATCACAAGTGGTGTGGTGTGTCACGGCCGGCGTGCTGTTGTGTGTCCATGCAGCCAGCGCGGATTTCGTCATGGGTCAGCCCGAACTCCTGGGGGCTCCCTTCAACAGCCCGGCTGACGATTGGAGTATGAGTGTCTCAGCAGACGGACTGCAGACCTTTTTCAGTTCGGCGCGTCCCGGTGGCTACGGAAGCGACGACCTGTGGATGGTGACTCGCGACGCAGTGGACGAGCCCTGGGGCGAACCGGTGAATCTCGGCCCATCGGTGAATACGAGCGCGTCCGAGGGTTACCCGAGTATTTCCGCCGACGGCCTGACGCTCTTCTTTTCCGAGATGTTCGCCTCGACCATCGCGCGGCCGTTGCGTCCCGGTGGGATGGGTGGGCAGGATCTCTGGATGGTGACCCGTCCGAGCGCCGAGAGCGAGTGGGGCACGCCGACGAACCTCGGCTCGGTCGTCAACAGCACTGCCGACGAGCGGTCCCCCTGCATCTCTTCCGACGGATTGAGCCTGTATCTCGCCTCGAATCGGCCGGGTGGCTCGGGAACCCTCGACCTGTGGGTCAGCACACGCCCTGATACCGACAGTCCGTGGACCGCACCGGTCAACCTCGGTCCGGCCATAAACAGCGGCGACGACGATGCCGACCCCAGTCTCTCCGCCGACGGCCTGACGCTCTTCTTCGCTTCATGGGGGCGGCCGGGAGGCTCCGGCTCTCATGACCTGTACGTCGCAACCAGAAACTCCGTCATGGATACTTGGCGGTCAGCGGTTAATCTTGGACCGAGCGTAAATTCGTCTTCCGGCGACGGGTGTCCCTGTTTCTGGGCGGGCGGCCCGACACTGTTCTTCATTTCGTACCGGTCCGGAGGCCCCGGAGGTTTTGACTTCCGGCAACTGCCCATCACCCCGGTGCTCGACTTCAGCGGAGATGGAAAGATCGATGGCAGAGAGGTTGCCATCATGGCCGAATTGTGGGGCCAAGACGAACTGGTGGCCGACATCGCACCGCCGCCGTTCGGTGACGGTACCGTGGATGCCCGGGACTTACTGGTTCTGGCCGGTTACATCGGCAGCCCATTGAACGACCCGACACTGGTGGCGCACTGGGCGCTGGACGAAACCGAAGGCATGGTCGCCTCCGACAGTGTGGGCGGTCACGACGGCATCGTGGTCGGCGTCCCGGCGTGGCAGCCCACCGGCGGCGCAGTGGACGGAGCGCTGGAATGTGACGGTACCACCGTCGTCGTCGCCGACTTCGTGTTTGACCCGTCAGAAGGACCGCTCGGCGTGCTGGCCTGGGTCAAGGGCGGCGCGCCCGGCCAGGGTATAGTATCACAGCAGGCGGGAGCCAACTGGCTCGCACTGGACCCGGCCACCGGTGCGCTCACGACCGAGCTCAAGAGCGGAAGCCGGCAGAGCTATCCGTTGTCTTCCGATGTGGGCATTGCTGACGACGATTGGCATCGCCTGGCCTTTGCGTGGGACGGCTCGGTTCGCAGGCTGTACGTGGACGACGTCCTCGTCGCCGAAGAATCCGATGTCGCCCTGGCCGGCTGCGACGGCGGCCTGCGTATCGGTTGCGGCAAGTTTATGTCGCCCGGTACCTTCTTCACCGGTCTCATCGATGACGTCCGCATCTACAGCCGCGCCGTCAAACCGTAGAAAGCTTGGTCACTCTTTTTGAAAGGAACGTAAGATGAAGAAGACAGTGATAGTCACAATCATAGCGATTTGCATTTCAGGTTTTTGTCTGAGCCAGAGTGTTCAGACGCATCCAGGAAGAATCTTACTGGAGGGAACGGGGATTACTGCAGGGGTCATGGGGGATACCTTTTCAGGTGGAGGATCGGTTGTGACCGATGTGAAACAGTACTACGTCGCCACCGAAACGGTTCTGTTGGGTATGCCCGAGCAGATGGATAGCGGCGCCGTTCACGCGAAATCCTCGCATCGTTTCACCTTCTACGATGAAGGCTTGGAGGTTGGCATGTTGGTCACGGAAGACCAGTCCATACTGGTTCCGACGGCAGACAACATGCTCAAGCAACTCGTCGCAAACATGACCGTGGTGGAGTCTGCTGGATGCTTTGAGGGGGTTCATGGGAGAATGGCAGCACACGGAACCATGATGTTCGAAATGGTCCTGGATGATGACGGCAACCCCATGCTCGATCCCCTGGGGCAACCGCTCTTGAAGGGAACAACGGCTTTCGAGTTTCACGGAACCCTGACTCCCTAGAATCGGAATTGGAGGACTCATGCATATCAATGACTAGTACCGTTTCCAGTCAGTGAGTTGCGTGTCACGCATATATTTTGTAAGCCATTTTAGGAAAAGGACTTGCGCGAGCACTGCATGTAGTAT
>JAFGCA010000147.1 GCA_016932895.1 Sedimentisphaerales bacterium | reverse complement strand
CCGCCGACGGGCGGATTCGTCGTGTTGTGGATGCTGTGATCGACGTACAACTGCGACCGGCGCGGGGGGAAGTAGTTCTTCAGCGAGCTCACGGCGCCGCTGACGGAACCGGGAAGGTGACTTTGGGCCGAGGCTAACATTTCATCGATGCGATTCTCGAACAGCAGGCGTCCCGCGGGCGTCCCCGGGCGCTGCAACAACTCATCCATCACGGTCCGCAGCCGCCGTAGAAACATCTCCTGCGTCTCAGGCAAGTGGTACATCACGCTCAAGTAGATGCTCCACTGCCGCGCGTCGTTCTTGGGATGGGAATCGGCGCCGAGGAAGGGATGCGTGGTGTAGATCCACCCGTCGCCGACGACGCCGAAGGTCCAGTCCTTGTCCCACGGGAAGATGGACCACTCGCCGCTGCCGTTGGTGTCACGGTGGAAGTAGAAATTCTTGCGAATGTCGTCGGTATCCTGCAGCAGGCACCGCCCCGCGAGATAGCTCATCATCTCGGGGAGGTTGAAGTTGTCGAACACGAAGTTCCTTCTTTGCTCCTCGGTCGAGGCGTTCAAACCGGTCACCACGGCGGCGATGTCGGACAGGCCTTCGTGCTTGCGCGTCTTCTTCTCGATGCCCGTACTCGTATCGCTGAAGACCGGCGCGATCGAAGAGCGCTGCACGAACTTGTAGAGCGCGCCGTCCGGGTCGAAGCCGTTGCGCGTCAGGAACTCTTCGTCCACCTGCTCGATGAAGATGCCGACGCGGTCCACGTCGCCGTTGAGGACCGAGAGCATCAGGAAAGACAGCGAAGAGGGACAGCCGGCGTTGCGCATTGTCTCGAAGGCGAGGCTCTGCCGGAGATAGCTGGAATCGGAGCCGCGCTCGTTGAGATTGAACTCCTGCACGCGCTCGTGCTCGTTGGAGAAGCGGAACCGGAAACCCTTGTTGAAAACGAACTTCTGCGAGTCGCTGGCGGTGTAGCCGCCGCGCCGGCGCACGAACACGTTGTCGTAAAACTCGCCGTCGAAGAAGACCGACGCCCGCGTCCCGCTGCGCGTATTGGCGGCGGCGGGCTCCTCGGTGAACCAGTAGAGAACGGGCAAATCACTGCTCAGCGTCGGGTCTTGCACGACGGTACCGTAGTATTCGGGCGCATCGTCCGGCGCCAGAAACAGCGGGGCTCGCGTCGAGCGGCCCTGCTCGTCGGTGGCCAGTACGAACCAGCGCACCATATTGCCGGGCTGAAAGAACTGCGACGAGATCACGGCCGAGTACACCCCGTCGCCCGCGACGGCGTCCGGGCCCGTGCCGTCGTCGGCCATGGGGAGCATTTCTCCGAGCGTGAAGATGTTCTCTATCCAGTGGTTGATGCGCACCGAAAGCCACACGGCGCCGACCGGTTCGCGGGTCGGCTCCACGCGGGCGGTGATGACGAGGTCCTCGAAGGTCATCGGCCGGCTGGGGCTGTGCGTCACGTCCGAGACGGCCGGACCGAGCTGCGCCAGGACGAAACTGTTGACGCCGCCCGGGGTCGGTTCGGTGAAGTAGCCCTCCGTCACGTCGGCGGCGGCCGCCGTCTCGGTCTCGGTGCCGACGAGCCGGGGCAGGACCAGCAGATCGGAACTGGACAGCGTCACGTTGAGCCCGTGCAGGGCCAGGACGTTACGCCCGGTTCTCAGCGCGTCCAGGCTGTCACTTAGATCGAATTCCAGGTACTCGACCGCATCGAGGTCGAGCCGGTTGGCCGTGGCGAGAGAATCGAAGGCGAGCTGCTCGGCCGGCGGCGCGTTGGCGGTCGCCACGAGTTGGCCGTTGAGGTAGGCCGCGAAACCGTCTTCGTACTTCATCTGCAAGACAAGCTCGTCGATCTCCGAGGCGTCGGCAACGTCAAACGGTACGCGAACGTATACGGACGGACTCACATTGCGCATGGCCGCCACGTCGAGTCCCACCAGGCCGGCGTAGTCGTAGCCGATGCCGGTGGTGCCGCCGAGCCAGGCGGAATCGTCAAAGTCCACGCCGGTCCAGGCCGCACCGAGTGCGTCATCGGCTGGGATCAACGCCGTCGCCTCCGCCTGTTCGGGAATCAATTCGGTCTGCGTCACGCTGATAATCGCATCGCCCGTGCGTCCGTAGGCGATGCCGGCGAACTGCTGGGGATACTCGTCAAAGCCGTGGGCGATCGTCACGCCGTCGGGTTCGACAAGGGCCAGGAGCTCGCCGGCGCCGCTCAGGCGGAAATTCGTGTGCAGCTCGCCCTCCGGGTCGCTGCGGTCCTTGCCCGAGGCGAAGACCAGCAGGAATCCGCGGGCCGAAATCGCCACGGAGGGAAATTCCCATTTGGTCAGGTCGTCGGCATCGTCGGTCAGGAACCAGCCTTCGAGATTCACCGTCGTCTCGGCGGGATTGTAGATTTCAATCCAGTCCGACGATTGTCCGTCCTCGTCGAGCAGCTCGCCGCGGGAGAGCGGCGCCCTGCTCGTGTTGATCGCCATGAACTCGCTGATGACCGGGGCATCCTGGGCCGTCGCCAGGGGGGAAATCGCCAACAGCATCACGGCGCCAAGTGCTGCAAAGAATCGCATAATCCTCTTGCTCCTATTACATTCCGGGCGAGCCGCCCGCGTCTATGCTGGGCTGCCAGGTCGTCTCGGCTCCCCAGTCGCGAGGGTCCGTGCCGAAGGGGTCTTTCACCGTCAGAGAGTATCCCTGTCCGTCGGTTTCGTCGTACCAGTCGTCGCGGTACTCGAATGCGAGGATCGTTCCGTCCCAGAAATCGACCAGCGTGATGTTCTCGCCTCCGTTGGAGAGCTTGCCGGAGTATTCGCCCGCGATGAGGTGCGAGAGGCCCAAGCCGTATCGCGACTCGAACGCTGGGACGTTCTTGACCACCAGGACGAACGCCCCCGGGGCCAGCGCGGTCACGGCGCCGTCCTTGAAATCGAAGGCGATGCCCTCGGCGAATGATACGGAGCTCAGGTCCAGCGTTTCGGCGCCGACGTTTTGCAGCTCGACGAATTCGAAATCGTCTTTGTCGGTAGGGTCGCTTGCCGGCGGCGCGGCCGGGTTGTACATCAGCTCCGTGATGCGCAGGTCCACCGGCGTCGCCTGTGCCATCGGTTCGCCGGCGACGAACTGGAGCGGCGCCGACCAGTGGCTCCACCGGCCGGTATTGTCCTTCATCCGGCAGCGGACCCGGTACGTCCCGCCGGGCTCGACGACGCTGGCCGGTATGCGAACGGCGTCGGTGAACCGGTCGATCTCGGGACTTTCCCAGAGAGCGTCGATCTCATACTTGCCGGGGGTCCGCTCGCGCGGCGGAACGGGCTCCTGCGGCTCTTCCTGCGGCTCGCGCGCCGTCAGGCGGAGGTCGAAGAAGCAGTCCGAGCTGCTGCCGATCGACTGGTTGACGACCTGGGCGGCGATGACGTTCGTGCCTTCCACGAGCACATCCGCCGGTTCGGCGACGACGTAGGAAGTGAACTCATGGCTCTCCGTCCGGTTGGATGTCACTGCATCGTAGGGCAGATCCACACCGGGGACGTTGTCACTGACGACGTTGGTGTTGTTGATCCAGACGTTGACCCCGTCGTCGAACTTCACTTCCACGGTCAACTGCCCGATGTCGGCCAGGCCGGCCAGCTCGAATTTCCGGCGCAGATAGATCGTGCTGTAGCTGCCGCGCATGTCGTCCAGCGAGGTCCGGACGAATGTTTCTCCGTAGCCGATCGCGCTCTGGCCCTGCAACCAGGAGGAATCGTTAAAACCGACCTGGCGCCACAGGCCCGTGCCGGCCGACGGTTCCTGCGTGCCCTTGAAGTACTTCCACTGCGATTCTTCGGGCGCGATGACCTGCCCCGCGGCGGGCTCTTCGTAACGGGCCCCGGCGCTGACTTCGGCGATGCGCCATTTCACAGCGGCAAACGTATGGT
>JAFGCA010000146.1 GCA_016932895.1 Sedimentisphaerales bacterium | reverse complement strand
GCTGAGGTAATACGTCTGCGTGGTGCGCATGTCACTGTGTCCGGCCAGTTGCTGGACGACATGGATCGGCAGGTCCCGAGCCCAGTTGGTGATGCAGGAACGGCGCATGTCGTGCAGGGAGTAGGATCCGATATCGGCGCGGCGGCAGAGCGTCTTGAAGCGACGCAAGACGTTGTTGACTAGGTCTTGACCCTCACGCCACTGCCCCAGAGCCGTCTGAGCGCGATAGTAATCCCATCGCTGTTGCCCCATGAAAACATAAGGGCAATCCTCGGCTGCCTGCGAACGCCATGATGCTAACAGACCTGTCGCCTGACTGGGCAGGGGGATGGTGCGCATCTCATGATCTTTGGGCTGCCACGCCTGGACCATATCGTGTCGATCCTTGCGGGCGACGTGAACAGCGCCCTGCTGAAAATCAATGTCGTCCCAGGTGAGATTGAGCATCTCCTGGAGTCGCAGGCCCGTACAGTACAATGTCGTCACAAAGGCCTTCCAGTAGGCGTCCGGTGCCGAGTCGTACAGAGACGCAAACTGCTGAGGGCTGCAGTACGGCGGCCGTTTCCGCGTGACCTTGATGGCCGAAAGCGCTCGGCAGGGATTCTCTTCTTCGGCCAAATACCCTCGCTCCACCGCGATATTGAAGACCCGTTTGAGCGTTCGCAGTTCGCGATTGGCCGTCGCTGCGGCGATCCCTTGCTGGCGTCGTTGCGCCCGCCAGGCTTCCACATCTCGAGTGTTGACCTTGTTCATCAGCATGCGCCAGCCCGTAATCTGCGCCAACGATTTCATGGCGGTCAGCTGCATTCGCAATGTGCTCGGCGCGACATTGCCGCGCATGAGCTTCTCGTGCTCTTTGACAAAATCCTTGAGGTTGATCTTCGGCGGTGGATCTCCCGCTCCGCCATGAACGTCCGCCTGTTTGGTCTGGGCAAACCGCTGCGCCTCCTTTCTGCTCTTGAAGCTCCTGCTGAACCGTCTTCCGCCAGTGCCAAACCAGCGCGCCGCCCAACGAAAGGGCCGCCTCTTCGGCCATTCGCTCTTGGGCAAGGGTTTGCCGCTTGCATCTTTCGGAATCGGTCCATGGTATTTGCGATAGATACCAACTTTTTCAGTCGCCATGATATAACCTCCTGGTCCTCGTAGGACCTCTCAGCCATCACGGACGACTGACCCAGTGGCCAATATATGTCCGATTGGCCAAGAGCGCAAGCGGAAAATCCTCTCTTTCACGAATCACAGTGGGAGGGCCTAATGGCGTTCCGTCTTGTTGGCCAAGAACGCCTCCAGTTCTCCTTTGAGGTACCAGACCCGGCGTGCATATTTGGTGGCTCTCAGCTCTCCTCTATCGCGCCAATAGTCCAGCGTTCGGCGGGCGCTTTCCGGTGTGTGACCTGTCTGATCCAGACGCAGAAACATCGCCGCTTCGGGTGGTGTCATCAAATTGGGGAAGGTGTTTGGTCGCTCGGGCCAGCCGTCGCTCGGGTCTGTTCTCGTCATCCTGTATCACCATCCAGTGTTTGTTGAGTTGAGTGTCCTTTGGTTCTATGGTCCTTAGCGGTTCGACAGAGCTTAGGATTTCAGATCAGTTGATCGGCCATCGTCTGCGCGCTCAGGGGACACGGGCCCGGTGAGACTGACGCCTGTCGGTTTTTTCTCGCCTGAAACCCCAGACTCAATTCCGCCGCTGTACGCAAGAAGGAGCGCGCGGGTCGCTCCGACCGGGGACGGATAGGCAGGAATTGTCGATCATGGCATTCAAACTGACACGAGCTGACGGAGAGATCCTGCGGACCCTTGCCGAGTGCCGCATCCTGACCTCGCCGCAGTTGGCGGCGCTTCTATCGCGCAGCAAGAAAGGGATGCGGGACAGGATCAGAAAGCTGATCTCCGAGGGTCTCTTGATGGAGGTCGCCCGCGGCCGGGGGCAACGCCGGGGCCGACCCGAGCGCATAATCTCCCTGGCCGAACCGGCAGTGGCGATCCTGAGAGAACGGGGTCTGATCGACCCTCAAGTATCTCATGAAGATATCGCGGGGGACAGCCTTCGCTGTCAGAATCACCAGCTCTTGTTGAACTGGGCCCGCATTCACCTCGAGTACCTCGAGACCGTCGTTCCCAGACTGAAGGCCCGGTTCCTGGCGCATAACTCCCCGTTCTTACCCCCGGAGTTCTCCCGGGTGTCGGTCCCAAGCGCAGCAGGCGAAGTCATCAACTTCACACCGGACGCGACGTTCTCCCTATGTCATGCACAGGGGGGTAAGACACTCTTGTTCTTTCTGGAGGTGGATTTGGGAACGGAGACGTTAGCGAGTCCCAAACGAGGACTGACCGACATCCGCCAAAAGATCCTCAACTACGGGGCCTGTTTCGATACGGCGGTGTACAAACGCTACGAGCGGCTGTGGAATTGTCAACTGAACGGCTTTCGCCTGCTGTTCCTCACGGACACGGTGGGACGGATGAGCGCGATATGTTCGCTCGTGCGGGAGATGCCGCCTTCTAACTTCATCTGGGTTACCGAGAAGGACCGTATGTTCGAGGGCGGCATGGCGGCAGAGATGTGGGCCCGGGGCGGCCGGCTCGACGGTTGCTCCCAATCGATCCTCGGACGCTTCCGGTGTCGGGCGCCACTGCCGTGATCACATCTCGAGGTGCCGCTTGACCTCAGTGTAGATCCGGCCCGTCAACTCTTCCGGCAGGTCGATAGTGATCTCTCGCTTTCGACCGTAGCGACCCCGCGAGATCACGTGGCTTCGCAGCAGCGAGTACATGTCTAATTCATTAAGCATGTCGCCAAAGGCCCGGCGCGTCAGCGGCCGCAGGGCTACTTTCTGGCAGAACGTGCGGTAGACCTGATAAACCTCGCCGGTATCGCCTTTCTGGCCGCTTCGGCACTGGACACACTCAATCACGGCGGCCATCGTGGCCTGGAGTTGTCGCGGGGCGGTGCGAATCATGGTGATGTACTTGTCCTGTTCGATCTCCGAGGCGGCGTCGTCAACTATCGCCAGGGTGATCGTGGACCCCGCCTTCTCGGCGAGGTAGGCGCTTTTGGCCAGCAGGGCAACCGCCTGTCGAGCGTCTCCGTGGTCCCGGCTGGCCAGGGCGGCCACTTTTTCAATTACCCCTGCCTCTACCGCCCCTTGGTGCAAAGCCTTGTCTACCCTGATGCCCAAGATGCGCTGCAGGTCCACGGCATCATAGGGCTTAAAGACGATCTCGTTGAGTTTCAGGAAGGACCGGACCCGGGGATCCAGATGGTCCGGCCAATCCAGGCGATTGGAGACGAAGAGCAGGATCAGTCGCGCAGGAATCCGCTGGGGCAGGCGGCGAACGAGGAAGGTCATGAAGGTGTCTTTGTCGCGCCTGAGATTGTCCACTTCATCCACGAAGAGAATGAGATAGCCTTCATACTGCGCCAGAGCCGCCTCGATTCTGAGCATCAGTTCCTCCAGAGATATGCCCTTTTTGTAGCGCTTGCTGGCATTGAGAAGGCAGGCCAGATCATTGAGCGCGCGGAAGCACGGCATCGGGGTGGAGAGGTCCACGTGGCTGTACCGCAGCGGGATGCTTTTCTCTGAGCACATCTGGGCCAGCAGGTTCAGAAAGTAGGTCACGGTCAGTGTTTTGCCGGTCCCCGTTTTGCCCCAGATGGCTAGTACTACAACGCTACAAAGGCTCAAGAAAACTTAAGCTTCTATCCGATGATCCAATAGAAACGGCATTTCTATTGGGAGGTCATCGGTATGGATGCCAGTACGATTTTGAAGATCAAGCCGGAATTGACTCGTTTTCTGCACCAGTTTGACGACTGCTTCGGTCGGGTCACGACCCGACGCTACCTCGATCTGTATGTCGAGGGGCAGCTGAGCGATTTGCCGCGCAAGAGCATCAAGCCGATGGCCGATGCCGTGGGCGAGCCACCTCGGAACTTGCAGGAGTTCCTCAGTCTGTTTCGTTGGGACGAGCGGGCGGCGCGAGATCGTCTCCAGCAGTATGTCGCCCGTCGGCACGCCCACCCTCAGAGCGTTGGGGTTATCGATGAAACCAGCTTCGTCAAGAAAGGCAACAAGACCGCCTGCGTGCAACGCCAGCACTGCGGTGCCGTCGGTAAGAAGGAGAACTGCGTGGTGAGCGTGCATCTGGGCTACGCCACGCCGCAGTTCTACAGCCTGATCGACGGCGAACTGTACCTGCCCGAGGACACGTGGCACAACAACCGCACGCGTTGTCGAGAGGCGGGTATTCCCGACGACGTCGTCTATCGCCCCAAATGGAAAATCGCCCTGGAGCAATATCAGCGGGCCATGGCCAACGGCGTACGCTTCGCCTGGCTGACGTTCGATGAAGGCTACGGCGGGAAAGGGCCCTTTCTGCGACAATTGGAGCAGTTGGGGCAAAACTACGTGGCAGAAGTCCCGACCAGTTTCGCCGTCTGGACAAAGCGGCCGGCCGTGCTGTATCGGGCCAGCGTCCGCGACCGAAAGCACGGGCGTCGGCGTCACTATCCTCGGCTGAAGGTCAAGAATAATCCGAAGGTAGAAGTCCGCCACGTCCTGGCGTACTCGCCTCTGATGCGTAAGATCCCCTGGCAAGACTATTACGTCAAAGACGGCAGCAAGGGCCCGATGGTTTGGCAAGCCAAGCGGCTGCGGGTCTATCTGGCCGATGAAGAGGGTTTGCCCACACGTCCTTTTCATCTGCTGGTGGCCCGCAACGCCTTGAATCATGACGAGGTCAAGTATTTCATCAGTAATGCGCCGGAACCGACTTCGGTCGAGACGCTGTTGCGGGTGGCGTTCACGCGCTGGATCATTGAGCGAGCTTTCGAGGACAGCAAGACGGAACTGGGGATGGACCACTTCGAAGTTCGTAAATTCCTCTCGATCCAACGGCACCTGGTTCTGAGTTGTCTGAGTCATGTGTTTCTCAGTGAATTCTGTTGGAAACATCGGGGGGAAAAACCCGGGCCTAACAATTTGCCAGGTCCGAACGGCCACGGCGAAGCTGGCGCCTTTGTGGGCTCGGGGCGGCCGCTGTTCGCACAAGTACGCCGAACAGACCAGTGCGCAATTGCTGTTACCGCAACAGCGAAACGCCCAAGCCGCCCGCAGCCACCGACGCCGCACCATCGCCCGCTTACATGCCATTGGGATCATATTGAAAAACATAATCAAATGTCACTGGAGACGCTTGTAGCGTTGTAGTACTAGG
>JAFGCA010000024.1 GCA_016932895.1 Sedimentisphaerales bacterium | reverse complement strand
CTGCCGGCCGGGCCGTTTGACACGGACACCCGACGGTCTACAATCACGCGAGGTCGTATCGGCGCATGCACCTGAAACGGAGGTCATCGTGAATCGTCACGTTCTTGCAGTCGCTCTGGCGACTCTGTCCGCATTCGGCCTGGCCATGGGGCTCAGCTATGTTGAGTGCTCCAGCGGGTTCCAGAACAACCCGGCGCTTGATGGCGGTCGGACCGAACTGGAGTTCGCCGATGTCAACAACGATGGCAACATCGATATCATCTCCATCGGGGACCACGGCAGCCCCTACATCAACACCCAGGAGCACGGAGTGATGGTCTGGTTCGGCAACGGGCAGGGAGGCTGGACCGTGTTTCAGTACGGCGAGTTCGGATACGGAGGCATCGCGGTCGGCGACGTGAACGGGGACGGCAAGTGGGATATCGGCTACGGGATGCACCACAACTACTCGGGCGTAGACCTGGGCGACCAGGTGATGGAGGTCGCGCTCGGAGATGGCACAGGCCAGATGTGGACGGCGTGGGATGACTCGATGGCGCAAGAAGGTCAGGATTGGGGCATGTTCTCGACCGACTTCGCCGATATCGACAATGACGGCGACCTTGATGTCGGGGGGATATCGTTCGGGGCGGATGATGGGATTCATGTCTACCTGAACCTCGGGAATGGAGCATGGCGCCGGTCGTTCGGGTTCACCGGTGGCAACAGCCAGATGGAGTTCTACTTCCGCGATGTGAACCGGGATGGCAATGCGGATATGATTGCCGCGCACGGCACGGGCTCGATCTGGCTGGGCGACGGTGCGGGCGGCTTCACGCCGGCGGACACCGGGCTGCCTGCCTCTTCTGGTGGCCTCGACGGTCTCTCGGTCGGCGACGTGGACAACGACGGCGGGTGCGACGTCGCGTTCGCCAATTCGGACGGCGGGGTTGAAGTCTGGTCGTTCGACGACGCAAGTGGGGTTTGGTTGAGCGTTTCCGGTACGCTGCCCAGTTCGGGCGACTTCGATGGGACGCAGCTCTGCGACATGAATGCTGACGGATTCACTGACCTCGTCGCGCTCGGTGGGGGACATACCAAGGTCTGGCTCGGCGACGGGCAAGGTAACTGGACTGAGGCCGCCGACATCACAACGGCCGATGGGACCTACGCGGCGCTCCGTGCCGGCGCAGACTTTGACCACAACGGGCTGCCCGACCTCGCGTTTGTTACCCGCGAAGGGAGCTGGCCAAACGACTACAACCGCGCGCACGCGTTCAGGGAGTCGTCCGTCGCCGATTCGCTCGGTGTATTCCCGGTCTTCCCGCGCGGCGGCGAGAAGTTCGCGAATGGCTCGGTACAGTTCGTCGATTGGTGGAGTTCTGCGCCGACGGCTGAGTCCACCGAGGTGAAGATTGAACTCTCCACGACCGGCCGGTCTGGGCCTTGGCTGCAGGTAGCCGACTCCCTGCCGAATGCAGGACGCTACCAGTGGCTCGTTCCGGACAGCATCAAGTCCGCAGACTGCTTCGTCAAGTATACCGTGTTCGGGTCGGGCGGCAGCGTGGAGGAGCTGACGCCGCACGCCTTTGCCATTGGAGATACGATGCCGGGCGTGGCCGAAACCCACACGCCGCAGCCTTCAATCCGCGACATCGGGCCGAGCATAGTTCGCGACGTGCTTGTGCTCGGCGCAGTAGGCAGTAGACAGCAGACAGCAGACAGGGTGGAACTTTTGGATGTCAGCGGGCGGAAGGTGCTGGACCTTTTGCCGGGCGCGAATGATGTGCGGGCCCTGGCGCCGGGCGTCTACTTCGTGAGGACAGCCCAAGCGCAAACTCAAGCCCAAGCACCAGCCGTCCGCAAGGTCGTTCTGACACGCTAGTCGACAAGCGGCCCGCGGCCACAGCCGGGCCCTCTAAATGGGGACGCTACCCATTTTCCGTCTGTTTGCGTCTAAGATTCACAATTATAGTATCTTAGGCTGACAAATCGGCCGAAAAGCAGGCTTCGGGAATCGCCTCGGGAACCGTTCCCGGAACGGTTCGGACGGTGGTTCGGGCCGCGACTTGGGGATGGATGCTGCACGCGACTTTCGGAGGGGTTTCTGCCGCCACGTGCAGGGGAACTTGGAAGAGCATTCGCGAATGGACATGCGCCGTGGTTCTCGGATGCACCTGAAGAGCGATTCCAATTGCGACATTGGGCGCCATTCTCGGTGCTGTCTGTTGAAGGATTCTCGGGGAGGTCTCCGGGAGGGTTTGCACGGGCATCCTGAAGGTGATTCGCGAGAGGACACCCAAGACTCGCGGTTCGTTTCCGGAGGCCCGAGCCTCGCCCGGCGCCAGGGCGTTCTCCGTGGGCGCAAGAAAGAGGGCAGGCCAGAAGGCCTGCCCAGAGCCGGATGGGACACGATCAGGCGCGAAGGCGACGAGTAGTCTCGGACGAGCGCCAAATGGGGACAGTCCCTCGGGGCGCTTGCGTCGAACTCAGCGCGGGACAGTCCCCATTTGGGCCCCTAGAATCTGAGAAAGGCTCCGACCCCGCCGCTGCGAGCGAGCTCCTTTGCGGGTTCGCCCTTCACGACCTCAATCGGCAGGCGATGGTCGACTACGAGTCGAGGCAGTATCGCGGCCAGGCTGATCTTCCTCAAGTCAGTCGCGCTGCACTTCGCGCAATGGCTGTTGGAGCTGGTGCTGACGTTCAGGCACTGCGTGCAGCGGCTGACCTCGGCATCGAAGCCCTTGGCCACGACCAGGCGCATGGCCCGCCCTTCCTGCAGGAACTTGAGGACCGGGTCGACACCAACGGCCGCCTGCCTGCTGATGCTGGCAGCCCCGAAAAGCTCGTCAACAACCATTCGTTCGCGCCTCTGCTCCCAAACGGTGATCTCTGGCAGCACCCGGCCTGCGGTGTCAGCAGCACTGACGAATGTCTCCAT
>JAFGCA010000145.1 GCA_016932895.1 Sedimentisphaerales bacterium | reverse complement strand
TCATGGCCTTTCCAAAACGCTGACGGTATCAGCGGTCTTACAAAACACAAAATCCCGGGGAAAAAGAGGCCGATCCACAGCCTCCACAAGCCCGACGCTTGTCCCGTTACTGCTCATCCCGGTCGGCGTCTTCGGCCTGACGTTCGCTGGCCACCTGATCGATCAGACGCATCGTCTCGAGCGTTTTCTGAAACTCCTCATCCAGGTGCAGCCGCAGGACCGGACAGAACTTGCTCTCCAGCGCCGCCGCGACCCGGGACTGAATGCGCGTCCGGGCATGCACGATGGCATCGAATGTCCTGCGCTTCGCCTTATCCCCCGCGGCAAAAACACTCAAAAACACATCCGCGCCGCGCAGGTCCGGCGCCATGATCACCCGTGTCACGCTGACAAAGCCCGTGATGCGGGGGTCGCTCAAGTGGTTGGCGACGGCGTCACTGACCGCCTCCTTGATAACACGAGCGACTTTTTCCTGTCTGCGTGTAGGCATCGAATTGCCTTCCTCGAGAATAGACGACCGACGGGTCCCTGCTATTCCAGGGTTCGGGCCACTTTCACAATGTCGTAGAAGTCCAGAACGTCGTCGATCTTGATGTCGTCAAAGCCGGCCACCTTGATGCCACACTCCAGGCCCGCCTTGACCTCCCGCACATCGTCCTTGAAATGCTTCAAAGAATCCATCCTCAGCTCGTCTCTGACCACCACATTGTCGCGGATCAAGCGGGCTTTGGCGTTCTTCGTGACCACACCGCTGCTGACGTAGCAGCCGGCGACCGTACCCAGACGCGAGACCTTGAAGGTGGCTCTGACCACGACGCGGCCCAAGGCCCTCTCCTGCTCTTCCGGCTCGAGCAGCCCGACCATCGACTTCTTCAGATCCTCGGTGATGCGGTAGATCACGTTGTACAGGCGGATGTCCACGCCCCGCGCTTCCGCCGCCTTGCCGGCGTACTCGTCGGCGACCACGTTGAAGCCGATGATGATCGCGTTCGAGGCCTCCGCCAGAATGACGTCGCCCTCGGTAATGCCGCCGGGCATCGCCTGGAGAATCTTCAGTTTCACCTCTTCGGTGCTCAGTTCGGACAGGTATTTCTTCAGCACATCCACCGAGCCCTGCACGTCGGCCCGGATGATGAGGTTCAGTTCCTTGACGTTGCCCGCCTCGATCTGGCTGAACAGGTTGTCCATCGTCACCTGGGTGCGTTCGGCCAGCGTCTTCTCGCGCTGCCGGAGCCGGCTTTCTTCCGCGGCGGCTTTGGCCTTGTTGATATCGTCGAGGCAGTAGATTCTGTCGCCGGCCTGAGGCACGTCGTTGAGACCGCTGATCTCCACCGGCATGGAGCTGGTGGCAAGCTTGATTCTCTTGCCGTAGCTGTTCCGCATCATTTTGACGCGGCCGTAGGTGTCCCCGGCCAGTAAGATGTCGCCCTTGGCCAGCCGCCCTTCCTTGACCAGAACCGTGGCGACCGGACCCTGCTGCGGAGACATCTTCGCCTCCACGACCCATCCGGTGGCGGGAATGGTGTCGTCGGCCTTCAGCTCCAGCAGCTCCGCCACGTAATCGAGCGCTTCGAGCAAATCGTCGATCCCCTCGCCGGTGACGGCGCTGGTCTTGACGACTTCGGTTTCGCCGCCCCACTCCGCCGGCGTCAGTTCGTGCTCGGCCAGTTGGGCATAGATGCGGTTGATGTCGCAGCCCGGCAGATCGATCTTGTTCAGGGCCACGACGATCGGTACGCCGGCGGCCTTGCTGTGCGCGATCGCTTCCACCGTTTGCGGCATCACCCCGTCGTCGGCGGCCACCGTGAGAACCACGATATCGGTCATGTTGGCCCCGCGGGCCCGCATGGCCGTAAAAGCCTCATGACCGGGCGTATCCAGGAACGTCACGGTCTTGCCGTTGCAACTGACCTGCGAGGCGCCGATGTGCTGGGTAATCCCGCCGGCCTCACCGGCAGCCACCTGCGTCTCCCGGATTTTGTCCAGCAGGCTGGTCTTGCCGTGATCGACGTGTCCCAGCATGGCCGCCACGACGGCGCGCCTGGTCAGATGGTCCCGCGCGCGACTTTCAAACTCCTGCTGGATTTCCTGTTCCAGCAGGACCTTGCGCTCGACCACCAGCTCGGTATCGAAATCCAGGGCCACCAGTTCGGCCAGATCGCTGCCAATCGTCTGATTGGCCGTGGCCATCGTGCCCTGTTGCATCAGTCTTCCAATGATATCGGCCGCTTTCACCCCCAGGGCCGCCGACAAATCCTTGACCGTAATCGGCTCGCTCACGACGGCCTTCCTCGGCCTTGCCCCTCCGGCGGCCTCGCGCTGGGCTTTCGAAGTGATCTTGCGGGTCGGACGCAGCCGCAGTCCTTCTCCCCCGGCGGCGCTGAGCCGGGCCTGACGCTCCTCAATATCTCGCTGCCGCCATTTCGTGCGAAGCTTGGACCGTCGCGCCGTTTCCTGGTCGCTTTCCTGCTTTCTGCGGCCGTGCGTGCGGTCCTTGTGCCGCTTGCCCCCCTTGCCGGCGGTGCCCGCCGTGCCGGACTTGCTTTCTCCGCCGCTTGTCCCATCGGACATCAGCGGTTGGGTCACGGTTCTATCGTATCGCGCTCGCGACCGGGGCGGGCGCCGGTCCAGCGGCTCGGGCGCTTCCACCCGGACCACCCGGGGACCGCTCAGCTTCGCCGGTTTCGGCTTTTTCAGCATCGGTCCGGCCGGCAGAATCGGCTCGGGCTCGGGTTCCGGCTCCGGCTCCGGCTTAGCCTCGGCCTCGACCTCGGGCTTGGCTTCCTCAGCCGGGACTGCAACCTCCTCGACCTGTTCCTGTCCGGGCGGCGCCGCCTCTTCAACGGTCGCGCCCGCCGTCTCAGCCTCCGGCTCCGCTTCGACCTGCTCGACCGTCGCAGCGGGAGCCTGGGCCTCGGCCATCGGCGCTTCGACCAGAGCCGGCGGTTCGGCTACCGCCTGGGCAACCTCCGTCACAAGCACGTCGCCGGCCTCGGTTCCGGCCTCTTCCGCCGCCGCCTCGACCGTCTTCTTGCGCCGCGGTCGCTTCTTGACGCGGACCTCCTGGAGATCGACCTTGTCGGCCGTCTCCACGGTCGTCACGTTCTCACCCTCGCTGAACCACTCGCGAATCGTCGCGGCCAATCCCGCCGAGATCGCCGCCATGTGGTTCTTCACGTCCAGACCTTCGCTCTGGCACTTCTTCACAATGGCGGAGCTCTTGACGCCAAGCTCGCGGGCCAAAATGTAAACTCTTGTGGTAGCCAAAAAACCTCCAGGGACTATTCTTCGCGCTCTTCAGTAACCGTACCGAGCGTCTTAGTTTGCTGTGCCAGCTCTTTTTCGGCCTGCTTCTGCTCGGCTTCCGCCGTCATCGCTTTGGCCTCGTTGTCCGCCGCTTCCACCAGGCGGGCGGCGAAATCAGGCTCCACTTTCAACTCGTCGACCAGGGGCTGGGCTCCCACGTCGTCGAGATCGAGAACGGAGATGATGCCCAGGGCGATGAGCTTGTCGACGACGACCTCATCGGCCCCCTCGACCCTCTTGACGCAGGTGGCCAGACGTTCGATGCCCTGGTTGTACTCATCCGGAGTGAGAATATCGATGTCCCAGCCGGTCAGCCGGGCGGCCAGGCGAACGTTCTGCCCGTGCTTGCCGATCGCCAGACTCAACTGGTCCTCTTCCACGACCACCGTCGCGCGACCCAGCTCGAAACACAGGGCGATTTCACTGACCTTGGCCGGCATCAGGGCATTGGCCACCAGCACCTGGGACGACTCATTCCAGCGCACGATGTCGATCTTCTCGCCGCCCAGCTCATCGACGATGTTCTTGATGCGGCTGCCCCGCACGCCCACGCACGCTCCGACCGGGTCGACCTTGTCGTCGTACGAAGTGACCGCCACCTTGCTGCGGTAGCCGGCCTCGCGCGCCAGGGCCCGGATCTCGATGATCCCTTCGGCGATTTCCGGCACTTCCGACTCGAACAGCCGGCGAATGAAATCCGGGTGCGTCCGCGACAGGATGATCTTCACCTGGTTCGACGTCTCTTTTACGTCCAGAATCAGGCACCGGATCCGCTCGCCCGGACGATGCGACTGGCCCATGATCTGCTCGCCTTTCGGCATGAATCCTTCGGTCCAGTGATCCAGGTTGATAATCAGCGTTCCACCCTCGTAGCGAACCACCGAACCGCTGATGAGCTGGCCCTTTCGCTGGACGAACTCGCTGAAGATGCTGTCCCGCTCATCGGCCCGGATTTTCTGGATCATCACCTGCTTGGCCGTCTGCGCCGGAATCCGCCCCAGCCGCCGAATATCGATCGGCTCGGTATCCTTGAATGCGCTGACCAAACCCGTGCTGCGGTCGATCTGAACCACAATCTCGCTTTCCGTGTCGCCGAAATGCTTGCGCACGGCCGCCCCCATCGCCTCTTCCAGATCGACGAAGATCGACTCCTTGTCGATGTTCTTGTCACGGGCTATGTTGTCAACGATTCTGAGCAATTCCTGGTTCATGGCCTTGTTCTCTCTAAAAAACAAACCTGCCTTTCGGCGTTTAGCAGCTCCATCACAGCGACGCACCGGCTTACGCCGTCCTGCGATTCTGCCGCCAAACAAGGCAGTCTGAAAAAGAGCAAAAAAAAGTGGAAACTCTAGCAGTTTCCACTCCCAACATGCCCGTGCTCCAACGAGGTTGTCACCTGCCTCTCGTCTACATCAGTCGCCTCCGATAAGAGCTCGGCTTTTCGCCCTGGCGATGCAGCCAAACCATATCATCAACCTCGCCGGCATCACGACACCGGAGCAGAGACATTTCTTTCCAAGCCGCCATTCGCGCAAACATGCAGCGACACCTCGCGGTTGTCCGCCTAACGCGCTGCACTGTTCGCCTGTCCTGTCACAATCATTACGGTACCCTCTATACTTAGAGCTTGTGGCAGCTATTCAATCCTGCGATTAAAGCCCATATAATAATCGTCATCGGCGGTACTGGCAATAACTTTTTCGCACATTTTGTCCTTTTTCGGTCCTTGTCGCGCGCCGGCCCCGGCGTTGTCGTGCCGGTAGTACGGATTTGGTCCCATAACCGCCCTGGTTCGCTGAAGGTCCCCGCCCCGGAGGGGCCGACGAAGCCCTCCGAAAAACCGGGGCGTGGGGCCGCACCCGCAGATCCCCAACATATTGGGCGTTTTTCAAGCAAACCACTACATAGGGGGCCGCACCGACTTACCGCGCGCTTCGGCCCGAGTCAAAACCGGCTGACGGCTTGCCAACGCGGCCTCCCGGCGGTATATTCCCGCTCAAGACGAAGTTGTTTGGCCGCGAAGGAGCCGGAAATGAAGACCAGATTGACAATCGTGGGCGCCGCCGGACGCATGGGCCGGCGAATCACCGCTCTGGCAGTAGAATCAGGCCAGTTTGAGATCGTCGCAGCCGTCGAAGACGCCGCATGCGCCGAGATAGGCAAAGATGTGGGCGTCGTGGCCGGCATCGCGCCCCTGAACGTCGCGATCGGCGACTTCTGGCCCGTGGAGTCCGACGTCGCCATCGATTTCTCCCTGCCCCAGGCCGCCGATCAAACGCTCAAGCAATGCACCGCCAACGGCATCGCCCTGGTCATGGGCACCACCGGCCTGAGCGACGAGCAGCACAAAGCCATCAAGGCCGCCGCCCGGAAGATCCCCATCGTCTACGGCACGAATATGAGTGTGGGGATGAACGTGCTGTTCGCCCTCGTCGGCAAGGCCGCCGCCATGCTCGGCGACGAATACGACATCGAAATCATCGAGCAGCATCACCGTTTCAAGAAGGACGCCCCCAGCGGCAGCGCCCTGACCCTGGCCCAAAACATCTGCCGGGCGACGGGCCGCGACGCCTCCACCTCGCTGGTCCACGGCCGCAGCGGCAAGGAAGCCCTCCGCCGGAAGGGCGAAATCGGCATGCACGCCGTCCGCGCCGGAGACATCACCGGCGTCCACTCCGTCATCTACAGCACGCTCGGAGAGACGATCACGCTCAACCACACCGCGCACAGCCGCGATACCTTCATCGGAGGAGCCCTCCGCGCCGCCCAGTGGCTCGCCGGCAAAGACCCCGGCCTCTACACCGTCGCAGACGCCCTGGGAATCAAATAGACACCCCGGCGACCCCAAACCCGTCATAACGCCGACCCCCTCCCCACCCTTCACACCCCTTCGCACCCTCCCCACCCCTCTACTTCGGTCAAAACTGCAAGTTTTCCCTTGACGGCTTGCGGCCGGGTTTGTACATTGGGCAACAAATGCGATGAAGCATGAATCTGAGACTATGAATGTTCCATCACGAACATCAAGCGATCCGGGAGCCACTGACCCGAGAAGGTCGGCCTTCGTGCTCGACGCCCCCTGCGCCTCGGCGCGGAGCGACCAGGCCTATCTCGCCCCCGGAATCCCGACAGAAGCGCTCGGCGCCAAACGAACCCAATTCCCCGCCGCCGGGAACCTGCCACGCAGCCCCGGAAGCACACCAGCAGCGTCCCGCGCCAAACAAACCCAATTTCCCCACGCCGGGAACCTCCGGCGCAGCCCCGCAAGACCGCCGGGAGCGTCCCGCGCAAAACGAACCCAATTTCCCCATACCGGGAACCTCCCCCACAGACCCGCAAGGCCGCCGGGAGCGTCCCGCGCAAAACGAACCCAATTTCCCGACCGCAAAGCCCTGGCGCGAAGACGGGGAGATCATGGAGGTGAATGTAAATCCTGATATAGAAATAAGTTATACATCCTACTCTGCGATCTCTGTGCCTCTGTGGTGAACCACCGGGAGTTTCGGCGGCGTTGCGCGCCAAACAAACCCAATTTGGCGTCGTGCGGGCGGTTTCGGCCGGAGGGCTGGGCCGGGATCGGCATTCCGGGCCGGATTCCGCCATCGGCGTTGCCACGGGAGCGCCGGCGCTCTATATTCCGAGACGAGTGATTGCGCATCTGCCACTGTCGCATGTAATCAGGAGGTTGCCATGAATCGCCATTTCTCATCTTGTCTGATGTTGCTCGCGCTGGTCTGCTGTGCCTGCGGCTCCAGGTTCGTCTCGGCCCGGGACAACATCGCGGGCTGGCCCATTCTGAAACGCTACGACCAGGAGCACCTGGCGCGGATCGCTCTGCCGCTCGGCGGGATCGGGACCGGGACCGTGTCGCTCGGCGGCCGGGGGGACCTGCGCGACTGGGAGATCATGAACCGCCCGGCCAAAGGGTTCGTGCCCTTGAAAGGCCCGTTCGGACCGTTCTTTGCCGTTTTCACGAAGTCGCCGCAAGGCCGAACCCGTACCCGCGCGCTGGAGGGCCCCCTGGAACTGTCGGCCTACGAAGAAAGCCACGGCAGCACGGCCCCGAATCATGGTCTGCCGCGTTTTCGCAAGTGCAGTTTCGCGGCCGCCTATCCCCTGGGGCAGGTCATGCTGGCCGATGCGGACATGCCCATCGACGTCACAATCGAGGCGTTCAATCCGCTTGTGCCCGCCGATGCCGAAACCAGCGGCATCCCGGCAGCGATCCTGCGATACGTCCTGCGTAACAAGACCGACGACACGATCGAGGCCTCCGTCTGCGGCAGCCTGCCCAACTTCATCGGCATCGACGGTTCGGGCCAGAGCAAAGACTGGAAAGGCGACCCGGTCTACGTCGGCAGCAAGGCCAACCGCAACGTGTATCGCCACAGCGCGCACGTCAAAGGCATCTTCATGTCCTCCGAGGGCGTCACCCCCGGCGCCGAACAGTGGGGCACCATCGCCCTGGCCACCACCGCCGGCAAGACCACGCACCGCCTCGCGTGGGTGCGTGGCGGCTGGGGAGGCTCGGCCCTGGATTTCTGGGACGACTTCAGCGCCGACGGCCGGCTCGAACCGCGTAAGGAAACCGGCGAGGACACGCCGATGGCCTCCCTGGCGGTCGAAGTGACCGTCCCACCCCGGCAGGCGGTGCCGGTGACGTTCCTGATCGCCTGGCATTTCCCCAATCGCATCACCTGGACACCGAAGGGCAACGAAGGCGACCGCATCGGCAACTACTACACGACCCGGTACGAGGACGCCTGGGAGGTCGCCGAGAAGACGGGCGCTCAGCTCGATGCGCTCGAGGAAAAAACGGTCCGGTTCGTACGAGCGTTCTGCGACAGCGACCTGCCCGAAGTGGTCAAGGAGGCCGCTTTGTTCAACATCAGCACGCTCCGCACCCAGACCTGCTTTCGCACCGAAGACGGCCGGTTCTACGGCTACGAAGGCTCGTGCAACACCAAAGGCTGCTGTCACGGTTCCTGCACCCACGTCTGGAACTACGAGCAGGCGACCGCGTTCCTGTTCGGCGCGCTGGCCTGCAAGATGCGCGAAGTGGAATTCGCCCACGCCACCAACGAAGAAGGCCTGATGAGCTTCCGCGTCAACCTGCCGTTAGAGCGGGCCCAGCAATTCGGCAAAGCCGCCGCCGACGGCCAGATGGGCTGCATCATGAAGGTGTACCGCGACTGGCAGCTCTCGGGCAACGACGAGATGCTCGAGAGCCTGTGGCCGCACGTCAAGAAGGCCGTGGAGTTCTGCTGGATCCCCGGCGGCTGGGACGCCGACCAGGACGGCGTCATGGACGGCTGCCAGCACAACACGATGGACGTCGAGTACTATGGGCCGAATCCACAGATGGGCATCTGGTACCTCGGCGCGCTCCGCGCCGCCGGGGAAATGGCCGGCCACGTCGGGGACGGGCGCTTCGCCGCGACGTGCCGGAAGCTCTTCCAGCAGGGCCGAACCTGGATCGACGGCAACCTGTTCAACGGCGAATACTACGAGCACCACATCCGGCCCCCGAAAGACGAATCCGAGATCGCCGTCAGCCTGCTGGTGGGCATGGGCGCCAAGGACCCCACCAAGCCGGACTACCAGCTCGGCGCGGGCTGCCTCGTGGACCAGCTCGTCGGCCAGTACATGGCCCACGTCTGCGGCCTCGGCTACCTCGTCGAGCCCGACCACGTCAAGCGGACGCTTGAGGCCATTATGAAGTACAACTACCGCAGCGGCCTCTACGGCCATTTCAACTGCATGCGGAGCTTCGCCCTGGGCGACGAATCGGCCCTGCTGATGGCCAGCTACCCGAAGGACCGGCCCGAGAACCCGTTCCCCTATTTCAGTGAGGTCATGACCGGCTTTGAGTACGCCGCCGCCGTCGGGATGCTCTACGAAGGCCAGACCGATGAGGGGCTCAAATGCATCCGGAACATCCGCGACCGCTACGACGGGCGCAAGCGCAGCCCGTTCGACGAGGCCGAGTGCGGGCACCACTACGCCCGCGCCATGGCGAGCTGGGCCGCCGTTCTGGCATTGACCGGATTCCACTACTCCGGCGTAGAAAGGTCCATGACCTTCGCCCATAATGAAGGCACCCATTTCTGGTCCAACGGCTACGCCTGGGGCAGCTGTACGCTCCAGCGCTCCGGCGGCAAGATGGAAGTGAAACTCGCCGTCCTGCATGGCGAACTGACCCTGTCGCGCTTCGCCCTGCGTAACTTCGGCACCAAGGACTTCAAGAAACGGCTGACCCTCGCACACGGCGGCACGGCCACCTTCACGGTCAACCGTCAAGCGGCCCCGTGAGCGCGTGCCTGTGAGAACACCCCGGCATGCGCGTGACCGCATCGCGAAAGCCTGCGTCCTTGACGTTGCCACCCTCGGAGGCGGCAGAACGTTGACACGCAAGTGGGCTCTTTGAAAACTTTGATCTTGCACTTGCACAACGGTGGTGGTAGATTGCTACCGTCGGAGCAGTGGAGTACTGGTCCAAATGCCAGGTATGAGGTTGGAACAGCCTGGGGCGTCAGGACATGCCTTCTAAAGGCCAACACAATCCGGTATTCCGGAGCGCCTACCTCCTTGTACCTACTGCCCCGGCACTTTTGCTTGCCCCCCCGCCCCGGCGCCGTCAAGATGACGCACCGCCCATGGAGTGTCCCACCAAGATCGCGTGATCGGCGCCGACGGCTTCCGTCACGGCGCGCACGTCCTCACCGAAAGCCTGCATGGAATACTGTGACCGTGCTGTGCCCGAGTGGCCGTGGCCCGCGAGATCGAGCGTCACCACGCGATGCTGCTTCGCAAAGTGGGGGATCTGAGCGCGCCAATAACGGGCATCGCAACACCAGCCATGCACGAACACGAGGGTCGGTTCGCCGGCTCCGTGGACCTCGAACGAAACAGGCGTGCCGTCCCGGGACAGGACGACCTGCGGCCATTCCGTTTGCACGAATGCCACGCAGGAAGCCACGGAAAGGATGAGGAAAACTGCGGCTCGATATGCCAGACGTTTCCCAAACAGATGCTCTGATGTGACGCTGCACCAATCCGTGTCCGTTTGTCGCTGCATTGATCGTTCTCCCCTGCTACTCATCGGCGTGTCCATATGGTTGCCCCTGTCTGACTCGAACCAAGATCCGGTGCTACGGCGCAATGTCCCGGCCCTTGCTGCCGCCAATGGTGAGGTTGGCGTTGGGCAGGCCGTCGCGGGCCGGCAGAATCTGCTCGGCCTTGAGGAAGGCGCCGTGCCCGTCGGCGAAGAGGAAATTCCGCGCCCCCTGCCAGTTCCACCACCCCTGCTCGTCGTCGAGGGGAAAATGGTTGCTGAACCACTCGCCCAGGAGGATCTTCGCCGCCGGCAGCGTCACGTCGTGACGTCTCTGGCCGATGGAGGACCGGGGATTGGTGTAGGTATCGCTCTTGTCGCTCATGGCGTCGATCTGCTCGGGGCTGTGGTAGAAGGCCATGGAATAGGCGTAGCTGGTCGATTCGTACATCGCCGGGTCGCTGCGATCCTCGGGACAGAGCAACACCGAGGGGTCGCGGGCATCGCCGGAGCCGCCGAGATACGGCCGCACCAACGGGCGCCAGCCCCGCCCCATCCACAGCCAGTAGACCGGATCGGTCGAGACGGGGTCCTCGGCGCACGGGTAGATGCCGTCGCTATCGTCGAGGTACATGTTCAGGCCCAGGTTGATCTGCCGCAGGTTGCTCGCGCAGCCGGCGCGATACGCGGTAATCCGCGCCCTCCGCAGCGAGGGGATCAGGATGGACAGCAGGACGGCGACCACTGCCAGAACGACCAGCAGCTCGATCAGCGTAAATCCCGGAGACAAAGCTCCGTCGGGTTTTCCGTTACCACGCACGCGTATAGCCAATGCCTTTCGATCCTGCAGACTAAGGGCCAATACTGCATTTCGCAAGCCTTGCGACTGTCGTGGAAAGGAGATTGCTTCGTCGCTGCGTTCCTCGCAATGACATACACGAGTCCTTCGTGTCATTGCGAGCGAAGCGAAGCAATCTACCATCACACGAATTGAGAAACGCGGTACTAAGCTATTCGACGGTAACGCTCTTGGCAAGGTTGCGGGGTTTATCGACGTCGTGGCCGCGAAGCACGGCGGCGTGATAAGCCAGCAATTGCAGGGGAATGACGGTGAGCAAGGGCTGGAAGAGTTCCGGCATATCCGGGATGGTGATCAGATGATCGGCGTGCCGCCCGATCTGCGTATCGCCTTCGGTGGCCACGACGATGACCTTGCCGCCGCGGGCCCGGACCTCTTCGATGTTGCCCATGATCTTGTCGTACTGCGGTCCGGCCGTGGCGATAAACACCGCCGGCATCCCGTCGGCGATCAGGGCGATGGGCCCGTGCTTCATCTCGGCCGCCGGCAGACCCTCGGCGTGAATGTAACTGATTTCCTTGAGCTTCAGCGCCCCTTCGAGCGCGACGGGATAATTGATCCCCCGACCCAGAAACAGCCAGTTCTCCTTGTCGACATTGGCCGCGGCGATCTCTCTGATGTGGTCCGACTGCTGGAGGATTTGCGTGATCTTGTCGGGCACGCCCGCCAGGGCCTCCATGTACGCGGCCGCTTCATCGCTGCGGATGTGCCGCCGGCGACCCAGCTCGATCGCCAGCATCGTCAGCACCGCCACCTGGGCGGTGAAAGCCTTGGTGCTGGCCACGCCGATCTCGGGCCCGACGTGGAGGTAGATGCCGGCGTCGGTGGTCCGGGCAATCGTCGAGCCCACGACGTTGACGACGCCCAGCACGGTCGCACCGCGCTCCTTGGCCTGCTCCACGGCCGCGAGCGTGTCGGCGGTTTCCCCGGACTGGCTGATCGCCACGACGACGGCGCGGTCGCCGATGATGGGATTGCGATAGCGAAACTCGCTGGCGTACTCGGTCTCGGCCGGAATGCGCGCGAGCTGCTCCAGCAGGAACTCGCCCACGAGCCCGGCGTGGAACGCCGTACCGCAGGCGGTAAAGATCACGTGGCGGGCGCGGGTCAGCTCCCGCAGATGCTCGGCGACACCGCCCAGCTTGATTCGCCCGTTGCGCGTGTCGATCCGGCCGCCCATGCACGTATGCAGCGATTCGGGCTGCTCGAAGACCTCCTTGAGCATGTGATGCTCGAAGCCGCCCAGCTCGATCTGTTCCAGCGAGAACTCGATCTCCTTGAGGTCCTTCGTCACGACGACGTTGTCCATGGTCTTGGTGTGGAAGCCGTCGGGCCCGACCATCACCATCTCGTTGTCCGAGAGGTAGATGGCCTGGGTCGTATGCTCGACGATGGCTGCGGCGTCCGAGGCCAGGATGTACTCGCTGTCGCCCACGCCCAGAATCAGGGGGCTGCCGCGCTTGGCGCCGATGAGCGTGCCGGGACAATCGCTGCAGAGAATCGCCAGGCCGAACGTGCCGTGGAGCTTTTGCAGGGCCTGCTGAACCGCCCATTCGAAGGCGCGCGACGCGTCATCTTCGTCGAGCTGGGCCTCGTTGGCATAGAGATAGCCGATCAGATTGGCGATGACCTCGGTGTCGGTCTCACTGGCAAACGCGACGCCCTCACTCCGAAGCCAGGTCCGCAGCGTGCCGTAATTCTCGATGATGCCGTTGTGTACGACGGCGATCTTGCCGGTGTAATCGGCGTGGGGATGGGCGTTGGCGGTGTTAGGCCGGCCGTGCGTGGCCCACCGGGTGTGCCCGATGCCCAGGGTCTCGTGGCTGCCCGAGCCGTCCAAAACCTGCTCGAGAGCGTTGATCCGGCCGCTCGTCTTTTTGACGCTGATGCCGCCGCCGCCCAGCAAGGCCACACCGGCCGAGTCGTACCCGCGATATTCCAGGCGCTTCAGTCCCTCGATCAGGATCGGCTGAGCCGCCTTCTTCCCCAGATAAGCCACGATACCACACATAGGCACCTTCCCAATTTCCGTTTCGAAAGTTCGTTGTTCAATCGACCATCGAGGCCGCAAACTCAACTAAAAATGAAGAAAAACGGACCTTCCATGAAACGCTGGGGTGCCCGGCATCGTAGAACAGCACTGGAAAAAGGGCAAATCATTTTTGCTTACACAACGTATCAGATATTCTGATTTGACGCTGTCAGGAAAAGAGGACTACACTGTTCGGATGATTGTCGTCATCGATTACAACGTGGGAAACGTCAAGAGCGTCTGCAATGCGTTCCGGCACATCGGCTGTCCGGTGGAATTGAGCCGGGATTCCGGGGCCATTGAGAAGGCCACGGGCCTGGTCCTGCCCGGCGTGGCG
>JAFGCA010000144.1 GCA_016932895.1 Sedimentisphaerales bacterium | reverse complement strand
GACGGTGGGGCGGCTCAGGTCCGCGGCGTGGGCGATGGCCGGTAGGTGCAGCAGCAGATTCGTCGAGCCCCCGAACGCCGCGAACGTGACCATGGCGTTTCGTAGCGACGCGTCTGTGAGGATTCGGCCCGCCGTCAGACCGGCTTCGGACATGCGGACCAGCGCGCGGGCGGAGCGTCGGGCCATGTCCAGCCAGATGGTTTGCCCCGAGGGCGCAAGCGCTGCGTGGGGCAGGGTGAGGCCGAGCGCCTCGGCGACGACCTGGGAGGTGGCCGCGGTGCCGAGGAAGTGGCACCCGCCGCCGGCGCCGGCGCAGGCCCGACACATCATCTGCTGGGCGTATTCCAGCGTCACCTCGCCCTGGGCGAAGCGCGCGCCGATCGACTGGATCGTGCCGAGATCCTCGCCCGCGGCCGGCGGCAGCGTCACGCCGCCCGGTACGATGGCCACCGGAAGATCGTGCATGGCCGCCAGCGCCATCATCATGGCAGGCAGGGATTTGTCACAAGTTGCCACGCCGAGCACGCCTTTTCGGTTGGGCAGGCTGCGGATCAGCCGCCGAAAAATCGAGGCGGCATCGTTGCGGTAGGCCAGGCTGTCCATCATGCCCGGCGTGCCCTGCGTGCGCCCGTCGCAGGGGTCGGTGCAGAAGCCGGCGAAAGGAAGACGGCCCATGTCGCGCAACTCCCGCGCCGCAGTCTCCATCAGCAGGCCCAGTTCGTAATGTCCGCTATGGTAGCCCAGTGCGATGGGTTGCCCGTCAGGGGCGCGGATGCCGCCCTGGTGGCTCAGCAGCAGGAACGTCTCGCTCGTCGCCCGCTCGGGTTCGCATCCCATGCCCACGTTTTGGATCAACCCGAAAAGATCTCCGCTGGGCGCCGCAGACAGGACATCGCCCGCCACCGGCAGCCGGCCCGCCGGTCCCGGCCCACTCGTGGCGATGTTATAGATCGCCTCGTCGCCACTACCCAGGATGTCGTCAGTAGATATCGAATCAGACACGGAACGGCCTCCCGATACCGAAAAGCCATAGTCTACCAACTGTCGCCGACTTTGCCACCCTCTGTAGCCAACCTGGTTCCGGCCCGGTGGCGGCGATTCCGGGTGAAGGTCTCTTTCCGGGGCGGCACAGGCGAAAGCGATGGGGGCCGGCTGAAAATGGTTGAAATCGACACCTGGGGGTGGAATTCGTCCCCCGCCGATGCTATAATCGGGCAACGGAAGGTTCACAACCAATGCTCAGCGATCTGTCGCGTGAGGCCCGCAGGGCACGGGAGCCAGCGGGCTTTGGAAGTGCCGGAGTGAGGGTGTTTCCGGCAACGCAGGGGTCATCGGCCTGTCCCTATGGCAACAGAGGGCTGCTGGGCTCGATTCGATTCAGTCGTTCAAGACCATGAAGGAGTGGAGAAAATGAGCCAGTGGCAGTCCAACTGTACCCGCCCCCGCCGTAGCTTCGTTGTCCTCGCGATCCTCTTTTTCGCTGCCGGGCCGGCCGCTGCGGCCGCACCGGATCTGCTCATCACAGATTTCTGGGAGCAGAACCACCAGGTGCAGTTCCGCATCCGCAACGCCGGTGACGCCACGTGCGGCACCGGCCACGTCGCCGCTCTCTTTGCCAACGGCAAGATCCAGGACACCGTAGCCATCAACAGCAAGCTGTTGCCCGGTACGTCGATGGTCGGCACGTTCCCGAAATTCTATTGGCAGTGCAGCCAGGACGGACAGCACGCGCTGGAGGTGGTCGCCGATTACCATTCCGCCATCCAGGAGTCCAACGAGAAGAACAACACACGTCAGGAGACGTGGATCTGCGACCTGACGCCGCCCAAGATCACGAGCGGCCCGAGCGCCACGGACATCACCGTGAGTTCGGCCCGGATTGTCTGGACCACCAACGAAAGCTGTGACAGCGTGGTCAGGTACGGCGTCAAGCCGGGCACTTATCCCACACAGGTATCGAGCAGCGTGATGACCGCCAATCACCAGGTCCTGCTCAAGAATCTGGACGCGGACAGGACGTATTACTACATCGTCGAGTCCACCGACGCCGGTGGCAATACGGTCCAGAGTCAGCAGCACAGCTTCAAGACCGACCCGGACGAGTGGCCGGATCTTCTCGTTGAAGATTTCGAGGAAACGAACGGCACGATCACGGCCCGCATCAAGAACGCCGGGGACGCCACCGCGGGCGCCGGTCACAGTGCGGCCCTCTACGTGGACAACCAGTTCGTCGATTCCGCGTACATCCCCGTCTCGCTGGCGCCCGGGGCGCACTACGACGCCACGTTCCAGCAATACACGTGGGAGTGCACGCAGCCGCAGCGGGTCTTGCTGGTCGTGGCGGACCTGCAGAACGTGGTCGATGAGAGCGACGAGGACAACAACAGCCGGCAGGAGACGTGGACGTGCGACCTGACGGCGCCCCTCATCCTCACCGGCCCGGACGTGGAGGACATCACGACCACGTCGGCCACCGTGCTCTGGACGACCGACGAGGACAGCGACAGCGTGGTCTGGTACGGCACGAAGCACAACTCGTACAGCGTCCGGGAGTTCGACGCGACGCTTACGAAATCGCACAGCATCGCGCTGTCGGCCCTGGAGCCCGACACGCTCTACTACTACTTCGTGGAATCGACCGACGACAGCGGCAACTCCACCCAGAGCGGCGAGCACACCTTCCAGACGTGGTCTGCGCAGGCGGACCGGCCGGACCTGGCAGTCACGAAGCTCTGGCGGATGGACCACGCCGTCCACTACCGCGTCACCAATTTCGGCAGCGCCGCGGCCCCGAGCGGTCATCTGGCCGCCCTGTACATGGACGGCGACCGCTACGACACGGACCGCGTCACGCTCGCGCTGGGGCCGGGTGAATCCGTCGAGGGCCGGTTTCCCAAGTTCTACTTTCAGTGTATGGACGCCGAGCACGAGCTGAAAGTCGCCGCCGACGACGAGAACGTCGTGGACGAAAGCGATGAGACCAACAACGTGCGCGCCGAGACGGTTGCCTGCGACGTGAAGCTGGAGATCGTTTCCGGGCCCGAGGTGCAGGACGTCACGCCGACGGCCGCCACCATCGTTTGGAGCACGAACAAGGCTGCTGACGGTACGGTCGAATACGACACGCACGCGCAAGAATTCTCGCTCAGCGAGGACGACCCGAAGCTTGTCGAGAGCCATGAAATTCGTCTCACCAAGCTTTTGCCGGGCAGGCTCTACCAGTACCGGGTCGTCTCGCGAAATCCAAACGACGAGAAGGCCGCCAGTGACGCCGCGTATTTCAAGACGCCGTCGGCGGGCGCTAATCTGCCTCCCCTCGTCAAGTCCCTGACGATCACCCGGGAGCCCACGAAGGTGCTTTATTATATGATGGCGGCGGACGTGGAGGACGATACCGGGGTCGCCTACGTGTCGTTCTTCCTGGATGGAGAGCTGATCCACACCGACTATTCCGAGCCATACGAGTGCCCGGTGGTTGCGGCCGCGCTGGCGATGTCCCGCGCGCAGTTTTTCGAAGAGCACACCATCGCGGCGGTCGCCGTGGATGACGCGATGCTTTCGGCCGACCGGCTGGGTTTCTTCGACCCCGAGTACGAATGTGCCGAGGTCACCGCCGAATTCCGCGAGCCGCATCCGGGCGACGTGCTGTACATCGAGGGAGACACGGTCCCGGCCGACACCACCGTGCCGATTACTGTCTTTGCCGCCGAGTGGGACTGGAACTGTTGGGTCTCGAACGCGGGCAACCACCGTGGTGAGCACCCGATATTCTGCCTCCATGGCTACGCGCCGGTGGACGAGGTGCGCTTCTACGCTAACATGGCTCACATCGACACGGTCCCGACGTCGCCGATAGCGGCTTTCACCCACATCTACAGGGTGGATTGGCCCGTAGGCGGCTACCGCACCGGCGACTACCGCGTTCGCGTGGACGCCGTCGCCGACGACGAATGTATCCAGACCATCACGCGCGATTTCCGCATCGAGACGGGCGCGCCCCGTCTGGAGCTGGAGCGCTTCGTCACCCGGCACGGCAACTACTTCCACGTGGAGTTGTATCTCCGCAACCGCGGCACCGTCCCGTTCCGCTGCGACCGGATCGTCGACAACGTGGACGGGCTGCAGCCCGTGTACAAGTTCGAGCCCTCCTGCGAGGTCACGCCGCTGGCCGACACGGTCAATTCTCGCCACTACGAAGTGGACATCAACCTGCACAGCGGTACCGGGATTCTCTACGTGGAAATCCCGGCCTACGGCAGGCTGACGGTGGACTATCTGGCGGTGCCGGCGCAGTTAATGGCGCCGGGCGCCACGGGCCACGCCATCGGCGCCGACGCCGTCCGCGTGGTGGACTACTTCAGTTCCGACGACTGGGAGTTCGACCGTCCCTGCGTGCTGACCGAAGACGACGAGTTGTTCGACGTTGCGATGGACACTGCGATCGCCGGCTCCGATTACCTGATCGTCACGAACCCGGCGCGTCTGGTCGCCGAATTCGGCAGCTCTCGCGACACGCTGTGCTCGATGGCCGAGCTGGCGATCGAGCGCAACGGCATCCTCGGTTACATCTCGGGCCCGGACTGGGACGATCCGCTTTCGGTGCGCGACACCGCCATCAGTCCCTGGGGGGCAACCATGAATGGCGGCGCCTACCTCTCCAACGGGTACCTGTTGCTTGTGGGCGAAACGGAGATCGTGCCGGCCTGGACCGTACCTATTCCGGATCGCAACTGGAGCAGCGGGGAACGTACCGTCGAAGTGGGTCTCTCCGACCTGGCATACGGGGACATGTCCGGGTCGGACAACGCCCCGGAGTTGGCCGTCGGGCGCATCATCGGAAACAGCGCCGGGGATCTCATCGGCGCCATGGAGGCCAGCATCAACAGCAGTTTCGACCGATCCTATGGCCTGGTCACAACGGGCTACGACAAGGCCGGTGACGATTTCGTGACCGCGGGCTGGAACATCAGCGACGTGCTGACCGACCAGGAGGACGCCGGGCTGTGCATGGCCGACGGCCACCGCCTGCACCACTGGAGTGCGCACGTCCAGAAAGAGCAGCTCGTCAGCGGCTACGACTTCCCTATGGACAGCGGCGACGGTTTCCTGATGGCCAATCTCTACGGCACCAGATTCGAGGCAGTTCGATTCGACCGGTATCAGGCCCGCATGGCCATGCACAGCACCCTCGATCTGATCGACACGCATTTCTATTCTGAATTCTACTGCGACTTTGCTCCCGGCGACGCCCTGGCCTGCGGGGATATCGACAACGACGGCGCCGACGAAATCGTCATCGGCAGGATCGGCGACGACCTGATTGCCATCGAGCACGATCTCGGGCACGGCGATTTGGAATTCCCGGTCGAGCTGGACTCGTGGGACGTCGTGGCCTGCGGCGACCTGCGCGACGACGCGCGCGAAGAGATCGTCGTGGCCCGCCGCACCGGGGACGGAACGATTCGCATCTACTCCTACGACAACAGTGGGACACCCACACTGTCTTTGGTCCGCACGCTCAGTATTCCGTTCACTGCCTGGGATGGGTTCGCCATCGGAGACGTGGACACCAGCACCGCCGGCAACGAGATCATCGTGGGCCGGGACGATGATGACCGAATCTACATCTACGATTCGGCCGGCGGCGCCATCGCGGACATTCCCTGCGATCCCTACACCGCCTACGACGCCATGGTCGTGGGCGACTTCGACGGCGAGGGCAACGATGAAATCGCCGTGGTGATCGACGACGATGTGCACGGTAAACGGACGCTCAAGATTTTCCAGAACGATTGCTGGGAGGTCGATCCGGCCGGTGGATGGAAACTGAAGAGAGGGCGGCACAGCACCGTCTACAGCCGGTTTCTGCACTTCGACGGCATCCGCACCACTGGGGGCGACTCGGGCGGTGATGGTCTGGACGCCGCCGACATCGACGGAGACGGCAAAGACGAATTGTGTCTGGCCCGCGCCGGCGACGACCGCCTCTACATCCTGGACGCCGAGTACAGCCAAGGCTGGAAGGACCGGTACATGCCCATCGTTCAGGCCGAAGACGACAGTCTCGATCTGATCGTCATGGCCGGACACGGCAGCCCCGGCAGTCTCGCGCCCTTTGGAACCGCCGACATCGCCACGTTCGGTTTCAGTGCCGGACCCGTCGCCTATGGCCTGTCCTG
>JAFGCA010000143.1 GCA_016932895.1 Sedimentisphaerales bacterium | reverse complement strand
GGGACGATGCGTGGCCGCGCGATACCGACAGCCCGCCGGCCCACGACGGCGAGGTGGTCGAGTCGCCCAATCAAAGCGAGATGAAGCGGTTCTGCGTAAATCGGCACGAGGGGTTCGTCGGCGGCCTGTTCGCCGACCGCTCGGTGCGCAAGGTCGGGCTCAAGGAATTGTGGACGCTCAAGTGGCACCGGTCGTTTCGCACGCGCGGCTCGTGGACGAAGGCCGGGGCGGCGGAGCCCGGAGATTGGCCCGCATGGATGAGGCAATTCAAGGACTACTGACTCGGCTTTGCGCCGGGTGCGTCGGCAATCTCGAAATATCAAGTTTTTTTTATTTTCTTGTGGACGGCGGCCTCACGTGGTGGTATACTGTCAGCCCAGTAAAGGTGTATACTTTCCTCCCTCGGAGTTTACCCCTTAAGAGATGTAGAGGGACAGTATGTTTGCAGGCCGATTTGGCCTCAGGAGAAGAACACGTGGCAAAAGGTACAGTAAAATGGTTTGATTCAGGCAAGGGTTTTGGCTTTATCGTTCCCGACGATGGCGGCGAGGATCTGTTCGTTCACCACTCTGAGATCAGGACGCAGGGCTACGCCACTCTCGACGAGAACCAAAAGGTCGAGTTTGAAGTCGGGCAGGGCAAGAAGGGCCCGTGCGCGACGAACGTCTTTCCTTGCTAAGGCAAGACAAGGCTTGAGAATCGCAAGGCTCTGCCCCGTGGCGGAGCCTTTTTCATGAGCCGGACAGGGCTCTCTCCAGGCACCCGAGGTGAAAGCCGTCAATCAGGCCAGCGCGCGGATTCTACGCTTGCAGGATGTGCAGCATGGCATGGGCGACGTCGAGGTTTTTCGAGCAGAGCAGGTTTACGGCGAATTGGCCGTCGGCTTTGCGGAGGATGTCCAGCTTGTTTGAGGCGTGGTCGGAGCAGATTCCGCCGGCCTCCTCGACGATGAGGCTGGCGGCGGCGACGTCCCAGGGCTTGAGTCCGGCCTCGTAGTAGGCCGCGAGGCGTCCGGCGGCGACGTAGCACATATCCAACGCGGCCGAGCCGTACCGCACGACGTCCGTCGCCTGGTTCAGCGTCCGCTCGTATTGGGCGAGCTCCTTCTTGAGCGTCTCTCCCCGGCGGTAAGCGAATCCCGTGCCGACGATGCTCGCAGCCAGTTTGGCGTCCGGATTGGCCATGAGTAGCGGTGCGCCGTTGAGGCAGGCGCCGCGGCCCCGCACGGCGTGAAACCGCTCGTCGTTCAGGCAGGGAGCGTAGACGACGCCGGCCTGCGGGACGTTGTCCCGACAGAACGCGATGGATACCGAGAAGTACGGCAGGCCGTTGGCGTAGTTGCGCGTCCCGTCGAGGGGGTCGACGATCCACAACCGGTCGGCCGAGGCGGCGTCCGGGAACGATTCCTCCGAGAGGATGGCATCGTCGCCGAAGTGCCGCCGGATCGTATCGACGATGATCCGCTCGGCCTCCACGTCCTGGACCGTCGCGTAGTTGTGCACGCCGTCCTTGAAGGTCTCGATCCGGACGTCATCTCTGGAATCCCGCAGATACCGTCCGGCCGCACCCGCGGCATCCAGGGCGATTTCGAGCTCTCTGGTGCACTCTGCCTTTGCGTGTATTGAAACCACCTTTCCCGTCTGCCCGACGTCGCCGTTGACGACCCTTTCTTTCTGTGCCCTTGGCCACCTGCGAAACCGGCGGCCATGCCCCCGCCGGGCCATGCTACCGCAACCCGGCGCCGCCGGCAACCCTCGCGTAGCGCGGCCCGCCTCTGCCGAATTCAGGCTTCCGGGTTGACATCGGCGGGCGTTGCCGGTAGAGAAGGTGCGTGATTTCGTTAGGTCCGGGGGCTTCGCTGGCTGCCTGCGCGGCGGCCGTCTCAGATTTCCTGGACTTGTTGTGGAGCTAACCCTCTCTGCCATAAGGTTTTGCCTCTGCCATGAGTTGATGGATCGCGCGGGGTGATGGACGGATTGGCCCGGCACGGTATCGTCGCAGGGGGTAGGCAGGTAGATTTGGTGTTTTTGGAAAACAAAGGGAGATAAATGAAAGCGATCGTCCTCGCAGCCGGATTCGGAACGAGACTTAGACCTCTTACGGACAACACGGCCAAGCCGCTGATCGACGTGGCCGGCCGGCCCATCATCGACCACATCATCGACAAGATCGAAACGCTCTCCGACGTCGATGAGATCGTCGTGGTCTGTAACGAGCGGTTCGCCGCCGACTTCGAGACGTGGCGCACCGCCGAGAAGCGCTCGACGCCGATCCGTCTGCTGAATGACGGCACGACCTGCAACGAGGACCGGCGCGGAGCCGTGGGAGACATCGCCTTCGCGCTGGATCACATGAACGGCGATCCGGACGTCCTGGTGGTGGGGGGGGACAACATCTTTGCCTTCGATCTCGAGCCGCTGCTGGCGAGCTACCGCGAGCATGGCAATTCGATCGCGATTCGCGACGTGAAGAACATCGATCTGGCCCGGCTGTATGCGACAGTAGAACGGACGCCGGAGGGCCGCGTCACGGCGATGATAGAGAAGCCGGCCAGCCCGGCCACGACGATGGTTTCGGTGTGCATCTACGTCTACGGCACGTCGATCCGCACCCGCGTCCGCGAATACGCCGAAGCGGGGCACGGCATGGACACCACGGGGGAGTTTGCCTCCTGGCTGTGCACCGTCGAGCCGGTCTACGGATGTCTCCTGGATGGTACGTGGTTTGATATCGGCGATATGGAGTCGCTGGAAAACGCTCGCCAGGCCTTCGGCAGCCCGGCGTGACAGGCAGGGCGGGCGAACTGAGTGCCCTCGGCGGACCGGTTTGCAGGCCGGGGGATTGCCTGAGATCGTGGAGGGCAAGCTCACGCAGGGGATGGACTGCCGCTTGTGGCGGATGTGAGTACCCGTTTCTTTTTCGGGTGGGACCGCAGATGGGTTCGGCGTGATCGAGGGCTGTGTCGCCCGCATGGCGCGGTGCGGCCGGTGGCCCGAGGCTACGGGCCCCGTGGGGCTGGCCAATGGGGTTTCCATTGGGCGATTTCTCCTTTATAATACTTCGTTGCTTACGAAGGCGTGTATGAAACCAGCTTTTGACAAAGTCAGCGACGCGGAGTTACTGCAGCGTTACATGCAGGGCGACGAGACGGCCTTTCGCGAGATCGTCGGCCGCTACCGGAACGGTCTCTACGCATTTCTCAAGCAGTTTCTCAACCAGCCCGATCTTGTTGAGGACGTCTTTCAAGAGACCTTTCTCCAACTGTTTACCAGCCGGGGCAGCTTTGATATGAGCCGGCCGCTGCGGCCGTGGCTCTTCACCATCGCCGCCAACAAGGCCAAGGATGCCCTGCGCAAAGCGCAACGCACCAGCGCCGTGGCCATCGGGACCATTTCCGAGGCCCAGGACATGTCGTTCGACGAGATGCTCGATACCCTTAGCTCCGATAATACCCTCCCCTACGACGAGGTGGAGCGCGGCGAGACGGCCGAGCGGGTGCAACAGGTTATAGCGAATATGCCGGAGAGCCTCCGCGAAATATTAATTTTGGCCTACTTTAACAAATTTTCCTATAAACAAATGGCCGAGGTTTTGGGTATACCCATAGGGACAGTGAAAAGCAGGCTACATACAGCCGTAGCTCGTTTTGCGAAGGATTGGAAGGCTTTTGCGGGGAGTAAAGAGGTCAAATGACACCGCTGACGGATGAACAGAAGCAATTGGTCTTTGACTACTCCTTTGAGCTGACATCCGAGCACCAGACCGCCGAAGCCGAACGACTGCTGGCCACCAACCGGGAAGCCGCCGAACTCCATCTCTCCTTGAAAACTGCTCTCTCTCCCCTGGAAAGCCTGGAGCCGGAACTCTGCCCGGACGAGTTGGTCGAGGGCACGGTCCAGAGGCTGAGAGAGCAGGCCCAGACCGAATTCGGCCCGGGTCGTCTGGAAGAGCTGCTGGCGGCCGAGCGATCCGGTGGGGTGACGCTTCGCATTCCATTCTTGCGTAACTGGGGCGAAGTGGCGGCGGTGGCGGCTGTCATCGTTCTGATCCTGAGCGGCTTGTTTCCCGCCGTCGGGATGATGCGGCAGAAGCAGTGGCAGGCTCGTTGCGGCCAGCGCCTCGTCGGCATCTACGACGGGGTCTCGAGCTACGTTGCCGATCACGACGGCGTACTGCCGGCCGTGCCCGTCAGCCAGGGAAGCCCTTGGTGGAAAGTCGGCTATCAGGGGCGGGAGAACCATTCGAATACCCGCCGGGCTTGGCTGCTGGTCAACAAACGCTATGTCAAGCCGAGCCTGTTTCTCTGCCCCGCCAGAATGGCGGGCCGCCAAGTGGATGTCGATTCCCTGGACATAGACCGGTACAACGATTTCCCCGGTCGCGATTACATCCATTTCAGCATCCGCGTTCGCTGCCCGCAGGCGACGGAGCCCGGCCTGCTGCAAAAGCGGGTGTTGATGGCCGATCTGAATCCCCTGTGCGAGAGGCTCCCGGCCGACCACTCGTCGCCGCCGAGCATCGAGCTGTGCAAGGAGCTCATGAGGTCCAACAGCCGCAACCACGACAGTCGCGGCCAGAACCTGCTGCTCTACGACGGCTCCGTGGAATTCGTCCGCGGGCGGAGATCCCGCCTCTCCGACGACGACATCTACACCATCCAGGACATGTCCTGCGGCTCCAAAGTCCAGGGCCGGGAATACCCCTCCTGCGACGCCGACACCTTCCTCGCTCCGTAAGCCCCACCCCCCGCGAGCTCTGCCGAAGCAGCCTTCAAGCCCCAATTTGGCTTCGTTTTTCATCGCGACCTCATTCTTCGCCCAAAAACCAGCAAATTGGGTTCGTTTGACATTCTGTCTCTCCGGACCGGGCGGGGCCGGCGCCAAAACTGGGTTCGTTTGATATTCCCGCCTGATCCCCAACGCCGGGGCCTCGGCCGACACGGATTGGCTTTGTTTTTGTTCCCCAGTCCCGTTCCTGCGCCGGATAGGAGGAAGATTGGGTTTGTTTGACATTCCGGGCCCTCCCCATTTGCGCGACCACGCCGCCGGACGGGCCGTGCCCACCAACTCCTCGTCCCGCCCAAAGAGATTGGCTTTGTTTTCTCGCGCCACTCTCGTCTCTGGCCCAGAACGGGGGAGATTGGGTTCGTTTGGCGCGCCCGGCGGTCGAAATTGGCTTTGTTTGTCGTTTCCGGCTCCCGGTCCCCGGGTGACAGCGGCAAGCGCGAGCTTGCCGATGGCGGACGCATCGGTGCCTTTCGGCCGGGGCGCACCTTGCGGAAAATACGCAAAGCCGAGTCCTCGCACACCCCGGACCAGGAATCGCCCGCGAGCGGAATCGACTGGAATGTCTCCTTCGCGAACCATGATCTGTCGTTTCTCACTTCCAGTCTAACGATCACATCTTGGTTCTGTAAATACCAGACATCGCCCCGCCCGTCAAGGAAAAAGTGCCCGTACGGGCAGTAGAAGGGTAGATGGGTAGATGAGTAGCTGTAGGATGGGCAACTTGTTGCCCATGCTGATCTGAACGTTGTGCCACAGAGGTCTCAGAGAACACCGAGAAAGGCGGTCGCGACGATCCGTCCCGCTTCACGGATGTCAAACCGCCGATGAACGCCGATGAACGCGGATAGAACCCTATTGGACGCTGATTTACACGCGATGGATACGGATTGGACTTTGTCATTCCCGCGCAGGCAGAAATCCAGGACGTGTCACGTCTCACGGGCCCCAAGCCACGGACCGCGAGATTTGTGCGTGCTTTGGGACGGTAGAATGACAACGGCAACGGGACAAAGCCGCCGGCGTGAGACCGACGGCCGGAAACGGTACAACAAGTAGGATGGGCTTTAGCCCATGCGAATTGTGTGCGGTAGCGAGTCGTTGATGCGATGATTCCGCCGACGAGCAGCCAAGATCAGCCCTTGCACGGCCGGAGCCTATCGGGCTCTGACCGACGAACGCAAGCAAGGCAACCGGACGAAAGGGGAGTGGAGAAAACGAAAAACAACAAAATAAAAAGCCTGACCCCTTTGCTCCCTGTATATCACCACGATATTCACGTTATCCGGTTAACAATCAAGTGTAATGCGAGAGAATACCCTTGTCAAGCTGATCGGTGTTCGTTATGATACGGAAACCATAGAGTATTATGTTGGGCTGCCACGAACGGCAGCGGAAAGCAGTACGAAATGACCGAACAATCGATTCCGTCACCTACAGGACATCGTGCGCTCAGTCTTCTTGCTCTTGTCTTTGTGTCCCTCTCGCTTCTGTGGTACTCGAGTCAGGTATTTCAATTCGGATTTCCCACAGTCGCGATGGTAGACCTCCTCGGGCTTTATTTTCTGCTCAGCTGTATCGGCTTGGTGATGCTGCAACGCACTCAGCCCGAGCGTGTGGCAGAAAGGCGTTTTCTCTTCTTTGTCTGCACCCTGGCTATCCCTGCCTCTGCGCTCTTTCTAGGGCAGTTCCTGAGTACGTTTGATCCCTTCTACAAGGTGGGGCATCGACTCTATCCCTACCTTCTTCGGGGGCTCTTCTTGGGCACGGCAGTCACTACGCTCTTTGCCCTGCGCCCCCGACGCTTTTTCGATTTTCCTCGGTGGCTCCTCGTTCTTGTGTGTCTGGTAACGGCTGGATGGCTGTTCGTGTATGCGTGTCCGTCAATCCTGAGAGAGTGGTACGGCACGCGAACGGCTCCATCTGAGCTATTCCCAAATGGGATGCTGATATTTGACCGCGCAAATCCAGAGCGGGGTATTCAAAGTCAGATGCTCGTTGCCTCAGTCATTGCGTGGTTGGTCCTGATAGTTGTGGGACGTCTTCGGCACAGAAAAGCGAGCGTCAATAAATCAATAGCAGCCCAACAATCGGTTTCGATGATACACTTGAGAAAGAAATACCCGAGAAGCCAGCGGAACGTAGCAATTATCTTTCTCTTTCTCACCTTATGTACCATCGTAACTATCCTGGCCAGTCGCAAGACAGTAAAAGATTATATTGCCGAGCTAAATAATTCAGATTCCCTTGTCCGCCTTAATGCCGCCATTGCATTGAACAAGGTCGGTGACGCTCGTGCTGTAGAGCCGCTGATCGACACACTGAAGGACGATGGAGATTCTCTCGTCCGCAAGTGGGCCGTTTCTGCGTTAGGCGCGATTGGTGACGCTCGCGCGGTAGAAGCACTAATTGCCGCGTTGACGGATGAGGCTTCGGATGTCCGCGAGTGGGCCGTTTCTGCCTTAGAAGAGATTGGTAATGATCGAGCTGTGGATGCGCTGATTGCCAATCTGAAGAATGAGGATCTGCATCCTGAAGTTACGCGCGCATTGGATCGGATTGGGACCGAGAGAATGCGGCCAGCCCAGCAGGCCATTTACTACATGTATACTGATCGCACTAAAATGGCACTGACTATCGGTCTCCAAGCGGTAGATCCGCTGATTGCCAAGCTGGAGGATGAGAACTGGAAAATGCGCATTGCTGCCGCCGAGGTTCTCGGATTGATTGGTGATGCTCGTGCTGTAGAGCCGCTCATTACAGCATTGAATGATGAAAACTGGGAAACACGAAATTCCGCAGCCGAAGCTTTGGGGCAGATTGATGATAATCGTGCTCTGGCTACCCAGGCTTACGAACCTGACGGTGCGATCATTCTTGTGGATAACACGTCCGGTGTCGTACGAATTAATGTAGGCAATAGGGATCACGCATGCAAAGGCCTGACCTTCTCAGTTTTTGACAAAGGGGCGATGGGTAAGAGTACACGTGCCTTTAAAGCAGAAATCAAAGTGGTGGGTGTGGCAGAACAGTATTCCATGGCTCGCATTATTAAATCAAATCCAAACAATCCAGTTTCCATTGGTGATACGATTAGCAACCTGGTCTGGTCCGCAGGTGAGCCTAAGCGTTTTGTACTGGCTGGATCGTTTGATCTGGATGGTGACCATTTTGAAGATGCTGATGCGGCAGATCGTATCATGTCATTGATTAGACGGTGGGGCGGCGTGGTTGAATCCTCAGTGAATGCCAATACAGATTATGTGATCATTGGAGGCCAACCAAAAATACCTGCCAAGCCGACCTTTGAGACGCTTGAACTCGACCCGTTGGCTGAAGATCGCTACAATACGGCAGTGCAAGAGCAGTCCAATTACAAACGGGTCAAGGAACAGTCCCAGGTACTGATGATCCCCACATTTGAGTACAAGAAGTTCTTATATCTCATTGGCTATACAGGCCAGATCGGAAAACCTGGCGCATTCTAATTCACCACGATTCGTTTCTCAAAGACCGATACATCGAGAAGAAGATATGGGGCAGGGTTGGGATTTCGTATTTACGATCTATTATTGGGTTTCTGGTGTTTTGAAGGCTTCGTGGTTTGGTGTGAGATCGTCGGGCAGGTCCGCGCCGGTTGACAGGCGGGTGACAATCTGGTATACTACGACCGTGATTCAGATGGAGGGTGAATCCTGTCGATTCGACCTCCTTTCGCGCCCGTCAGCAGGATGGTGGAGAAGTCTGCTGCGGCAAGAGCCGGAACCGGGGGGTTGGAGGACAGGAACATGGGGCTCGCCCGACCTCGGACCATCCTGCAAACCATCCCTTTGCTCATTGCAGTCTGTTTTGTGGGCCGGCCCGCTCACGCCCGCTACAGCGGCGGCACGGGTGAACCGAACGACCCGTACCAGATCGCCACGGCCGCCGACCTGATTGCCCTCGGCGAGACGCCCGACGACTACCACAAGCACTTCATCCTGACTGCCGCGATCGACCTGGACCCGACTCTTCCCGGGCGGAAGGTTTTCGGCAAGGCCGTCATTGGACCGGACACGGATGACGCGGCAAACAGTTTTCAGGGGACTGCCTTCACCGGCGTCTTTGACGGCAATGGCTACACGATCTCGCATCTGAGAATCATCGGGGGAGGCGATCTCGGTCTCTTCGGGCAAGTTGGCAGTGGCGGGCGGATCGTCAATCTTGGCCTTGTAGACGCAAGCGTCGATGCAGGCGCGGGAAAGAACGTTGGCACGCTCGTGGGATACAATTGCATTGGTACGATTGAGAACTGCTATTCCAGCGGTGCCGTTTCTGGGGGCGACGATGTCGGCGGACTGGTGGGATGGAATTATATTGGCACCGTTGCCAACTGTTATTCCATCGCCACGGTTCTGGGTAATGACAGTGTCGGCGGACTGGCCGGAGCAAACAGTGGTGGCAGCATTGTCAATTGCTATGCGGCCGGTGATGTCAGTGGAAACGAAGGCGTCGGGGGACTCCTGGGGAGCACTTCCAACTACAGCGAGGTCCTACGCTGCTATTCTTGCGGGGTGGTTGCAGGCAACGACTTTACCGGCGGCCTGATCGGCTTCCACACCACAACGGGCGTATCCGGCACGGTCTCGCTGTGCTACTGGGATGTGGACGCAAGCAGGCAAAGTGCCAGCGGGGGCGGTACGGGCAAAACCACCCCGGAAATGCTGCGTCGTGACACGTACCGAGGCTGGGGATATGACGGCGCCTGGACCATCGATGAGGATAACGAGTATCCCCGGCTTGTTTGGGAGAACCACCCGGGCGTCGCCATCCTGGAAACGCCCCCCACTTATGGCGGGGGAAGCGGTGATCCGGACGATCCGTTTCGCATCACCACCGCCGAGCAGCTTGCCGCTCTGGGATTCGTCCCGAGCCACTGGGACAAACACTTTGTCTTGATGACGAATGTCGGTTTCTCGTCTTACAGTCGGACCGATCTTAATCCTATCGGTCATAGTCAGGCCGGCTTCACAGGCCATTTCGATGGGAATGGTCACACGATTGCCGATTTCTCCTACGAAGACAACTCCGGCGAAATTGGATTCTTCGGACGGGTTGGTTTTGGGGGGCGGATTACGAATCTCGGCCTCCTGTACCGCGGCGGCACCATCTCAGGCCATCGCTATGTGGGTGGACTCGCGGGATTCAATTGCGGTACGATCGCCAACTGCTATGTACGCGGCAGTATCTCGGCGTACTCCGAAGTCGGCGGATTGGTGGGACACAACTATGGTGCTATCACGGACTGCTATGCCAACGTCGACGTCAGCGGCGGCTACCACGGTACGGGCGGACTGGTGGGATACAACGAAGGAAGAATTACGACTTCGTATGCCACGGGTACCGTTGCGACGGGCTTTGGCCCCGGCACAACCGCATGGAAATACAACGGGGGACTCGTGGGAGCCAATGTCGGCACGATAACCAACTGCCACGCATCGAGTGACGTGACGGGGATTGCTTATAGTGGCGGGCTCGTGGGGAACAATGGGGGAGAGGTCTCGACCTGCTACTCTTGTGGTGCTGTTTCAGGCAGCGATCGGGCCGGGGGCCTGGTCGCTTCGGGTTCGGGCACGGTGGAGCAATCCTATTGGGACGTGGAAACGAGTGGACAACCAACCAGTGCAGGCGGAACGGGCAAGACTACAGCCGACATGATGCGAAGTGCCACCTACAGCGGTTGGGGTCGTGGCGCGGTGTGGACGATAGCCGAGGGCCAAGATTATCCCCGATTTTCCTGGGAAGATTTGCCCGGGGGCCCCACGCGAAAAGGCGGAGGCACGGCGGATGATCCCTACCGGATTTGGACCGCCCTGCAACTGAATGAAATCGGTCTGCATGAAGAGAACTGGGATAAACACTTTGTTCTCATGGATGATATCGATCTCTCCGGTTCCGCCGGTTCGGTCTTTATTGACTGCCATGTGATTGTGCCCGGCCACATCCGGGAGTTTGAGGGTGTCTTCGACGGCAACGGCCACACGATATCCCATTTCGCCTACGAGTCGGAAGACGGACCTGACCTGATAGGGCTTTTCGGAACGGTGGGCCGTGACGGTCGAATCGTCAATCTGGGCCTGGAGGATGTAATCCTGCGTGTCGGGTCGGGGGCTGATGTCGGCGCTCTCGCCGGGCGGAATTATGGCTCCCTCAGCAACTGCTACGCCACCGGTGCGGTCTCGGGGGACGCCCGCGTCGGCGGGCTCGTGGGATGCAACGACGGCACGATCTCCGACTGTTCCGCTGTCGCCGAGACCAGCGGGAACGAATGCATCGGGGGGTTGGTCGGCCGAAATGAGGGTGCGGTTCTACGCTGCCATTCCGGCGGCACGGTCTCCGGAGATTCCAGTGTCGGCGGATTGGTGGGACGCGGCAACCGGGGCAGCAGTGTCTCCGAGAGTTTCTCGATCAGTGTCGTTCTGGGAAGCAGCGAGGTCGGCGGGCTGGTGGGGACCGCCGAGGGTCCTACCAGCAACTGCTACGCCAGCGGTGAGGTCTCGGGGACGGAACGGGTCGGCGGGCTGGCTGGTGCAAACTCCGGTGCAATGTCAGGGTGCTACTCTTGCGGCAATGTTTCAGGCAGCAGCGAGGCGGGCGGATTGGCCGGCTACAGTACCGCTCGGATTTACCTTTCCTTCTGGGACACAGACCGGAGCGGATGCCTGGACAGCGACGGGGGCAGGGGCAAAGGCACCGTTGAAATGATGCAGATGGCGACCTACCGCGGCTGGGGCCGCGCCGGCGCCTGGACCCTTGACGACGGCAACGATTATCCGAAGCTGGCCTGGGAAAACGCGCCGGGGGCGCCGATCGTCGATGCGCTCGGCGGGTATGGCGGAGGCATGGGCACGGCGGAGGATCCCTACCAGATCCGGACGGCCGAGCAAATCAATGAGATCGGGACGAATCCATATGATTGGGACGGGCATTTTGTACTGATGGCGGACCTTGACTTGTCCGGGCTCCCGGGCCGGCAGTTCAACATGGCCGGCGAGGACGTGAGAGACGGCCCTGCCGACAAGCCCTTTACCGGGGCCTTTGACGGGAACGGTCACACGATCGCCGGCTTGACATACCGGTCGGACAGGGAGCAGAGAAATACAGGACTGTTTAGCTACATTGGCAGGGACGGCAAGGTCGAGAACCTGACGCTCGTGGACGTGAAGATCGATGTCCCGGGGAATTCCGTCGGCGCCCTGGCGGGATACAACCGCGGGTTCATCTCAAACTGTCATGTGGCCGGAGTCCTTTCCGGTGGGGCCACCGTGGGTGGACTCGTGGGGCGCAACAGTGGCGGCACCGTGGTCGACTGTTCTTTCGAAGGCAGTGTTGCGGGGGCTTGGGGTGTCGGAGGGATCGTCGGAGATAACAATGGGTGCGGCTATACGGAACCGGAGATCTATCTCGAAGGTCTAATTATCCATTGTCGCGTGGCACCCGGCGACGTCACGGGCGGTTATTATGTCGGCGATTACGTGGGCGGAATAGCAGGCTACAACGGCGATGGAATCATTGCCGGTTGCTATGCCGAGAACAGCGTCACGGGAGGTGGGGTCGTTGGCGGGCTGGCCGGAGGCAACGAATTTGGCACCATAAGCAATAGTCGTGCAGCCGGCAGCGTCAGCGGGCAAGAGGGTATTGGGGGGCTGGTCGGTGTCAATGGCGGCGAGGATCAATGGGCACGTGGTGAGATTATCAATTGCTATTCGGTCGCCGGCGTCGTGGGCGACGCCCATGCCGGCGGACTGGTGGGGATCAACGAACGGGGCCGGATAAGCGCTTCGTTCTGGGATGTTCAGGTCAGCGGGCAGGCGGAGATGTGCGGCTTCCGGGGGGATACGGCGCGCGGCTGCGACGATTCGTGCGGCAAGACGACGGCCGAGATGCAGAACCAGGCTACGTTCGTCGACGCCGGATGGGACTTCGACAGGCCGGTATGGGTGATCCAGCCGCAGGACTACCCGACTCTGGCGTGGATGGTCCCCGACGCCGACGCCCCGCGCACGATTTCCGATTGCGTCTTTGCCGTCTCGATTGGGATGGGGCACACGTACGGGTACCCGGACGATCCATCGGACACGACGTACCGCTTCTGGTTGGATATCCTGGCGGATGCCGGCGTGGAGAAGGTCGCGTTCCTCACGCCGGGCGGCGAAACATTCGAGATCCCGAAGTTGCGGGAACGCCAGGAGCCCAATGAGCCGGTCTCGGGAGTGGTGCTTGAGACGGGAAGGGAATTCGACGCCGAATCTTGTGCCTTCGAATGGCATTACGACGTGGAGTCAGCCGACCTGGCCGATCTGGATCCCTATGGCGACGGCTACTATACTCTCGTCGTGGTCTACACCGACGGCGAGCAGGACCAGACCACCGTGTGGTTCGGCGTGCCGGGCACCGACGAGCCCATCGTCCAGCCTACCCAGCAGCCGACGTTTACGAGCTTCGTCCAGGGCGAATCCGTGTTCTCTCCCGTGCTCATTGCGTGGGAGCCCTGCGTGCATCCGACGGTCAACGTCATCCATGCAGGCCTGGAGAATGACCAGACCGGGCAAGAGGAAGGACAGTTATTCGATGGGAATGCGACCGGCATGCCGCAGCCGCTCGTTCTCGCCGAAGGCGTGTGGGAGGCCTGGCTGGCTTTTGCCACCTGGTACGACACGCAGAATGCCGACGGTATCGATGTCGAGCTGGTCAAGTACTGCGAGAGTGAATGTATTCTCACCGTTGTCCCTGGTCCGTGAACCCGGCGGGCCGCGGCGCGGGCACGATATCCGCGGGCTTACGGACGGGTGAGATTATTCAGACAGGCTCGGGCGGTTCTTTGGAGGTTGCGGCGGCCGGGGCGCAGGAGGGGGGAGCCGGCGAAGGTGCGCTGGAAGGTTTCGTCTGTCATCGCGAGGATTTCGTAGAGGTCCAGGTGGGCGCGCTCTCCGTGGTGCGGAAGCTTCCGGTTCGTGCGGGGCGGAGCGGCGGCGGCGTGGGGGCAGGCCAGGACGCACTCGTCGCAGCCGAAGAGGCGGTCGCCGATTTTTGCTGCCAGCTCGCTCGGGATGTCGCCGGCGTGCTCGATGGTCAGGTAGCTGATGCAGCGGGCCGCGTCGAGCTTCCCGTCGTCGCGCAGGGCGCCGGTGGGACAGGCCTCGATGCAGCGGCAGCACTCGGCGCAGGAGACCTTCGCGGGCTCGTCCGGTTCCAGGCACAGCGTGGTGACAAGCTCGCCTAAGAAGATCTGCGGCCCGAGCGAGGGATGGATGAGCATGTGGTTCCTGCCGATAAAGCCCAGGCCGGCCCGTACGGCCAACGCCCTCTCGGCCAGCGGCACCGAATCGACGCACGCCTTGAAGCGGACACTCTCGTCCGTCGCCGATCGAATGAAGTCGGCCAGCCTGTGCAGCAGCGGCCGGATGAACGTGTGGTAGTCATCATATTGGGCGTATTGGGCGACTGCTCCCATCGCCAAAGCCTGCGGCCTTGACGCTGCCACCCGTGGACGCGTGGCAGCCTCAAGCGAAGCTTGGGGATGGGTTGCGTGTGGCTTGTAGTTCAGCGCGACGACGATGACCGATTGCGCACCGTCGAGAAGGGCGGCCGGATCGATGCGTTTCTCGAAGTTCCGCTGCATGTAGTGCATCTCGCCGGCGCAGCCCGAGGCGAGCCACGTCCGCAGGCGCTCGACGTCGGCCGGGGCAATCGGCGCCGCGTCCGTGATGCCGACCGCGTCGAAGCCGAGTTCGCGAGCCTTGTCCTTAATCTCTTGTTCCAAAGTCATGGGCGCAATTATACTACATTCGGCCGGGGCCGGGCGCGGACCCGCATCATAGTCTCGACATACAGAAACCGGAGGTCGATTGTGAAACGCAGCAAAACGCTCGGTGCCGACAACAAACGTCACCTGGAGTCGGAGAATCACAGTCGTAGGATGGGCTTCAGCCCATGCGGCATTTTCACCCGTAGGATCGGGCAGCATGGGCTAAAGCCCATCCTACTGGTGCTCGTACTGCTGATTGGCGCGGCGGCGGCCTCGGGGGACGCGGTCGTTTCGTGGGATTTCACGCAGGGGCTGCACGGCTGGACCGGCAACCAGTACGTTGCGGACCTGGCCGTCTCGGCCGAGGGGTTGGCGTTTCGCTCGACCGGGATCGATCCGTGGCTCGAGAGCGCGATGGTGGATCTGCCGCGCGAAGGCGTCACGCAGGTCACCGTGCGGATGAAATCCGACGCTGACACCGGCGGCGAGCTGTTTTACGGCGAGACATTTGCGGCCGGGCGGTCCG
>JAFGCA010000023.1 GCA_016932895.1 Sedimentisphaerales bacterium | reverse complement strand
TGGAACTCGAGGATATGTGGCTCAGCTTGCCGGGGGGTGCCGGACCGGACCAGCTCGTCTATGAGTTCGATAAGCCCTACAGCCTGTATGAGATGTGGGTCTGGAACAGCAACATCGAGGGCGAGTCCATGATCGGCTTCGGCCTCAAAGACGTCACCGTCGAGTATTCCCTCGACGGCGCCGATTGGACCCTCCTCGGCGAGGAGGAATTCGCCCCGGGCACCGGCGAGGACACCTATACCGCCAACACGACCGTCGCGTTCGGCGGCGCGATCGCGCAGTATGTCCGCCTGACCATCAACAGCAGTTGGATCTCGCCGATGCAGCATGGTCTCAGCGAGGTGCGTTTCCTGTATACTCCGCTGTTGGCAACCAGGCCGAACCCCGCTTCGGATGCGACGGGTCTGCATCCCCAGGTGGCCCTGAGCTGGCGGCCGGGGCGACAGGCCGCCCAGCACGATGTCTACCTGGACACCGACGAGCAGGCCGTGATCGATGGCACCGCTACGGCCGTGACCGTCCCCGAATCCACGTATGAGGTACAGCTCGACCTGGGCCAGGTCTACTACTGGAAGGTCAACGAGACCAACGACCTCGAAGACCCGGCGACCTGGGAAGGGGATACCTGGAACTTCTCCACCATGAAATCGCTGGCCGTCGACGACTTCGAGAGCTACACGAACGACTCGCCGAATCGAGTCTTCCAGACGTGGGTCGACGGTCTGGGCTTCTCGGCCGACGAATTCTTCCCGGACGGCGTTGACGGCAACGGTTCCGGTGCGCTGATCGGACATGATATCTGGAACGTTGACAGCGAGTACTACGAGGGCCAGATCGTGGAAGTCGTCAGAGTCCACGGGGGCGGCAAGTCCATGCCGCTGTACTATGACAACACCAGCGCCCCCTCCTTCTCCGAGGCCGAACGGAAGTGGACGGAGCCTCAGAACTGGGCTCGGTACGGCGCCAAGAGTCTGTCGTTGTACTTCTTCGGCGACCCGGACAACAGCGGAGAGCCATACCTGAAGGTCAACGGCGTCAAGGTGCCCTACGGCGCCTCCCCGGACGATCTCACCATCGGAACGTGGCTGCCGTGGACGACCGATCTTGACGACCTCGTTGCGGCCGGTGTGGACGTGCAGAATGTCACGAGCATGGCGATTGGCGTCGAGGGCGGCGGCTCGGGCATGTTCCTCGTCGACGATATCGCGCTGTATCCCTATGCCGCCGATCTCATCACGCCGACGGCGCCCGGTTCGGCGGGTCTGGTCGCCCATTACCCCCTCGACGGGAATGGAAATGATGCTGCCGGCAACCACGACGGCACCCTCGCCGGGAATCCGCCTTTCGTGGACGGTGTGCAGGGCCAGGCCATGAACGTCACCGCCGATGGGCAGTACGTTACGATTCCCTACGCCGATGACTTTGGCCTCAACACGTTCACCATTTCCGTCTGGGTCAACGCTGCCGCTTCAGACCTTAATTTAGGCATTCTGGGCACCCGTTTCAACTCCGACAACACATTCGATGTCAAGGTCATGGCCAGCATGATTCACGGTGACATCGGCGACGGCGCCGCTTGGCTGAGCACAGCGATTGACATTACGCCAGCCCAGGGTGGCGACATCAAGCGTAACGTCTGGTATCACATCGCCTACGTGCTTGATGATGCCGCCGATACGGTCGAGCTCTACCTCGACGGCGCGCTGGCCAGGACGATGACGGTCACCGGGACGCCGCTGTTCATGAAGCCCGACCAGGAGCTTCGCATTGGCATGGACTATCCCACCGAGCCGATGCGCGGGGCGATCGACGAGGTACGAATCTTCAATCGTGCCCTCTCGGCCGCGGAAGTAGCGCACCTGGCCGGCCGGACAGAGCCGTTCTACAAGTCGTTCTGACAAAAGAGGGACAAGTGTGGGCCATGGCGCCAAGCGTATAGAAACAGGTCATGGCCACGCACCTGCCCCGCAGATATGGAGTATATGACCGTGGCCCAAGCAGGGCGATGCCCAATCGCCCTGCCTGGGCCACTGCTTCTGGGCGAGCGGTCACAACCGGCAGCAATACACGGCGTTGCTGATCTCGAGTTGCTGAAGGATGATTGATTGCCGCTGTCATGCCATAGGGTGTGCCACGCACACCGATTCCTTCCTCGCCGCAGCCGCAGGCAAACGCACGTACACGGCGCCCGTCTCGGAATTTGCCCCGGCCGCGACAGTATAACACAGAAAGCACATGCAAAAGCGGCCGCTCGCGCACATCTCAGATTGCTGCCAATACAACCAGTCAATCCAATCCGTATCCCTTCTCACTCTTCATTGCGTACCGTCTCTTGCGCGGTGGCCTGCCTTCGAATCCTGACTCTGCCTGACACTTGGTGGACACGACCCGCGAGAAAATAACCAGACAACGCGACCACACAAAGAGACAGGCTCGCATTGCCAAGATAGGAAAGAAGCGGAAAGTCTGGAATTTCTCCTGAAACATGCACCCACGACCCAATGTCCGCCGCGAAGTAGAATAGCGCGAAAAGCACGGCGGCCGGGGCGACGATCCGCCGGCCTTTCGGAAACATAAGGCCCGCCAACAGCGACGCCGTGAGGATCGACAACGCCTGGAGCGCGCACGGCAAAACCGTTGCGGCCAGATTCCCTTCCACCGGCTTCGCGTTCAGGAATACCCAGGCCCCAAAGATCGCCACAACAAAGACAGGGTACAAGCATCTCATGGCGACAGCGACACCCATTCGACTTTTGCGCAAAGTTAACGCAGCTTTGCCCCATCAGTCGGAGATCGCAGCGCTTTCTCGCGGCCGTTTGACGACAGCACAGGGGATTGGCGATTTGGCATTGGCTGCCGTGAAAGTAACGTCCGCCCACATCTCATTGCGAGACCTGCGCAGCAGGTCGCGGCAATCTCCACCCCCGGGGCCCTTCACACCCTTCTCACTCTTCACACCATCGCTTCCGTTCGTAGCGGACGTTGCGAAATGCGGTGCTACCGCGCGTCCGTGCCGGGTGAGGGCGTTGAGGCGATCCAGTTGGCCGGGTCGTTGCCGTAGGCGGTTGGGTCGATGCGGGTCAGGGACGAACCCTGGCCGTCGGCTTCCATGGGCCAAGGGTCGGTGCCGGCCGGGAAGTCACTTGGGCGAGAACCGTCGCTGTAGACGACGCGGTCGACGCGGAACCAGTGGCGCGTGTCATCGTCTTTTTCGTCGCCCGGCTTGCTGAGCTGGATCTTCTCGCTGCCGTTGGCCAGACTGCCGGCACCCCAGGCGAAGACCTGGACGTTGGCCGGCACCGCGTATTGCGCGGCGAGCAGGTCTGCGTCTTTGGCTAAGACGAGGTATTCGCCCGGCGCCAGCGTAACGGGCGGGTCGGTCGGGAAGAGCAGTTCGATGCCCGGATTATCGGGGTCGTCGGTGAAACGCCACGGCGCGTCCCGGAGCACATCGTACAGTGTCACGGGGGCGTCGCTGACGTTGAGTAGTTCCACGTATTCGGCGTCGGCCGCATCGGCCGGGTGGTACATGATCTCCGTGATGACGACGGGGCCGACCTGTGGGGCGGCGTTGGCTGTGCCCGGCGTGGGCGTGCTCAAAGCTACAAAGTTGTACGTCCCCGTGCTTTTGAGGTGGCGACCGAGTGACACGCTCGGATCGGAGGCGTCGAAACGCTCCTGCTCGCTGTAACCGGTCAGTTCGCCTTGCATGCCGGAATGCAGGTACACCGTCTCGCCGTCGGCGCTCAAGGCGAAACGCTCGTGACATCCGGGATCGGCGGCGTTGCCGAAGTGATGGTCCTGATCGAAGACGAGATACCCGCCGGCGGCAAGCACGGTGCCGGCGGCGATCTGGTACTTCGTCAGAATGTCACCATCGTCGCTGAGGAACCAGCCGCCGATATCGATGGGTTGGTTCGT
>JAFGCA010000142.1 GCA_016932895.1 Sedimentisphaerales bacterium | reverse complement strand
GGATATAAGCCCCTTCTTCAAGGAAATCACACCAACGATTTCCTTGAAGAATATAAGCCTAATCTCCATTTTGCAAAACTCTTGTTCTAATGCGAACCAGATTCCTCATCAATGGTGGAAAGCAAAGCCTTCCCAACCCGTCGTGTGGCAGCCCTTGGTACGCAGGTCTTTCAGCATAGGCATGATCCTGCTTGCGGTCCTTCGGCTTCCGTGCTGCGGCTCTATGACGGCTTTCTGTTTTCCTGGCAGAATTTCCCCATGAGCTCCATGGCTTTTGTGGTTCTTTCGGGGGAGCCGTCGAGTTTGGCGTAGGCGTCGACGAGTTCGAGCAATTCCAAAGCGGGCTCGACGGAGCCGTATTTGTGGGCGGTGTTGACGATGCCGGCGTCGAGACCGTACTCCATGGCCTTGGCGACGTACGCGCGGCAGACGCCGATGCGCCGGGCCGGCAGGTCGCGCACCGAGTTGCTCACGCCCAACGAAAAATGCACGCCCTTCATTTGCCGGTCGCTCTTGATCTTGCGGATGGTCTCGAACGTGCGATAGGTGTACCCGGGCACGCCCGGCTCCATGGGCATGTCGATGGCCAGCGGGAAGACCGTCGAGTCGAAGAAGATCTGCTCGGGTTTGAACCCGTGCCCGCCGACCGCCGCTTCAAAGAGCTGCTTGGCCAGAGCGTAGAGCTCGTCCACCGAATGCGACCCGCCCGGGCCCATGGCCTTCGCTTCGCTGACGAGCAGTCCGACAAAAGAGAACTCGAAGTCTTTTTTGAGCGGCAGCATCTTTTCCATGGTGTAGACTTTGATCGAGTTGATCAGCGGCGGCTTGACCTCTTTGTCCGTGCCGTACCATTCCTTGAGGCCGGCGATCAAAACGTCGTCGTCGCTGCTGTCGACGCAGACCGGGACGCTGCGTCCCCATTGCCGCACGAGCTTGACGTACTCGACCATCATCTCCACCGCGACCTGCGGATCGTCTTCGCCGAACGCGTCCAGATTGACGGCGATGTAATCGGCTCCTTCGTCGGCCTGCGACTCGATCAGGGCCTTGATGTAATCGAGCGGGGGGCTGGACTGCGTGTACGCGTCGCTGCCCAGCTCGCGCAGTTGCTTCATGATCTTGCCCGTCTTGGGAATGGAGGCGTGGATCGATTCCCCGATGGCGATGAGCGGATGTGGCATGGTATGGTCCTTCCCGAACAGGTAGTTGACGATAGAGGATGTGTGTTCCAGGGCGGGGTTACGCGGCGGGTTGATGATCGTTCGCAGAAGCTGCCGTCCGTCGCGCTGCGAGGCGGCGGCCTCATAGATGCGTTCCCCAATGCAGATGCGCTCCAGGTTGTTGCCACACCGCCCGTCCACGGTCGCGTCCCCACACGGCGCGTTGTCCATGCCCTTCTCGCAGCCGCCGATGGTGCAGAGCCCGAAGTTCTCGGGCAGGAAGCAGTCGCCGCATTCCTCGCAATCGAACAGCAGGTACTTGAACGCCTTCTCGCTGCTGTTGAAGAGCTTATAGATCGCGCCGGAGTCCCGGTCGGCGCCGAACAGCGCCATGGTTTTCTTGAACGCGTGGAAGCCGGCATGATCGGGGTCCAGAAACGCCCGGTGCGAGAAATCGAAGAAGCGCTTCCCGAAGGTCGGGTAACGCGTGGTCAGTTCGACCCGGGTCCCCGAGTCGTCGTAGAGGTAAAACGCCTCCGGCGCCGGCCACGAGAGATTGTCCTTGAAGGGCTCCCAGTCGGTCCCGATCTCCTCGGCCCGCCGGAGGATCTTGGCGAACATCTCGAAGTCGTGCACGCCGCCGACGTCCACACCGGCCGCCCCCAGCGCCTTGTACATCGCCACCTGCTGGGCCGCCCGCTCCAGGTGGTCCTCGACGCTCTCGCTGTAAATTCTGGCCAGCAGCTCGTCGCTGACGAAGCAGCCGGGCAGCTTGATGTCGTGCATCAAACGCGGCGCCGGCGTCAGCGTGCTCAGCAGGTACACGTTGCCGATTACCGGGACGTCGAGGCCGACCTCATCGAGATACCGGAACAGCTCGATGCTCTTACGCCAGTCCCAGCCGACCTGGGTAATGAGGAATTCGGCGCCGCAGGTGATTTTCTTCTCCATCTTGAAGTACTGCTGCATCTGCGAGGCTTCGGTGTACTTGAAGGGCGAGACGGCCGCCCCGGCGAAGAACTGGGGCACTGCGTCCAGCGATTCCGGCCGTGCCGTGAGGTACGCCTCGCGGTTGATCCGCCCGATCAATTCCAGCAGGCTCAGGGTCTCCAGCTCGAAGACCCCCTTGGCCTTCGCCGGCTTGTCGCCGGTCAGCGCCAGGATGCTCTCGACGCCGCGCTTCCGAAAGCCCATCAGCGCGCTGACCGTGCCGTCGGAATTCAAATCCTTGCAACTCAAGTGAGGCACAACGTCGAGGCCCGCCAGCAGGTCGTTGCGCTGCAGGAAATCGATGACGCCGGCCGGCTCGATATTCGCTGCGCCCCCGGGATTCTGGGGCAGGCAGATCCCGGCAAAATCAAACGCCGTCGGGATCGGGCTCGCGCCGCCCGAGACCGCCTCCCCGAAAGCCCGCAAAAAACCTTCAATCGGCGCGAAACTAAACCCCGGCCCGCCCGTCAACTCGGCCAGGACAACGAAACCCAACCGTTCCCTCAGCTTGTCCCTGAGACTCTTCTGCTCCATCGACGACTCCAGCGCTACAAAAACCAATTACTGTCATGCATACATCTTCAAAGCCGGCAAGATACCAGAAATCCCCCCCGCCGACCATCGATAATTCCCCCTCGACTACGCACACGGACGTTTCCCCGCAGCAGCGGGCCCCCCCCGCGTCACGCAGGCGAGCCAAGCCACCCGTGCCGCAGGCGGGCATTTTGCCATTCGCGGATGCTTGGCCTTGCCGCCCGTGGGCCCGGGACGGTAGAATAGTCGCTTAGTGTGAAAACCTGAGATGGATTTCAATGCGGCTCCTGCGGGAATTGCGCCTATGATTACCAAGCTAAGTGTATCCAACTTCAAATCGGTCCGCCACCTCGATATCGACTGCAAAAAGGTCAACCTATTCATCGGCGAGCCCAACACCGGAAAATCCAACATCCTCGAAGCGCTGGCATTATTGTCTTGGTGTGCCAGACCAGGCACAGAGTCTCTGAGACGGTACATTCGCTTTCAAAGCGTCCAGAACCTCTTTTACGATCAGTTGTTGGACTCGGAGATAGAAATTTCCACAGTGGGGGCCCCTGCCGTTGGAGTGCGGCTCGGTTTCAAAAACGAGCACTTCGAGCTTCGGGATCAGGCTCGCGATTCTGGTAGGTCTGCCACTCTCGATCGCCAAGCAAACGAAATCACCCTCAGAGGCTTGGGGCGATTCAAGAGTGGTGACATCAAGTTCTTTCGGTTCAGGAGCCTGGACAAGTACGATGGTAATGGATCAGGAGGCCTAATGCCCCCAAACGGAGCGAATCTTTTCTCCGTCGTCCTCTCCGCAAAGGCTCTCCGTGAGATCATGGTGGAGTTTTTCCGTAAGTACGGACTCAAATTGGTGATGAAGCCCCATGAGAAGGTGTTTGAGCTTCAGAAACAGGTAGATGATTTGGTCTTCAGCTATCCCTATTCGCTGACGTCCGATACGCTTCAACGGATCATTTTCTATATGGTTGCCATTGCTTCGAACAAGGACTCGGTGCTGGTGTTTGAGGAGCCGGAGTCGAATGCGTTTCCGTATTACACGAAGTACCTGGGCGAGCGGATTGCGCTGGACGAGACGAACCAGTTCTTCATCGCCACGCACAATCCGTATCTGCTCTCGGCCGTCGTGGAGAAGACCCGCAAGGAGGACGTCCAGGTCTTCGTCACCTACTTCCAGGACTACGAGACGCGAGTCAAGCCTTTGACGTCCGAGCAGCTCTCGGAGTTGATGGAGGCCGATCCCTTCTTCAATCTGGACCGTTTCATTGAGGAAGGGCAATGAGGGTCCTGGTGGAGTGTTACCCGGACGAGGCGCTCCTGCGAGCGCTCGGCGTGCCCCGGAAGCGGCTGCGCCATGAGCGATGCAAGGGCGACGTCGTGAACCGGCTGAGAAAGCTCCCCCTTGCCATCGGAATGGTGGACGAAGATCCCGCCAGCGCTCAGCCGCGTGACCTGACAGACAGTTACCAACAATCAGAGGCTGCCGAAGGACTACGGCTACTGACGCGCCAAGGCGCCGGCGCACAAAAACTGATCGTCGTCTGTCCGAGGCTGGAGGATTGGCTGATACACAGAGCCGACGCATCAGGAATCAAGCCGCAGGACTACGGCCTGCCCGGCGACCCCAAGCGTCTCCACAGCATCCCCCGCTACGAGCAAAAGGACGGCTTCCGGCGATTTCTCGCCGAACTGATCGATCGTGACGGGACGGTGACTCTGTTGCGCCAGTGGGTCCTTCGAGCGTAAGCGCACGGAACGCCCGGTTCCCTTCAATGGCCGGTGGAGCGCGGACGTTCCACCCATGCCAGGTATTCGGGGGATCGCGCGCTCAGGACACTTTGCGGGGCGACGCGTCTAATGTGGCAGGGTGATGGTGACGGTGGTTCCTTCGCCGGGTTGGCTTTCGATTTTTAGGGTGCCGTGGTTGAGCTGGATCAGGCGGGCGGCGTCGGCCAGGCCCATGCCTCTCTTTCGGCCGGCGGGTCGGGCCGAGAAGAACGGATGGGTGGCTCTCTGGAGGTTCTCGGCGTCCATGCCGCAGCCGAGGTCGCTGATCTGGAGTTGGGCGGCGCCTTTGGCGGGCTCGGCCGTGATCTTCACGGGTCCCATTGCATCCTCATACGACTCGATGGAGTTGGCGATGACGTTGGCCAGCGCCGAGACGATCTGCGCCGAGTCCACGAGCACCGCCTCCACTTGCGGGTCCACGCTCACCTGGGCGTTGACGTGGTCGACTTTGGTCTTCTGCCCGGCCAGCTCGACCGCTTCGTTGATGATCTGCTTGACCTCGGTCTTCGTCGCGCGCGGCGCGGTCGGCTCGGCGAAGCTCATGAGATCCTCAACGATTCCCGAAGCCTCCCGGGCGTTGTCCTGGATCTGCTTGAGCGTGCGTTTCTTCTTGTTGTCGGTTTCCCCGTCGGCGAGCAATTGGGCGCGTCCGGCAATGACCGAGAGCGGGTTGTTCAACTCGTGGGCGACGCCGGCCGCCATCTCCGCCAGCGCGTCGACCGATGCGCGAGGCTGCGGGGTTTCGGCTGCCGGTGGGGGTCCGGCCGGGCTCGTGGCGGTGCGAGGCTCACTGGGCTCGATCTGCACGAGTTGTTCCAGGAGGCGTTGCTGGCGCTCCCGGGCCAGGGCGAGGCCCAGGACGGTCCCGGCCATCGAAGCGGCCGGGGCGAACCGCTCGGCGAAGAAGTCCGCATCTCCCGGATAGTTCAGCTCACACGCTATCACCGCGACCGTCCGGCCGTTCGACAGCAGTGGCACGAGCCTGGTGCGGCTTGCGTCCAGATCCGCTTCGAGCTGCTCAGTGAGCCAGTCGATCCGGCCCGCCGCCTCCAGGAGAGCGAATTTGCCGGCGATCTCGCGCGGCACCAGAACCGCGTCGTCCGGGACCTCAAGCACGATTTTGCGGCTGTGCCCGAGCGCCTCGACTACCACCGCGTCCAGGACACCAGCGTGCGAACCCGCCGCCAGATACAGGCAAACCGTACCCGTTTGGAAGAAACGCTGCCACCGCCGGGCGAAATCCTCCGCCAACTCGATCGCGCCGGCCCTCGTGCCGGCGTCCTGCAGGAATTCCCGGGCGAAATCGAGGTATCCGGACGCAGTCTGCAACGTTCGGCCCTGCTGCGTCAGCTCGGTGTGCTTGCGGGACAGATCGGCGGCCGAGGCTTGGATCAGATCGCAGTATCGAGCGGTGGCGTTGGGCAGATCCAGACCCAGGACTCCCGCCTTGCGGTTGACGACCTGGGGCAGCTCGGCCCTGATTTGCTGGACGGTCGTAACGTCGATCCCCAGAGTCTCGGCGATTCGTTCGAGTGACTCCGGCGTCGCAGAACTGCCCGAGCGGCCTATCTGGGCGTGGCGGGCGATATGGTCGGCGGCCCAGACTACCGAGGCCGCCTCGGCTTCGGGCACGCTTTGCGCCAGGGCGGCGGCATCGCCGTGATGGAGCCAGATTGCCAATTCGACGGATTCGGGCAGGTGCCATCGCTGGGCCAGTTGCCGCCCGAGCAGGGCATGGTTAGTGCCTAAGTGCTGCTGTTCGATCGCGTACAAGCTCGCGCCGGCGGCCTCGGCCTCCTGCGCGATGGCGGCCAAGCTCTTGGGCATGACGTCCTGCAGCGCGAATTTCCCGATATCGTGCAGCAGGCCCGCCGAGTACGCCAGTTGCGGGTCCACCTCCGCAGGCGCAGCCTCGGCGACGGCGCGGGCGCAACACGCCACAGCGAGGCTGTGGAGCATGAGATCCGTGCGTGCGGGCACGGCCGGCTGTTCCCGGGCGAATTCAATCTCGAAACCGGCCGTCACTTTCGCTGCCAGCAGCGTATCGCGAAGAGGCTCGGCGTCCAAGCGGTCCAGGACGAGCCGAATCGCGTGCCGTTGCTCCGCCGGACCGGCCTTCAATCGCTGCGCCAGAGACAGAACGGCGGCCGCCAGCGCCGGTTCGCACTCGATCAGGTCCGCCACTGTCGCCGGCGAGAAGGAGCCCTCGACAAGGGCCGATAGATACTGTACGGCCACGCACGGCGGGACCGACAGTTTTTCCAGGTCACCTACAGCCAATTCCACTCTGCGGGAAGCTAGCGCGTCCGCGTGTCTTTTCGCCATGCGGCTATCCTTGCTCTCTCCGATCTGTGTGGCTCACCCACCTCCGACGAGCGCGACGCCGTGCTCCGGCGGCGCGCTGCGCTGCTGCTGCAAGTCGGACCGCAAAGCGGCCTATACGACCTGCAGGGCGGCGTTCACCTTGTCGGTGAGCTCCGAGATTGTAAACGGTTTTCGCACGACGTCCTCGGCGCCGGACTTGAGAAGCTGCTCGATCTCGTCCTGTTTGATGACGCCGCTGACAATGATAATCCTCGTGTTCTCAAACTCCGGATTGCTCCGGATCGTTTGACAGACGACGTTGCCGTTGACATCGGGCAGCATGTAGTCAAGCAGGATCAAATCGGGTCGGAACTGTTGCGTGACCATCCCCGCCTCATATCCGCTCGATGCCGTCCGGATCTCAAAACGCCCTTCCCGCGTGAGGATATCCCCGATCAGCTCCACGATCTCCGCGTCGTCATCCACGATGAGGACTTTCTTCTTCCCCGAATCCAGGTTGTCCAGGGGGATGTTGTTTTCCCGCATGAACTTGACCAGATTCTGACGAGGAATGCGGCGGAACTTGGAGCCTGGGACGCGGAACCCTTTGAGCCGGCCGGAATCGAAGCAACGGATAATCGTTTGTTGACTGACACGGCAGATATCAGCAGCTTCGCCGGTGGTAAATAGATCCTTCATCCTTCATCCTTCCTTCTTCGCCAACTCCATTTGACAGAAGGCCCATCCAGGTTGCCTTGCCAGCCTACATTAACCAGCGACCTGCCGTTTGTCAAGCTTAAAAACCCAGAAAATCCCCGCTTTTGGCTATGGTGCCTAATTTCTTATCGGCCGCGGCATACTGGCAACGTGTAGAAGCGTCATCGTCCAGGGTTGTTTCGTGTGTATTTTGCCGGGAGCGCACGGTGATCGCGCTGCAACAGCCACGGCCCAACACGCCCGGCGACAATAAGAACCAGGGAACAACGCCGGGTCAAAACCTCGTCTCACGGCCGTGTGTCAAACGGCTGCGGTTTGGGCAGAGGCGAATTGTTTTCGCGTTTTGGGTTGTGGCGTTTGGCTCCAGGTTTTGTTTTCGAGGGTGCGTCCGTTTCGCTTTTTGTTGACGCCGCCCCATTGTTTGAAGAAGAAGGGGACCTGTGCGGCGAGGCATTGGTCGCGGATGTCGGTGACCCATTCGCGCTGCATCGGCCGGGCGCCGGGGCCGGACTCGCCGCCGACAATGGCCCAATCGATACCCTCAAAGCTGATGTCCTCCATAGGGCCGAGGAGTGGCTCGAAGGAAATGAACTTTATCGTCGCACCGGTTCGCTTGAGATGATCGATGCGAAAGGCACATTCGTCGTTCTCGACAGTTACGCCCACCCATACGTTATCGGGCCACGGTAATCTAGCGCTCAGCTTTTCCAGCCGCTCTGCGCGCTTGGTCAAGACCTGGAAGCGATGCTGAGGCGCCCGGCGCATCACGTTGAAGACCTGCTCGATGAAGTCGAATGGCACGTCCTTGTGGAACAGATCGCTCATCGAGTTTACGAAGATCGTCCGAGGCTGTTTCCACCGCAGCGGCAGGTCGAGCATGTGGGGATGGAGCGTGACGCCGAAGCCGTTGCGATAATTGGGCTGGCCCATGGCCTGGAGCCGGCGGGCCATCCGCTCGGCGTAACAGTTCAGGCAGCCCGCGCTAATCTTCGTACAACCAGTAACTGGGTTCCACGTTGCTTGCGTCCATTCAATGCGGGATCTTGAAGCCATTACGATGCACCCCAGTTCTCGTACTTTGCAAAAATGTCGGATACGATCTTCGCCCCTGTTTTGTTTGGGCTGGCAAAAAAGAGATAATAGACGGTAGCACCTTTTGTGTTCCTCATTGCTATCGGGCGCGGTACGTACTGAAAACCGGCAAGCTCCTTCAATCTCGTACGGTACGCTTCGGCGACTATTTCGTTTGATGTCTTTTCTTCCATGATATCGAACAATCCTTGGGTTTTTCTGTAGGCAGCTTCCCTCCATGTCTTGTCGCCCCAGTATGCGTCCATCCGCGCAATCTGGTTCTGTGCCACGTTTTTGGGATTGCTCCAGAGGACATTTCTGTTCATGTCCATCACCGGGAAGTTGAGAAAAACTTCGAGAGCCTTGGATTTCCCAGCTGTGCGTACGACCTCCCAGTCCAAATCCAAGCCGTATGGATCGAGCAAGCAGAGGGCACGTTTGTAGGCATCATAGCGAATTGGCGGGAGTACTTCGTCTATGAGGATTCGATTGCAGTCTCCTTCAAGCACCTCCGCGATTTCGCAGTCGGCTGTCAACTCTCGGAGGATGTCCGCCTTTTCACCGTCCAGGTCAATGAAGTAGTAGCCGGTGAACGGGGGCTCAACGTTCAAGGCATTGATGGGACTTCCAAGCACAAAGTCCCGGGTGCGCCTGGATAAGTGGATGCCGGCGCCTGCGAAAGCATCAATGTAATAATACCCCCTCACAAAACCCTGCCTGCTCATGATCTTGGAGTATGCGGCGGCATATTTTCGGACGATGTCCAGTTTGATCTCAGACCAATAGCCAATTTCGTCGAATCCGGCAGCCATATTCCGTCTCCTGTCTCACTGCAACTGAATTCATCACAACAGTGTCCTGCACCATCAGAAGTGGTCGCTCTTGCCTCACGAAAGAGCCGCCAAGCAGTCGTTACCTGATCCAGCCGGAGGGTCCCGGCTGAAGGCCGGGGGTGCGGGATGGAGGGTGCCCACAAGCCCCGAGGCGTCTCCGGTGCACCCCCGGCCGGGGTGAAGGCGTTTGTCGTGGGCCGGATGTTGATAGGAAAATTGATTTTCTGCAAAAAAAACGGCAGACCCGGGCAAGGGCAAGGAGATTGAATTGTGCGGATTTGGGCTTGTCGATCGGGCCCGCGCGGAAGATTTCTTCATTTTTGGCGAACCGGGGGCGATTGGTATAGTAATATTGCTATATATCGGAAAACTGATACGAGAAAGGCTTTCTGATGGACAAGGAGTTGGCGACACATGCGGCAGAAGTGCTCAAGGCGGTGGCCCACCCGCTACGGCTGCAGATCGTCGAGATTCTGGAAGGCGGCGAGCGCAGCGTCGGCGAAATCGCGGACGCCCTCGGCGAGAAGCAGGCGATCACGAGCCAGCAGTTGAATCTGATGAAGGATAAGGGCGTGCTGGCCTCGCGACGGGAGGGAGCCAAAGTCTACTACCGCATCGAGAATCCCAACGTGGTCCGGGTTCTCGGCTGTGTTTACGATCACTGTAGAAGTCGAAAGAGAGGCGAACGATGACGAATGAAGACTCGTTGCAGCAGGACAAGAAAGCGAAACGCAAGGGCGGCACATACTTCCTGATTGGCGGGCTGACCGGCTTGGCGGCGGGGGCCATAGTGTGCGGGCTGGTGATTTTCACGACGATGCCGTCGCTGATGATCGTGACGCACGAGAGCGAGCTCGGTTTTGACGAAACCGTCGCTGCTCTGGAAAAGTCCATTGCGAACGAGGGCTGGGTGGTCTCGGCCGTGAGCGATATGAACCGGTCGATGGCCAAACACGGCGTCGAATTCGGCCCGCGTGTGAAGCTGGTGAAACTGTGCAAGCCGGAGTATGCCAAGAGCGTTTTGACCACCGACCGCCACATCTCGACGCTGATGCCGTGTTCGTTCGCCGTCTGGGAAAGCGACAACGGCACGGTCCATCTATCCAAGATGAACATGGGCTTGATGGCCAAAATGTTCGGCGGTAACATTGCCAGAGTGATGGGCGGCAGTGTCGTCCGGGACGAGAAGGCCATGCTCGCCGGCATCATCAAGAAGTGATCCTATCGTTGGGAAGCGATCATGCAGAAGATTCTTGTCCAATTCGTATTTCTGGTGGCAGCGGTTGCCGGACTGTCGTATGTCTCCCATCGGCTCTGGGCGGGTCACCCCGAAGGGCGCATCGCAACGAAGCCGCTGGTGATCGAAGAGAATATGACCGTCGCCGGGTATGCCCGGCGCAACGAGTTGCCTCCCCGGCTGGTGAAGCAGGTCTTTGCCATGCAGTCTCAGCAGGACGGCCAGAAGCCACTGGCGGCCTTCGGTATGAGCGAGGACCAGATTCGCAAAAAGACGCTGGGCTTTCTGGCCCTGCGCGCCGAGCACGCGTCAAAGAACTGGGCCAAGATCCTCGTCAAGTTTGGCCTGTGGGTGCTCTTTCTGGGGGCGGTGCTGGTTTTGATGGTGAAGGGCAAGGTTACTGCCGGCCGTCGCAAGTGGCTTCTTCTGGGGGCCGTGGCCGTTTTCGGCGTGGCTCTGGGCTCGGATCCCAGCCCCATGGGGACGGTCAAGGATGCCGTGGTGCTGTACGGATCGCGAGGGGTGCTCTTTCCGCCGCGACTGGTCGCGTTCGGAGTGTTCCTGCTTCTGGTGATCGCGGCGAACAAGTTCATCTGCTCCTGGGGCTGCCAGCTCGGCACGCTGCAGGATCTGATTTTCCGACTGAACCGAGACCGGGAGGATCGCAGGGGCGTGTGGCGGCAGTTCAAGGTCCCGTTTGCTGTCTCGAACGGCGTGCGCCTGGCCTTTTTCGTCGCCCTGACGGTGGCTGCGTTTGTCTGGGCCACTGACATCGTGGAAGGAATCGACCCGTTCAAGATTTTCAAGCCGCAGGTCCTGGGGCTTCTGGGAGGGGCGTTTGTAGCGGCGCTGTTGGTCTTGAGCCTGTTTGTCTATCGCCCCTGGTGCCATTTCTTCTGCCCGTTCGGTTTGGCCGGCTGGGTCGCGGAGAAGATCAGCATCTTCAAGATCCACGTGGACTACGACAAGTGCATCGCCTGCGAGGCCTGCGTGAAGGCGTGTCCTTCGACGGTGATGAGGGCGATCCTGAAACGCGACAAGATGATTCCCGATTGTTTTGCCTGCGGGACGTGTATCGAAACCTGTCCGGCCGATGCGATTGCTTTCAAAACGGGCAAGCGAACGAAACCGCCTGAAGGCAAGTTCAAAAACGAGTAAGAGAAGAATAGACAGGCACACTTTAACAAACGGAGATAAAGGAGAACTACAATGGAAGAACAAGCCAACAGATTACCGTTGATTGGAGAGAAGGCGCCGTCGTTTGTGGCCGAGACCACGCAGGGGCGGATTCGCTTCCCGGAAGACTACAAGGGCAAGTGGGTGATCTTCTTCTCGCACCCGGCGGACTTCACGCCGGTCTGCACGACCGAATTCATGACGTTCGCGACGATGGCGGACGAATTCAGGCTGCTCAACGCCGAGTTGCTCGGTCTGTCCATCGACAGCACCTACAGCCATATCGCCTGGCTGCGGACGATCAAGGAGAAGATCGAGTACAAGGGCATGAAGGACGTGGAGGTGAAGTTCCCCGTCATCAGCGATCTGACGATGGAGGTCTCCAAGAAGTTCGGCATGCTGCAACCTTCGGCCAGCACGACGCAGGCGGTGCGGGCGGTGTTCATCATCGACCCGGAGGGAATGGTTCGCGCCATCCTGTATTACCCGCTCAGCAACGGGCGGAACATGGATGAGGTCAAGCGGTTGCTGATCGCGATGCAGCACAGCGACGAACACGGCATCGCCACGCCGGCAAATTGGCGGATCGGCGACGACGTGATCGTACCGCCACCGGGCTCGTGCGGCAGCGCCAAGGACCGGGTCGAGAAACCCGACCCCGATACGAAGGTCCTCGACTGGTTCCTCTGCCTGAAGAAGTGTCCGCACAAGTAGGCGGACGCGGGTCATTGTTGGTGATACGTGTACGGAGCCACGGAATTGGGTAAGGTCGCAGCGACGCTGCACCTGGTGGGGCGAAGGACATGGATAGAAAACAGAAGCTAACCGATTTTTCTCTGAGGCATTACAAGCTGGTCACGGCGCTGCTGGTGGTTTTCACCCTGGCGCTGGGCGCGTTGATCCCGTTGATCAAGGTGGATACGGACCCGGAGAACATGCTCTCAGCCGATGAGCCCGTCCGCGTCTTTCACGACCAGACCAAAGAGGACTTCGTGCTATACGACATCGTCGTTCTGGGCGTGGTCAACGAGAAGGACCCCAGCGGGGTGTTCAACGTTTCGTCGCTGACGAAAATCTACGAGTTGACCGAGTTCGCCCGGACCTGGCGCAGCGCCAAGGACCCCAACGAAGGCGTCGTCGAGGTGGACCTGATGGCGCCGTCGCTGGTGGACCACATCAGCCAGGGCGGTCCGGGCGTGGTCAAATTCGAGTGGCTCATGCCCCGGCCGCCGGCCACCGAGGCCGAGGCGCTGGAGATCCGCGACAAGGCGATGTCCAACCCGCTGTTGTACGGCACGGTCATCTCCGAGGACGGCAAGGCCCTGTGCATCTACATGCCGCTGACGAGCAAACACGTCAGTCACGAGTTGTACCGGGCGCTGAACGACCAGGTCGCCCGCTTCGAGGGCGACGAGCAGTACCACGTCACCGGCCTGCCCGTGGCGGAAGACACCTTCGGCTACGAGATGTTCGTGCAGATGGCGATCTCGGCGCCACTGGCCATGCTGGTCATCTTTATTCTCATGCTGGTGTTCTTCCGCAAGCTCGTGCTGGTGATCTCGCCGATGATCGTGGCGATGGTCGCGGTGATTGCCACGATGGGGGCGCTGATCGGGCTGGGCTATCCGGTCCATATCATGAGCTCGATGATCCCGATTTTCCTGATGCCGATCGCGGTGGTGGACTCGGTGCACATCCTCTCGGAGTTCTTTGACCTGTACACCAAGGAGAAGGGCCGGCGCGAGACGACGCTCGAGGTCATGGGGCACCTGTTCATGCCGATGCTCTACACGTCGCTGACCTCGGCGGCGGGTTTCGCCTCGCTGGCCTTGACGCCGATCCCGCCGGTACAGGTGTTCGGCATTTTCGTCGCGGTCGGGATCATGATCGCGTGGGTCTGCACGGTGACGTTTGTTCCGGCTTACATCATGCTGCTGCGGGAAAGCTCGCTGGAGAACTTCGGAGCTGCGGCGGTCCATGAAGAGAAGCAGACCTGGCTGATGCGGCTGCTGCATGCCGGCGGTACGTTCACCTACAAAGCGGCCAAGCCGATTCTCGTGGTGCTGCTGATCGTCAGCGTCATCGCCATCTACGGCATCACGCGCATCGTCATCAACGACAATCCCACCAAATGGTTCGCCAAAAGCCACCCGATTCGCCGGGCGGACATCGAGCTGAACACACACTTCGGCGGCACGTACATGGCCTACCTGGTTCTTGAGGACACCTCGGATCCGAACGTCGACGCCACATACACGGGAGTCGTTCGGACGCGTTTGGAAAAGGAGATCTCCAGATTGGCCGAAGAGCTGCCCGAGGCGCGCGGCTTGATGGCGGAGATGGACCGGGCTCTGATCGAGAGGGCCTCCACGGACGTGAACAAGGCCGATTATCTCGACAAGCTCACCAAGTTCGCCAATGACAAGCAGGCGGCCGCCGACGGAAACGTCGCTGATGTCTGGTACGAACTGGCGTATTTCTTCGAGGCCCAGAAGGAAGGCCTCAAGGCGTTCAAGCAGCCCGAAGTCCTCACCTACATGGCGCAGCTTCAGGAGCATCTGGAGGAAGAGGGGCTCGTGGGCAAGAGCAATTCGGTGGCCGACATCGTGGCCAAGGTGTACAAGGAGCTGATGGGCGGCGCGACGCAGGAGCCGGCGATCCCGCCTTCGTCGGCGGCCGTGGCGCAGTGCCTGATCCAGTTCCAGAGCAGCCACAATCCCGACGACCTCTGGCATTTTGTCACCAACGATTACGACAAAGCCAATCTCTGGCTCCAGCTTCGCAGCGGCGACAACAAGGACATGGAGAAGGTGATCGCGGCGGTGGATGCGTTCTTCGAGGAGCACCCCGCCCCAACGCCGCTGACGCACCGCTGGGCGGGCCTGACCTACATCAACACGGTCTGGCAGGAAAAGATGGTCTGGGGCATGCTCCAGTCGCTGCTGGGCAGTTTTATCATCGTCTTCATTATGATGTCGATCCTCTTCCGCTCGCCGTTGTGGGGCCTGGTGTGCATGGTGCCGCTGTCGATTACCATCCTGCTCATCTACGGTCTCATCGGTCTGATGGGCAAGGACTACGACATGCCGGTGGCCGTTCTCAGCGCGCTGACGCTCGGCATGGCGGTGGACTTTGCGATCCACTTCCTCGAACGGGCGCGGAGCACGCAGGCCCGGACCGGTTCGTGGAAGGCCGCCGCCGCGACCATGTTCGGCGAGCCCGCGCGGGCGATCAGCCGTAACGTCCTGGTCATCGCCATCGGCTTTTTGCCCTTGCTGGCGGCGCCGCTGGTTCCGTACAAGACGGTCGGCATCTTCCTGTGTGCGATCATGGGCCTGTCGGGTGTGGTGACGTTGATGGTCCTGCCGGCCATTTTGACGGTGGCGGAGAAGAGGATGTTCAAAGTGGCGAAAGCACCGCGGTCGGTCGGTTGCAACTGCGCCTTTTGCATGGCCGTTTCGATCGCAGCCGTGGTGCTGGTGGCCCTGAACCTGCACCAATACTGGCATCTGGGCTGGACCGGTCTGGCCGTGGTGGGGGGCGTGGCCGTGCCCTTGATGGCGCTGTCGTGCAGCCTCATGTCGCGCAGGCAAGCCTGTCGCGCGATCGAAGCCCGAGAGCAAAAGGATGTACCATCCAATGAGGGAGGTCAATCATGACGGTGGAAAGATACCTCAGAGCAATTGCTGGGTCCTTTGTCGTTGCCAGCGCCCTGCTGGCCCACTATCATTCACCCTACTGGCTGCTCTTTACCGGCTTTGTGGGGTTGAACCTGTTGCAGTCGGCATTCACCAACTGGTGCCCGATGATGACGTTCCTGCGCAAGCTCGGTGTGAGAGGCTGATTGCGAAAGAAAGGCAGGTGTGACATGTTGCGGAACATGAATGTGAGTTTATTGCTGCTGTCCTTTGTTGCGAGTCTTGCCGTCGTCGGCGCGGCTCCGGCGGCCCAGGAAACGCCCGACGTCCAGACCATCGTCAACAAGGCCAACATCGTCGCCTACTACCAGGGCGACGACGGCAAGGCCAAAGTGGAGATGACCATCACCAACAAGCAGGGGCAGAAACGTCAGCGCGAGTTCGTCATCCTGCGCAAGGACGTCAAGGACGGAGGCGACCAGGACTACTTCGTCTATTTTCAGCGTCCGCCGGACGTCCGTCGGATGACCTACCTGGTCCACAAGCACGCCGACGTGAGCAAGGACGATGACCGATGGCTGTACATGCCCGCTCTGGACGTGGTCAATCGCATCGCCGCCGGCGACAAGCGGACCAGTTTCGTCGGCTCGGACTTCCTGTACGAGGACGTCTCCGGGCGCAGCCTTGACGAGGACACCCACGAGCTGATCGAGACGACCGAGGCGCTCTTTGTTGTCAAGAACGTGCCGAAGAAGCCCGAGACGGTGGAGTTTAGCTACTACAACGTGGCCATCGACCGGAAGACCTTCGTCCCCATGAAGATGGAGTTCTTCGACAAGGAGGGCAAGCTGTACCGCGTGATCGAGTCGACGAAGGTGGAAACCATTCAGGATTTCCCCACCGTGACGCAGTCGGTGGTGCAGGATCTCAAGACGGGCAGCAAGACCGAGATGCAGTTCAGCGAGGTCAAGTACAACATCAATCTTGGCGATGTGTTTCAGGAGCGGTATCTTCGCAGGCCGCCCCGGGAGGCAATGAGATGATGGTATCGCCGCGCAGCACGGCCGCGGTACTGGTTCTGGCGGTGCTCTGGGGCGCCGGCGCCGTGGCCCAGGAACAAGCAGACAAGCACGATCCCGTCACCGCGTTTTTCGAGAAGCTCGACACCGAGTATCACGGGTTCTACGAGATGCGCGGGGGGTACCGGCTCCAGAACGACCCCTACGAAAAAGACATGTCGATCATGGAAGCCCGCTACCAGTTCGACCTGTTCTCTTTCCGCGACTGGGGCGACATCAAGGTCAAGGGTGATTTCTACGGCGATCTGGTCGAGGAGCAGGGCGTCTTCGATCTGCGTGAGGCCAACATCTTTACCCGGCCGACCGACACCATGGACCTGAAATTCGGACGCCAGGTCCTTACCTGGGGCACCGGCGACCTGCTCTTCATCAACGACCTGTTTCCCAAGGACTGGCAATCCTTTTTCATCGGTCGCAACGTCGAGTATCTCAAGGCGCCCTCCGACGCGGTAAAGGTGAGCTTTTTTTCCGATGCGGTCAACCTCGATGTCGTGTACACGCCGGAGTTTGACTCGGACCGCATCATCAGCGGCGAGCGCCTTTCCTACTGGAACCCGCTGGCCGACGGCGGCCGCCTCGTGGGCACGGACCGCACCCTCAGCGTGGAACGGCGCCGGGAGTTCTTCGAAGAGGACGAGGCGGCGCTTCGTCTCTATCGGAACATCCGCAATTACGAACTGGCCTTCTACGGCTACTGGGGCTACTGGAAGAGCCCGGGCGGTTTCAACGAGACGATGAACGCGGCGGTGTTTCCCGAGCTCTACGTCTACGGCGGCAGCCTGCGCGGCACGGTCGGCAAGGGCATCGGCAACATCGAAATCGGCTACTACGATTCCGTCGATGACCGCAGCGGTGACGATTTTCTGATCAACAACTCCGAGATGCGCTACCTGCTGGGTTACAACCAGGAGATCGGCATGGACTTCACCGCCGGCGTGCAATACTACGTCGAGCAGATGCTCGATTACGGCAGTTACGAAGATGCGCTGCCCGACGGCATGCCGGCCCGCGACGAATTCCGGCACGTCACGACGCTGCGCCTGACAAAGCTGCTGATGAATCAGAATCTTCGGCTCTCGCTGTTTACATACTACAGCCCCTCGGACGAAGACGTGTACATGCGGCCCATCGCCAACTACAAGGCCAGCGACCGCCTGAGCCTCGAGCTCGGCTCCAACATCTTCTTCGGCGACGACGACTACACCTTCTTCAACCAGTTCCAGAACAACACCAACCTCTACACGGCCGTCCGCTACAGCTTCTGACGTCGGCGGCGCCATGATGCCGCCGGCCTTTATGCTCGCCTGGTTGCGGAACATCAGCCACGTCAGTCCCGTCAAGTGGGGTATTCTGGCGATGGAGGGAGCCATTTGGCGCGAGTTCTCTGTCGCCGGGCTGCTGCTGCCCTACGCCGTTCTTATCGGGATTGGCCTGGCCTTTTTCACTTTCGGGGTCCTGATGCTACGGCGTGCCCGGCTGCAGGCGAGCCGGATACACTCTTGACGACGGTCTGCTTTGTCGATTAGACTGCCACCCATGGTTTGGACCGTTCAAACAGCCGCGTGTCGGGACAAGTAGGAGGAATCGTATGGCCGGGCAGAGAAACATCACACGCCGCAGTTTTTTCCAGAGAAGCGCCGGTATGGCCTTGGGGGCCGCAGGTTTTCCCTATGTGGTGCGCAGCTCGGCTCTTGCCGGACCGGGGCGGATCGCACCCAGCGAGCGGATCGCGGTCGGCTGCGTCGGCGTGGGGCCGCAGGGCACCGGCGTGATGCACAACTTCCTGTCCCAGGGTGATTGTCGCGTCGTCGCCATCTGCGATCTGAAAAAACCGCGCCGGGATGCGGTGTCGGACATCGTCAACAAGCACTACGGCAACCAGGACTGCGCCGTCTACACCGACTTTCGGGAGATCATCGCCCGGGACGACCTCGACGTGATTCTGGCCGCCCCCACCGACCACTGGCACGTGCTGGTGGCGCTGGAAGCGGCGCGGGCGGGCAAGGACATCTACCTGGAAAAGCCGATGGGCCTGAGCCTGGCGGAAGACCGGGCCCTTCGCGACGCCTGTCACCAGTATGGCACGCGTTTTCAATTCGGCACCCAGCAGCGTTCCAGTCGGAACTTCCGCTTCGCCTGCGAGCTGGTGGCCAACGAGCGGATCGGCAAGCTGCACACCGTCAACGTCTGGTCGCCGGGCAGCGCCTCGGGCGGCCCGCTCAATCCGGCCCCCGAGCCCGACTGGATCGACTACGACCGGTGGCTCGGTCCGGCGCCGTACCATCCGTATACCCCGAATCGCGTTTCCAACCAGTGGTGGTGGTTCATCTCGGATTACGCCCTGGGCTTTATTGCCGGCTGGGGCGTCCATCCGCTGGACATCGCGCTGTGGGGCCTCGGTGATAGGATCCCCGGACCGGTGGAGATCGAGGGCAAGGGCGTCTGGCCCACCCCCGACGGCGTCTGCGACACGGCGATGAATTGGAACATCACCTGCAAGCTGGGCAACGGCGTGACCATGAACTACACCGGCGATCCCTATCCGGACGAGTGGAAGAGTCGCTACGGGCGGACCACCAGTCACGGCACCGCCTTCGAGGGCACCGACGGCTGGGTCCACGTGGACCGGGCGGGCATTAACGCCCATCCGAAGGAACTGCTCAATGTCGAGTGGGGCCCGAACGACACGCGCCTGTACGAAAGCGGCAACCACGCCCGCAACCTGCTGGATTGCGCCCGGTCCCGCAAAGATACGATCTGCCCGATTGACGTAGCGGTTCAGGCCGATACACTGTGCCATATCAGTGATATTGCCATCCGGCTGGAGCAGAAGCTGCGGTGGGACCCGGGCCGGGAACGTTTCATCGGCAATGACGCGGCCAACCGCCGGCTCGTCCGGGCGATGCGCAGCCCGTGGCAGTTGTAGTCTCGTAGGATGGGCTTTAGCCCATGCGGTTTCGTGGGACGCAGTCTGGTGGCTGAGAAAGTGACGGGGCGGCCGTTCGGTCGCTCGCGTTGAATAACCTGTTACGCAAACAAGGATGTGAGTAAGGAGTGAAATCCGATGGCAAGGAATCTGGCTTTGTTACTGGCGTGTGCGATTGTGGTTGTGGCGGGATGCCAGAGCTTCGACCACATGTATGCCAAGGTCACGGGCTGGCACAGTCTCTTTGACGGCAAGACCCTGGAAGGCTGGAAGGCCAGCGAAAACGAGGGCACCTTCAGCGTGGAGAACGGGATGATCGTCGTCCACGGCCCGCGGAGCCACCTCTTCTATACGGGCCCCGTCAACGGCGCGACCTTCAAGAACTTCGAGTTCAAGGCCCAGGTGATGACCACGGAGGGTTCGAACTCGGGCATCTACTTCCACACGGAGTACCAGGAGAGCGGCTGGCCCGACAAGGGTTATGAGTGCCAGGTCAACACGACCCACACCGATCGCAAGAAGACCGGCGGGCTGTACGGCGTCCAGGACGTGATCGACGATGCTCCCTCCAAGGACAATGAGTGGTTCGACTACTACATCCAGGTCAAGGACAAACACATCGTCATCAAGATCGACGGCAAGACGACGGTGGACTGGACCGAGCCGGACGACTGGGAGAAGGGCGGCCGCAAGATTTCCAGCGGCACCTTCGCCCTCCAGGGCCACGATCCCAAGAGCCTCGTGTACTACAAGAACATACTGGTCAAGCCGCTGCCGTAGCGATGCCGGCGGCGCCGCGCTTGAACGCATCAAGCGTACCGGGAGATTGTGCAGATGAGAAAGAAGATAGCGAAAACGACGTTAGTTCTACTCTTGGCCGCTGCGACGCTGGTTCTCAGCTCGTGCAGCGACGGTCTGGGCGGGAAGGCAATGTCTGGAAAATCTGACCCGATCAACGTCGTGGTCGTTACGGGCGGCCACGGTTTCGACCACGATCCGTTCCTCGCGCTGTTCGAGGGCTACGACGACGTCACGTACGTCGAGGCCGAGCAAAAGGACCACAGCGAGCTGTTCGAGGATATCGCCGACTGGGACTACGACGTCATCGTGCTCTACAACATGACGCAGAACATCTCGCCGAAACGGCAGGAAAATCTTCAGACGTTGTTAAAGGACAAGGGCGTGGGGCTGGTCGCGCTGCACCATTGCGAAGGCGCCTTCAACACCTGGGAGGAGTACCGCCGGATCATCGGGGCGCGATACCCGCTGAAGGACCAGGAGATCGACGGCGTGCCCTACAAGACGGCCACCTACAAGCATGACGTGGACCTCACCGTCCATATCCGCGACCGCAAGCACCCGATTACCCGGGGTATCGACGATTTCGAGATCCACGACGAGACGTATAAAGGGGTCTGGTTCGCCAAGGACAACCACGTTCTGTTGACCACGGACCACCCCACGAGCGATACGACCATCGGCTGGACGCGAAGTTACGGCAAGGCCCGCGTCGCCTTCCTGCAAGGCGGCCACGACGCCAAAGCCTACGCCAACCCGGACTTCCGGGAGTTGATCATCCGCTCGATCCGCTGGAGTGCCGGCGAACTGTAATTGGCAAGGTGCGATCGCGGGTTGCGGATTGGCACAGCAGCCCGGATTCGCAATCCGTGATCGATGGAACAGAAGGAGGATCTTATGTCGCAGGTGAATCGTCGCAGTTTTATGAAGAAATCGCTGGCCGCTTCCGCGGGCGGTGCGTTTGTGTTGAATGCAGGTCCCGCTGCCGCTGCCGGCGCTTCGGCAGTCAAGGTCGAGCCCGGGTCGAAGGCGACGCTGCCGCAGGGCAAGATCGGCAGTCTGAAGGTCAGTCGAATGCTGCTCGGCGGCAACCTTCTGACCCACTATACCCATAGCCGGGACCTGAGGTACGTCTACAACCTCACGGCCGCGTACAACACCGAGGAGAAGATTCACGAGACGATGGCCCTGGCCGAGGCCCACGGCATCAACACGCTCTCGATCCACAACCCGCCCGGTATCATTGAGATGCTCCAGCGGTATCGCCTGCGCCACGGCGGCAAGATGCAGTGGATCGTCTGCCCCACGGCCCCCGTCGAGCCCGGCATGAAGAAGTATGCCGAGGACGTCAAGCATCTCGTGGACCAGGGCTCCGAGGCCCTCTACGTCTGGGGCGTGCACTCCGATGCCCTGGTCGCCCAGGGCAAGGTCGATTTCATTCGGCAGGCCGTGGAGATCGCCAAGGACCACGGCGTCCCCGCCGGCGTCGGCGCCCACGACCTGCGCGTCGTTGTCGAGTGCGAGAAGCACAACATCCCCAACGACTTCTACATCAAGACGTTCCATCACCACAACTATGCCACCGGACCGAAACCGGGTGAGCTCAAGAATCCCTATCAGGAGATTCCGGGCTATTGGTGCAAGGACCCGGACGAGACGATTGCGGTGATGAAGAAGGTGACCAAGCCCTGGATCGCGTTCAAGGTCATGGCGGCCGGGGCGATTCCGCCGCAGGATGCGTTCAAGTACGTCTTCGAGAACGGCGCCGATCATACGCTGGCCGGCATGTTCGATTTCGAAATCGAAGAAGACACCATGATCCTCAACGGCATTCTCAAGAACCTCAAGAACCGAACGCGTCCCTGGTGCAGTTGAGGCGCATACGAATTCTGACAAATTCTTGCGCGGCGTGTCATCCTGAACGCAGCGCCGCGAAGTGAAGGATTTGGGCTGCGGACTGGAGATCGCTTAGTTCCCGGCCCGGCTGCGGGAGTTCAGGGATGCGTAGCCGGCCTGGGAATCGGCAATTGAAAAGAAAAGGACCCGGCCGAACATGGTTCGACCGGGTCCTTTGTACTTCCGTTGGCATTTGTTACTGAGCCGGCCTTTCGACGAAGGTCATGGTCTCGAGGCCGTTGCCTTGCCAGGGCAGGCTGGGGGCGTTGGTGCCAAACCAATCGAGAGCCCCGTTGTCGTAATCGATTCCCAGCACGGTGAATCCCACGGAATCTCCCACCACCGGCGGGAAGACGTCTGCCACGAAGTCTCCCGTCATGGCGGCCCAGGGGATCTTGACTTCCACGACCCAATCCTGGTTCTGCGGATCCACCGAGCCCGCGTACGTCGACTGGCTCATGATGTCTTTGGCGATCCAGCCGCCGAAGTCGTTCTTGGCCAGCGGATTGCCCGTCCCGTCGTCGGGCGCGATGGTGGGAATGTACATGCTGGTGGTGGCGGCTTCTTCCGGCGCCGCGCCGAAGACGAACTGCAGCGTATCGGAGCCGTTGGGCAGCGGGCCCACGAAGCTGTAGCTGTCGTCCTGAGCGACCACCGCCGCGTAGAAGAACTCGTCATCCCACATGAAGTAGTACGTCGCGCTGAAATCGTCCGGGGACGTCGGCGTTGAAGCGTCGGTGGTGATGCCGGCATGTACGAGGCCCTCGACGTAGGGGTCTTCGGCCGTGAGAGTCTCGGCATTAAGGACCATCGCCTGGGCGCCTTCGTATTCCTCGGGCGTGACCTGTCCGTCGATGACAATCTCCTGCCCCTCGGCCAGCTTGACCGCGTTGACGGGCCAGCCGGTCGGCGCCACGAACTCCTCGGCCACGACCGATACGAACACGTCATCGGCGTAGATGGACTTTCCATCCAGCGTTCGGGAGAACAGCTGCGCCTCCACGGTGACCCGCTGCTCCGGTTCGTATATGGTCACCAGCGTGTACTCGAACGGGGTCCAGGCGTCGAGGACCGGCTCGAACAGCGAGGGCGTGAGGTTCTCGACCTGGCCGTCGTATTCCTTCAGGCGGAACCAGATCTCCGAGTTGCCGTCCCAGGAGTCGGCCGGGACGTAATAGACTCCCCGCAGAGTGATCGTCGCTCCCTTGGGGATCCTGTCCCACCCGTCGAGCTGCTGGGCGATGGCGTGGTAATTGCCGGTGCCCAGGCCCTTGATTTCGAGGGCCGTCGGAGCCGAAGCGACCTGGTCCGACGTGATGACGAAGGCGCTGGCGTCGCCGGCTCCCTGATGAACCCAGGGTTCGAGGGTATCGGTGAATCCGTTGTTCAGGATGTAGTGATCGGCGAAGCGAATCCAGTCGATGTCCACGAGGACCCAATCTTCATAGTGGCCCAGGTCGAAGCGGAAGTTGTTGAACCAGCCGCTCCAGAGGTTGCCGGTATTGATGTACGTTACGAACCATTCGTTGGCCACCGGCACCGTGAACCCCTTGGAGCCGTGTCCACCGTCGACCGGGAACCAGTAGACCGCGTGCTCGGGCTTGGCCAGGTCGGTTTCCAGGGTGGGGGCGAACTTCATGCGAGCGGCGATGCCGCCGATCTTGGTGGCGTAGTACGGCCCGGCGGGCGAGTGGAAATACGGATCGAACGTGCCGGCCGGAGCATCCAGCAGCAGCGCGCCATCGTTGACGTCGAAGAAGGTGATGCGATTGGGATCAAAGTTCCACCAGCCCTCGGTGTCGCCGACCGTGTTGAACTCCCAATGCGTCTGCATGTAGGGCCAGTACAGGTCCGCATCGTCGAAGGTCGGCTCGGCGACGTCCACGAAGATGTCGTCGAAGTAGAAGACCTTGCCGGTGGGCATGTTCGAATAGAGCTGTACTTCAAGGGCCGTTCGCTCCCCCGCGGCGTAGGCCAGATCCAGCGTGCTTTCGAACTGGAACCACTCGTCGAAGACGGTTACCTCCACCGGCGGGCTGAGTCTTTCTTCGCTGCCGTTGAACTCGCGCACGCGGAACCAGATCGAGGCGCCGGCGTCCCACGAATCGGCCGGCACCTTCAGGGCGCCGTGCACGGTGACAACGTACCCCTGGTCCAGCTCCAGCCCGCCCTTGATCGGTTGGGACAGGGCGCTGTAGCCGCCCACGCCGGTGGCCTTGACCGCGTAGCTCAGCGAATTGACGTTCTCGAACTCGTTGTCGTCGTAGTCGTCGATGGAGCCGGCGCCGATGTGCTCCCAGCCGAGCAGGCCTCCCCATTCGAACGTCTCGTTCGTCAGGTACAGGCTTTCGAGGCGGATCCAGTCGATCTCGACGGTCCAGTTCTCGGGCACCATGTCCGCAAAGTCCATGCGGATGTTGTGGATGCTCCCGGTCCAGGCGTCCTGGTCCATCATGTCGATCAGGACGATGCCCCACTCGTTGGGATCGGGCAGCAGGAAGCCTTTGGCTGCGTGTTCCGGTTTGAAATAATAGATGGCCGGTCCGGCGCCGCCGGAATACATGGCCGTGTCTGCCGAGCACCGCACCCGCGCGACCACGCCTGTGATGTCGTTGGCATCCCACGGGCCGAACGGGCCCGTGATGTACGGGTCGTTCCTCTCAGCGTCGATGCTGACGATCATCTTTCCGTCCGTGACCGCCAGATCGGCGATCGAGGGGGAAGGGATCCATCCTTCGGAGTTGTCGTCCTCGTTGAATTCCCAGCCCCACACGCCGGTTGACATAGACAGCACGAGGACAAGGGATAGAAATGAAATAAGCCGTTTCATGGTTTTGCTCCTCCTAATGACAGAAAAATGACTTTTGCTCCTGAGTCTTCCCGTTTTCCCCGCGACCCGGCACGTTGCTTTCGGTCTGGACGGCTGCTCTTCTCACGGTGACTGATGGGAGAAAGGGAAGGATCGAGATGAAATGGTAGAAGGGGGGTGCCCTGAGAGACACGTGTCGCCGCACTCCGTTCGCACAAGATCTGATCGAACCGGCCGACATTTGCGACCACTCCTACCGCGGGCAGCTTGGGGACCAGACGATGGGTCGGTCCATACTCTACCATGATACCGAATCGACTTACGCTCGTAAACCGGATTTTCTCGGAAATCTGGCCCGCATCTGCGAATTCCGGCACGTCGTTCCATCCCAAGGCGCTCTCTTGATGCCTTGACCCGTCTTCCTGCCGATGCTACGATATTGGTCTATGACAGCAGAACTCGAAATGCGAAACCCCAAATCCCAAAGGCGGGAGGCTGGCGGCTGCAGGCTGGAGGGATTCCTCCCGTCTCGGGCCTGCGGCCTACCGCCTGGTTCGGAGGACTCCGTATGGCGCAAAACGAGGTAACAAGACGCAACTTGTTGAAGGCGGGGGTGGTGCTTTCGGTAGCGGGCGGGCTTTCGGCCGGCCGGGCGCAGCAGAGATCTCGTCGGCCCAACGTGGTGTTTGTCTTTGCCGATCAGTGGCGGGCCGATGCGACCGGCTATGCCGGGAATCCGGACGTCAGGACGCCCCATCTGGACAAGCTGGCCGCCGAGAGCGTGAATTTCACCACGGCGGTTTCGGGTTGTCCGGTGTGTTCCCCCTATCGGGCCAGCCTGATGACCGGCCAGTACTGGCTCACGCACGGGATCTTCTACAACGACAAACCGCTCAGCGACAAGGCCACGTCGGTGGCCCAGGCCTACGCCCACGCCGGGTACGACACCGCGTACATCGGCAAGTGGCATTTGAACGGCCACCCGAAAGGCGCGACGATGGCGCAGGGTCGCGCCGCTTTCATCCCCAGGCAGCGGCGCCAGGGCTTTGAGTTCTGGCGGGCGTGTGAGTGCACGCACGATTACAACCACTCGATGTACTACGGCGACACGCCGGAGAAGCGCTACTGGGACGGCTACGACGCCATCGCCCAGACCCGCGAGGCCCAGGGCTACATCCGCAGCCACGCCTCCGGCAAGCCCTTCGTCCTGTTTCTCTCGTGGGGTCCGCCGCATGCGCCGTACCAGACCGCTCCGGAAAAGTACAAAGCGATGTTCCCGGACCCGACGAAACTGTGGGTCCGTCCCAACGTGCCGGCCGAGCGGCGACAGGAGGCGCAGAAACTGCTCGCCGGCTACTACGCGCACATCGCCGCCCTGGACGATTGCATGGGTGAAATCGGCCAAACCTTGCGCCAGTGCGGCATCGAAGAGAACACCATTTTCGTTTTCACCGCCGACCACGGGGACATGCTTCTCTCCCACGGAATGACCAAGAAACAGAAGCCCTGGGACGAATCGATTCGCGTGCCCTTCCTGCTGCGCTATTCGGGCAAGCTTGGCCGAGCCGGCCGAGAGATCGACGCGCCGATCAATACGCCCGACATCATGCCCACGCTGCTGGGCCTGTGCGGAGTCGATGTCCCGGACTCCTGTGAAGGACGGGACTGCTCGGCCTGGATCACCGGTGCCGAGACGCCCGACGCCGAAGAGGCGGCCTTGATCACCCTGCCCGTTCCGTTCCACCAGTGGAGCTATGCCCGGGGCGGCCGGGAATTTCGCGGGCTCCGAACGCCGCGCTATACCTACGTCCGCGACCTCAACGGGCCCTGGCTCCTCTATGACAACCAGGAGGATCCCTATCAGCTCCGCAATCTCTGCAACCGGCCCGAGCACGCCTCGGTGCAGCAACGCCTGAATAAGCGCCTCGACGAGAAGCTTCGCGTGACAAACGATGCCTTCCTTCCCGGCCCGGAGTACATGAAGATGTGGGACTACGGCTGGGATGGCAGTGACACGCCGAAGAGCGTCTCCCGGACCTGAGGACGATAGGGTGGGTTCTCAACCCACGCGTAGAAACTCCAGCCCCGCACGAGGAGTGAAAGCATGAGTCATGTCTCTCGACGGCAGTTTCTCAGAGCCGCCGCAACCGGTGTCGCGTGCAGCGTCCTGGGGTTTCCGCGAAAGTCTGTGGCACGCGCGCAAAAAGGCGGCCGGCCCAACATCCTGTTCATTCTCGCCGATGACATGGGGGCGATGGACTGCGAGTTGTACGGCAGCCGGTACTACGAGATGCCGAATCTGACGCGGCTGGCCCGGCGCGGGATGCGATTCACCGATGCCTACGCGGCCAGCCCGCTGTGTTCGCCCACGCGGGCGAGCATCATGACCGGCAAGTATCCGGCCCGGCTGGGGATCACCACGCCGGCCTGCCACCTGCCGCCTCTCGGGCCCGATACCCCTATGCTGGCGGACAAAGGCCCGAAGCATCAGAAGATGGTGACACCCCAGTCCCGGCGGTTTCTCCCGCTGGGCGAGTATACCATCGGCGAGGCCTTCCGCGACGCCGGCTACCACACCGGCTTCATCGGCAAGTGGCACCTGGGCCTGCAGGAGCAGCACTGGCCCCGGCACCAGGGCTTCCTGTACGACCTGGGCGCGCCGAACCCGGGCCCGCCGAGCTACTTCTCGCCCTATCGCATCAAAACGATTCCCGACGGTCCTGAGGGACAGTACATTACCGACCGCGTCACGGACGAAGCGATTGCCTACCTGCACGCGCACAGGGACGAGCCTTTTCTGCTGTGCTGGTGGCACTTCGCCGTACACGCGCCGTACCAGGCCAAGAAGGAGATGATCGAGGCGTTCCGCGACAAGGTCGATCCGCGCGGCGTCCAGGATTGCCCGACCATGGCGGCCATGCTCAAGAGCATGGATGACGGCATCGGCCGCGTCCTCGATACGCTGGAAGAACTGGATCTGGCCGACAATACGATCGTCGTTTTCGTTTCGGACAACGGCGGAAACATGTACGACGAGGTGGACGGGACCACGCCGACCAACAACGCTCCTCTGCGGGCAGGTAAAGGCAACGCGTACGAGGGAGGCACGCGGACGCCGTGCATCGTTGTCTGGCCCGGGCAGATCGAAGCGAACAGCGAATGTCACGAAGTCATCTCGACCGTGGACTTCTACCCGACCCTGCTGGAACTGGCGGGCCTGCCTCCCAAGTCCAAGCAGCACGTCGATGGCGTGAGCCTCGTGCCCGCGCTCAAGCGACAGGGGCCGCTGGATCGCGAGGCGGTCTTCTGTCACTTCCCGCACTATGTGCCGGCCACGCAGAATCGACCCTGCACGTCCGTTCGGCAGGGCGATTGGAAACTGCTGCGCTTCTACGGCGAAGGGCCGAACCGCGGTCACGGTTTCGAGTTGTACAACCTCAAGGACGACGTCGCCGAGCGAGACAACCTTGCCGACCGTTTGCCCATGAAGGTGGCGGAGCTAAACGCGCTGATCGACCGGTTCGTGCAGAACACCGGGGCGCTGGTTCCGGTCAAGAACCCGGCGTACGAGCCGCCTGCGCCGGGTTGGCAGAGTTCGCGCGATGCCGAGCTCTCCGCCGGTCCGGAGGGACTGGTCCTGCAATCGAAAGGAAACGACCCGTACATCACCACCGAGGATCTGCCGATTGTCAGCCACCGAATGGTCCTGCGTTTCCGCATGCGTTCGACCCTCTCGGGCGCGGGCAGCGTCTACTGGCGGGACAACGCGTCCCCGGCGTTTGGCCGCGAACAGAAAATCGACTTCGAGCCCGTCACCGACGGAAAGTTCCATTCGTATGAAGTCTCGTTCTTTTGCAAGGGCCGTCTCAGAGGTCTGCGGATCGACCCGGGGACATCCGCCGGAAAGGCGGAATTCAAGGAAATCTTGCTGGTGCGCCAATACGGCGAAGTTTTGAAGCGATGGTAGGATAAATGAAAATGCAAACAGCAAAAAGAAATGAGTGTGAAGCGAGAATTCTTCGGAGTAACGGTAGGATGGGCTTTAGCCCATGCTGCGGCGTCCCAGTCGCGAAGAAACCGCATGGGCTAAAGCCCATCCTACAGCGCGTGTTCGCAGTGCTGGCTGTGCTGTGTTTTGTCGCAAGCGCCGCCGCGACGGCGGCCGCGACTGAGTCTCCAAGTGGCAGGGTGGGTCCTCAACCCACGCGCAACGACGCGCCTGCAGAAGCGTTGAGTTTCGAAAAGCTCTCCGAGCGGTTCGAAGAGCCGGGTCCGGCCTACCGGGGCAAGCCCTTCTGGTCCTGGAACGGGGAACTCAACGAGGACGAACTGATGCGCCAGATCCACGTCATCAAGGACATGGGATTCGGCGGCTTCTTCATGCACTCACGCACCGGGCTGGCGACCGAGTACCTGGGCGACGAGTGGTTTACGCTGACCAATGCCTGCGCCGATGAGGCCGCGAAGCTCGGCCTGGAAGCCTGGCTTTACGACGAGGATCGTTGGCCCTCGGGCACCGCCGGAGGTTTGGTGACGAAGAGGCCCGAGTTCCGGCGCCAGTACATGCGCCTGCGGACCCTGCCGGCGGCGCAGTTCGCCTGGTCCGACGGCGTTTACGCCGCCTTCGCCTGTGACCTCAACGGAATCGACTTCTCCAATTGCATGCGGATCACCAGCGACACGCGCTCGTCGGACTATGTGAACAAGACGATTCTCGTTTTCAGCGTCGAGGAGATGGCCAAGGGCAGCTTCTACAACGGTTACACGTACGCCGATACGATGAGTCGCGAGGCCACGGACTATTTCCTGGAGCTTACCCACGAGCAGTACAAGGCCCGTTGCGGCGACCGGCTGGGCACGTCGATTCGCGGGATTTTCACCGACGAGCCGCATCGCGGCGCGGTCATGTGCGGCTTCAGCCTGTCCAACGAAAACGCCAGTTGGCTGACGCCCTGGACCGAGAAGATGCCCGAGGAATTCCAGGAGCGCATCGGATACGATCTCGTGGACCGGCTGCCCGAGCTGTTCCTGCGCCAAGACGGCGAGCCCGTATCGCAGGTCAAGTGGCACTACATGGAGGTCTGCCAGCAATTGTTCCTGGAGAACTGGGCCCAGCCGATTCACGACTGGTGCGCCGAGAACGATATGCTGTTCACCGGTCACGTGCTGCACGAGGACACGCTCACGGCCCAGACGACCATGCAGGGCTCGCTCATGCGGTTCTACGAGCACATGGACTATCCCGGCGTGGACGTTTTGACCGAGGGCAACCGCAATTACTGGATCGTCAAGCAACTCTCCTCAGCCGCGCGGCAACTGGGTCAGCGGTGGCTGCTGTCGGAACTGTACGGCGTCACGGGCTGGCAGTTCGACTTCGAGGCCCACAAGGCCGTGGGCGATTGGCAGGCCCTCTTCGGCATCAACCTGCGCTGTCATCACCTCTCGTGGTACACCATGGCCGGCGAGGCGAAGCGCGACTATCCGGCGAGTATCTTCTACCAGTCCGGGTGGTGGCGCGACTATGCGGCCGTGGAGACCTACTTCGCCCGTCTCGGTTTGATGCTGCATCAGGGCAAGCCCTATTGCGACCTGCTGGTGGTCAACCCGGTCGAGAGCCTCTGGTCTCAGATCCACGTCGACTGGACGCACAACATCGCTGCGCCGAAGGACGCCGCGATCCAGGAGCTGGAGAAGGCGCATCGCGACCTGTTCCACTGGCTCGCCGGGGCGCACATCGACTTCGATTACGGCGACGAGGAAATGATGAGCCGCCTGTACCGTATCGAAAAGGACGCCGACGGTGGAGCCGTGCTGTGGATCGGAAAAGCTCCGTACCGCGCCGTTCTGGTCGGCAAAATGACGACCATCAGCGCTGACACCTTGAGCATGCTGTACAACTTCCGTCGCGTTGGCGGCAAGGTCATCTTCGCCGGCGACGCCCCCGCCTACGTGGAGGCGTCCAACAGCGCCCTGGCCAGGAGCGTAGCCGAGCGCGTTATCCGGTGCGACTTCGACCGCGAGTCCGTGGTCGCAGAGGTCAAAAAGCACATCCGCCGGCCGGTCGAAATCGTCGAGGCCGCCTCGGGCAAGCCGCTGACGGATATCTTCTGCCAGATGCGCGAAGACGGCGACCGCACCATCCTCGTGGCGATGAACGTGAATCCCGAAAAGGGCTATCCGGGGGCAGTGATTCGCGCGCCGGCTACGGGATACGTGACCGAATGGAATTGTCTCACCGGGGGGCGCTGTGCCGTTGAGACGAAGCGGAAAGGAGAGACTCTCCAATGGCGGGCGGACTTTCCCGCCTCCGGCGAGCACGTCTACGTGATTGCGCCCGAGAAGCCGTCCGATGTGGCGCCGGCGCCTCGATACGCGGAAACGCAGGCGCAGATGTGCGCCGGCCCGTTCAAGTACAGCTTGAACGAGAGCAACGTGTGCGTACTGGATCTGGCCCGTTACAGAATCGGCGAGGATGCGTGGCAGGACGGGCGGGAGGTGTTGAAGATCGACCAGGCGGTGCGGGATCATTTTGGCCTGGCGCGGCGCGGCGGCGAGATGGTGCAGCCCTGGTTCAGCAAGAAGTACTGGCCGGCGCCGCAGGTCAAGGGCAAGGTGACATTGGCCTTTCCCTTCCGGGTCGAAACGATTCCGGCCCAACCCGTTACGCTTTGTATCGAGCACCCGGAGCACTTCGAGATCAAGCTCAACGGGCGAGCCGTTTCCTCCGAGGCCGACGGCTGGTGGATCGATCCGGCCATTCGGAAGGTGGCGCTGCCCGAGCAGGCTCTTGTTCAGGGAGACAACACGCTCGAACTGCAAATGGCATTCTCGGAAGACAAGAACATCGAGGCGGTCTATCTGATCGGCGACTTCGGCGTTCGCGTGGCCGGGACGGCAAAGACGCTGACGACGCTGCCAAACAGGCTCACCATCGGGGATGCGACCGGGCAGGGCCTGCCGTTCTACTCGGGCACGATTCGCTACGAAGTTCCCGTGCGATACCGACTGAAAGCAGATGAGCATGTATTGATCGAGCTTCCGAAATTCGAAGGGGCCTGCGCCAAGGTCTCGTCCGAGGGGAACGAGCCCCGGATGATTGCCTGGCAGCCGTACGAGGCCGAGATCACGCAGGACGTGCGCGACAACGCTGCGATTTTCGTCGATGTGGTCCTGACGCGGCGCAACACGTTCGGACCCCTGCATCTGGTCCCGAAGCGATCCGGCGCCTACGGGCCGGGCCATTGGATTACCGGGGGCAAGCAATGGTCCGACAACTATCAGCTCTGGGAGGCCGGCCTGCTGGCTCCGCCCCGCGTGCGCATCGCGACGACACAATAGGCCCCCTGCGCGAGAGATAACATGAGCCAATGCAATCGCAGGCAGTTCTTCGGCCAAACCGGAAGGCTCGCTCTCGCAGGCACCGGCTTCGGCCGGGGACACCGCTACCGGCGTTCGGGGCGGGGGCCGAACAGGTTCTGCACGGCCCGATGCAGATTCATCGCGTAACAGACGCAAATCGAGTAGGTCACAGCCCAATGCAGCTTGAGGACATAGTGCCCCAGAGCCAGAAGCAGAGCGATTGAAACGAGCATCAGTGCGACTTGCGGGAGGCGGGGTCTCTCCCCGGTGATACTGCCCGTGTTGACGATGCCGGCGTGAAACATGGACAACAGGAGCAGGCAGTTGATAATGTTCCAGGCCGGAAACACCATGAGCCAGCTCCAGGTCTCCTTCAGGGTGACGTATCCAGCGTAGGCGCCCGTTCCGGCGCTGATCAGTACGGCGAACAGCAGCATCAACCACTTTTCAATCCGACATTTCTCCCACTGGAAGAACACATTGAAAAAGGACAGGATCATGCCGATCGCCGCACAGAACAGCACCGCGGTCACCCTGGGGTGCAGCATGAGGGCGGGCCACTACCAGAGCGCCTCCCCGAACTCGCGCCTGGGTCCGGTGTCGATCAAGAGCAGAAACAGCAGCGCCGCACTCAGAGCGAAAAGCGTGAGATCATCGAATTGGACCAGCGAACGGGAGACTGCAATGCGGGCGGCGCCGCGCCGGCTCGTGTCCGTGGCGAACTGCTGAGATCGCAGCCAATGCGCGATTTCCGCGTTGGTTTTTCCTTCCCAACGGTTCGCCTCTGCCGGCGTGGTCTCGGCGGTCCGCGCCGCGTCCGCTTTCAGGGCCGCGCCGGTTTCCTTCGGGTGGACCCGGATGAAGTGGTCGCAGGCGGGGCACGCAATTCGCTTGCCGGCCAGGGCCTGCCCGACCGAGATCTCACGGCCGCAATAGATGCACCGAAATCGTATCATGCGTTCATCGCCGTTCTTTGGTCCGCTTTTTATCACTGGCAGGCATGATCCTATCATCTCTGCCGGCGGACCGCCAGCGCAAAGAATCGGCCCCGTCGCACCGGGCAAGTGCTCAGCCGGCTGCAAAGAAGCCGGTGCCGAAGTGTGTGCGAAAAGGTGCCGGCATGCGGGTGGCAGCGTCAAGCGGCAGCTTGGCGATGGGGGACTTGTCTGTCGCGTGTGGCCCTATACGAACTCCAGGCGTTGAGCCATCGCCAAGTCCTTTGGACTTGACGCTGCCACCCGGCGCGGTCCATGCCCCAAAACAAGGGTGCCCGGAAGATTGTACAGACACCTGCCGGGGCCTTTGGCGTTTCGGACTTGATTGTCCGCGGTCTTTGGGCCATAATGCTCTCGGCCGATGCGGGCTTGTCACGTCGGGCCGGGCAGGGGGATCTGCCGCGAGCGGCGCCGGCGCAAGACCCGCCGCAAGTGACTGTAGTCCGTCGAGAAAAGAGAAAGGGGTGCTTCATGAACGCCGAACGCAACACACCAGAACCTTCCCGCAGCCGTCGAGATTTTCTCAAGCAGACTTCCGGTGCCCTGGCCGGTGTGGCGCTGGCCGGCGCGATCGGGACGCGGGCCTGGGCCGGCGAGAACAACACGATCCAGGTCGCTTTGGTGGGGTGCGGCGGACGCGGCACGGGTGCGGCGGCGCAGGCCCTTTCCACCGCCGGACCGACGAAGCTCGTCGCCATGGCCGACGTCTTCGAGCACCGCCTCCAGACCAGTCTCAAGAGTCTGGCGGCCCAGAAGAAAGAGCAGGTGGACGTCCCGCCGGAGAGGCAGTTTGTCGGCATGGACGGTTACAAGAAGGCGATCGACCTGATCGCGCCGGGCGGGGTCGTTCTGCTGGCCACGCCGCCGGCGTTCCGGCCCCTGCACGTCGAATACGCCGTGGCCGAGGGTTGTCACGTGTTCATGGAGAAGTCCTTCGCCGTCGATGCGCCCGGCATCCGCCGCGTGCTCAGGGCGGGCAAGAAGGCCGGCCGCAGGAACCTCAAGATCGCCGGCGGGCTCATGAGCCGCCACTACACGCCGCTGGAGGCCGCCGTCGAGCAACTCCATGAGGGCCTCATCGGCGAGGTCATCACCTGCTGGGCCTACCGCGAGCACGCGCCCGTCGGATACGCGCCCAAGGCCCCCGGCATGACCGAAATGGCCCACCAGATCCGCAACTATTCCAACTTCACCTGGGTCAACGGCAGCTTCATTCTGGACTGGCTCATCCACAATATCGACGTCTGCTGCTGGTGCAAGGACGCCTGGCCCGTCGCGGCCCAGGGCCAGGGCGGGCGACAGGTCCGCACCCACGCCGACCAGCTCTTCGACCACTACGCCGTCGAGTATCACTTCCCCGACGGGACGCGCCTCTTTGCGCAGGGCCGCCACATGGATAACTGCTGGGGCTTTTTCGGCGATCACATCCACGGTGCCACCGGCTGCGCCGAACTGGGCGAGGGGATCAGCAAGCCGCGCATCTTCAAGGGCCACAACGTGGACAACGCCAACCTCATCTGGAGGTACGAAGGCCCGGGCTGCAACGCCTATCAGGTCGAGCACGATCTGCTCTTCGACGCGATCCGCAAGAACAAGCCCTACAACGAAACCGAGCGCTGCTGCAACGCGGCCATGGCCGGCATCCTCGGCCGCATGGCCGCCGAGTCGGGACAGATGGTCACCTGGGAAGACGCCATGGCCTCGAACCTTGAGCTGGCCCCGGGCCTCGACAACTTCACGATGGACTCCGATGCGCCGGTCATGCCCGACGCCAACGGCAACTACCCCGTCGCCATGCCCGGAAAGACAAAGGTGCTGTAACGCGACGGGGCTCGGCAGGTGAGCCGCGGTGATTCGGCTCCGCGGTGGGGTTTGCCCCACCGCGATCGTTTGCGAGGGGCGGTAGGCAGCCGGTAGGGAGGGTTTCCTGCGGTACCGCCGGGGGGGAAGGTGCGTCCGAAAACGGCGCCGGAAGGCGTTGTGGCTGGTGACATGGGGTGGTGGACCCGCGTTTTTTGGAGGAGGGTCCTTTCCTCGCCGATGGCATAGACAATCGAACGCCGATGGTCTCCGGCTCTTTCGGCCGGAGGGCCTTTTCGGGGAACGCATTTGTTGAGGACTGCATAGATGGAAGCTCACTGGTTACGGCTGCTGTTGGCACTGGTAACGATCGCGATGACCTTTCCCGGCGGGACGACTCTGGCGCGCTACGCCCACGAGAATCCCGACGACTGGCCCGACGTATGGTACCGCATCGCCCTGGACACCGGCGGCGATCTCATCCTGGGCGACGGCGACGGCGACGGCTGGCACTATTATCCGACCAGCGGCTACTACCGCATGTGGTTCTACAACGGGGCCTACAGCGCCGCCCGCAAAGGCGTGCTGAACTACCACATCTATGCCGAGCCGGTCGACCTGGACACGTTCGCCTCGGCCGAAATCCGGTTCAACTGGACGACGCCCCAGTGGTCGCAGCTCGACCGGGGCCGCCCGCCCCTGCCCGACGACGTGCAGGACGCCTCGCAGGAACAGCTATACATGGCCGGCGAGCATCTCTACACGATCCCCAGCTCCTTCTTCGAGACGATCGAGCCGATCTCCAATCACACCATCGAAGCCTACAATCCCGAATGGGTCTCCATCGATATCAAGGGCAGCAACGTCTATATCTTCCGCGGCGCGTTCCACGAATGTCTGCCCAAGGGCGGGGCGGTCGAGACCGGCGCCTGCTGCAACAAGGAGACGGGCGACTGCTACATCTCCACACAGGCCGAATGCCGGTCGCCCTATACGTGGCTGGGCGCGGGCACGTCCTGTCAGGAATGCACGGTCACGCCGACGCCGTCGTCGCTGGACTTCGGCGACGCGCCCGATCCGGCCTATCCCACGCTGCTGGCCCACGACGGGGCTCGGCATACGATCGTGGCCGGAGTGGTGCTGGGCAAGGCCATCGATTCCGAAACCGACGGCCAGCCCAACGCCGCGGCGACCGGAGACGACGACAGCGCCGCCGATGAGGACGGGGTTGTATTTACCTCGCTGCTGTATCCGGGCGTCTCGGCCGGCGTCGATGTCACAGCCTCGACGCAGGGCTATCTCAACGCCTGGGTCGACTTCGACCGCGACGGCAGCTTCGCCGGCGCCGACGAGCAGATCTTCGCCGACGAGACGCTGTCGGCCGGTGCGAACGCTCTGGCCTTCGAGGTGCCCGACGACGCTATCCCGGGCGAAACCTACGCCCGGTTCCGGTTCAACACCCGCGGCCTGCTGAGCTACGACGGGCCCGCCTCCGACGGCGAGGTCGAGGATTACCGCGTGTATATCAGCACGTACTACGCGCCGCATCCGACCTCGGGCGCGACGTCCGTGACGTGGAATCAGCCCCCGGTGGCGCCGGACGAGATGGAGCCCTACCTCTTCGCAGGCGACAGCGCCGTCTCGGCGTTGCACCTGTATCGAATCGCCGCCGACGACTGGACGTTTGGCGACAATCGCCCGGTCACGGGCATCCACTGGTGGGGGACGTTCGACGGATGGACCCAGGCGGTATTGCCGTCGGCCCTTCCGGTGGCGTTCCATATCGGTATCTGGTCGGACTATCCCGACCCGCTGCCGAATCTCCCGACGACCTACAGCCGGCCCGACACACTGCTCTGGGAGACCTATTGCATGGATTGGGTGTGGGCGGTGGCCGGCTATCAGGCCGATCCGCGCGGGCAGGACGCCGGCGATGTCTGCTTTCAGTTCAGCCAGCTCCTGTCCCAGGACCAGTGGTTCTATCCGGACCAGGGCGGCGCGGGAGTCTACTGGCTGAGCATCAGCGCCGTGTACGACCCGAAGGGACTCAAGCCCAAGCACGCCTGGGCCTGGAAGGCGACGCCTCACGCCTTTGGCGGGGGCGCTACGGTGATCGAGGAGGTTACGCCTGACCCGGCGACGAGCGACCCTGCATCGTGGCCGCCCACGGTCGGCGCGCAGTGGCTCAGCGGGCAACCCGTTTCGGGCGACCCGGGCGAGTTGCAAGACATGGCCTTCCAGCTCACCACCTACGGCCAGGACGCCAACGGCGACGGCGCCATCACCACCGCCGACCTGGCGATCCTGACGAATCAGTGGCTCGACGAAAACTAACCGAACCGTCCCACGCGCAGCGCGGGAAGCTCGAAGCACGAAATCCAAGATTTGAAGCAGATCCCGTAGGATGAGCTTCAGCCCATGCTGATTCTATATGGAACCGCAGATGAACGCTGATGGCAACAATGTCATTCCCGCGCAGGCGGGAATCCAGGCCGCATGCAGAATACGCTTCACGAATTCCCAACCACGAAGAACGCGAAGGAATAATCAATCATCAATTATCCGTCATCAATTCAGAGGCCACGGATTTACGCGAGATTGACACGGATTGTTATTGTGGGAACCACGAAGGGCACGAAGGGCACGAAGAAATAGTCAATAATCAATAATCCTTAATCAATTCCAACCCCCCTCTTCACGAAAAAAACGCCTACAAAAAGGGTTTTCTCTTGCCCTTCCCGCCCAAACCGGCGACAATACCACCAGATGAAGCAACGCGGATAAAGCAGCGAAGAACGAATTCCAGGCCGGGGCGGTTCTCTGGCGTAGACAGGGGGAAACATTGGGGTCAGCCCTTATGGAATAAGTTTTGTGGAAATCCGGGGACATCTTACTTATTTCTGTCATGAATTGAGAGAAGCTATGGGGCGTGTCAACCTTCTTTTGGGTCTTTCGAATCTTGCTTGCGCAACACTGTCGATCGTGGCCGCTGTTCCTCTTGTCCAGCGCAAGGTCAAAATGAACCGGTGGTACGGCGTACGAATCAAGAAAGCATTGGAGTCCGACGACAACTGGTATCAGATAAACGCATACGCCAGCAAACGGCTCATTTTGTGGGCGTTGGTTCTGGCCGGCATCGGCATACTCACTTTCTTCATACCTCTTCAGCATCCCGCGTTACGGTTTCTTCTCGCCTGCGCACCGTTGATTCTCGTTGTCCCCTACATTGAGGCCCAGATTTTCGCAAGAAGACTGTAAGCGATACGGCCGGACGGGGAAACATTGGGGTCGGACGGGGAAACATTGGGGGGAAACATTGGGGTCAGCCCTTATGGAAACATTGGGGTCAGCCCTTATGGAATAAGTTTTGGGAAGGACGAGGGCCGCATGGGCTTCAAGTCGATCCTACGTCGTGCTGAATTGATTGCGGATGATTGATTGTTTTCTCGGTGTTCTCTGAGATCGCTGTGGCAGACCCCGGTTTTCTCCGCGTCCTTGGCGGTTTGAAATTCGTCGTCCGTGACCCGTGACCCGTGACCCGTGGCCCGGGAGATTGCCGCGTCGCTTCGCTCCTCGCAATGACAACATTGAATCCGTGTTAATCTGGCGTAATCCCATAGCCTTTGAATTGACTAAGGATGATTGATTATTGACTATTTCCGCAGTGCCCTCGGTGTGCTCGGTGTCTCTGTGGTGCACGTTTCAGGACACATGGCGCCATCGCCAAGAATCGGCATGGGCTAAAGCCCATCCTACGAGGTCTGGATTCCCGCCCCCGATCAGGTCGAGGGCAGGCTCTGCGCGGGAATGACATCGTTGCCATATATCCTTATCTGTGTTCATCAGTGTTCATCTGTGGTTCCATATCCAATCCGCGTGGGTCAAGGACCCACCCTACGCCTCTGAATTGATTAAGGATGATTGATTATTGACTATCTGCGCAGTGCCCTCGGTGTGCTCGGTGTCTCTGTGGTGCACGTTTCAGGACGCATGGAGCCATCGCCAAGCTGCGCTTGACGCTACCACCCGGGGAGCGGGTTATGATCAGCGTTCATCTGCGTTCATCTGCGGCCTTTGAATTGACTGAGGATAATTGATGATTGATTATTTCCGCAGTGCCCTCGGTGTGCTCGGTGTCTCTGTGGTGCACGTTTCAGGACGCATGGAGCCATCGCCAAGCTGCGCTTGACGCTGCCACCCGGGGAGCGGGTTATGATCAGCGTTCATCTGCGGCCTTTGAATTGATTGAGGATAATTGATGATTGACTATTTCCGCAGTGCCCTCGGTGTGCTCCGTGTCTCCGTGGTGCACGTTTCAGGACGCATGGAGCCATCGCCAAGCTGCGCGTGACGCTGCCACCCGGGGGAAACATTGGGTTCAGCCGTTATGGAATAAGTTTTGGGAAGGACGAGGGCCGCATGGGCTTCAAGTCCATCCTACATCGTGCTGAATTGATCACGGACAATTGATTGTTTTCTCGGTGTCCTCTGAGATCGCTGTGGCAGAACCCGGTTTCCTCCGCGTCCTTGGCGTCCTCTGCGGTTTGGAATCCGTGGCCTCTGAATTGATTAAGGATGATTGATGATTGATTATTTCCGCAGTGCCCTCGGTGTGC
>JAFGCA010000141.1 GCA_016932895.1 Sedimentisphaerales bacterium | reverse complement strand
GTCGCTCAGCGGCGCCTCCCCCGCGGATGACGTTCCGGCCTCGCCGGCGGAAGAGCAGCCGGTTGCGCCAAAGGCCGCCGCCGCCAGCCAGCTCAGGACAATGATCGCTCGAAGTTGAAAGATCCCACGCATCGCTGCCTCCTGCAGGAAATCGGCCTTCCTGGCCACTCGCGTGCCGCGCCGGAAGACAAGGATTTGTCAGTCAGGCGCACCGAAAGGTATCGGCAATCTGGAGGGCCAGCGCTTCAAGAGTACGCGGCCCTTTCCCCAGGCCGCTCTTGGCCCGCTGATCGGTCTCGATCGACTGCCGCAGAAGTTGCGCCAGTGGCCGGGGCTCGAGTCGTCGAGCGGTGTTCAGGACCATGGTGCGGCTCTCGCCCCACAGCTTCAACTGTCCGGCGATGGCGCCGCCTCCCTCCCCCTGTCGCAGAAGCCGGCTGGCCGTATGGAGCTTCCGCACCAGGTCCGTCATGGCCCAGATCACCAGTTGCTCGGGCTGGCGCGAGACCTCAAGCAGCTCGCGAACCTTGGCGATGGCCCTCTGCGGGGAGCCGCTCAACAGGGCGGCCTGAACGGCCCACGCCTGCTCTTCACGGCTCAGGCCGACCATTTCCCGCACATCATCGGGCCCGATCGTTCCGCTCTCACCGACGAACGCCGCCAGCTTGCCCAGCTCGGTATCGAGTCGGGCCAGCTCGGGCCCGATGAGTGCGACGAGCATCTCCGCGGCTCGGGGCTGGATGGCGCAGCCGTGCTCTTTCTGGCACCGGCCCCTGCACCAGTTGATGATCTTCGCCTCGGCCGGGGCCTCGCACTTGAGGATCGCGCCGACCTTCTGGACGGTCTTGTCCAGCCGGCCCGGTCGCCAACCCTCGGCGCGAAGCAGAAGCGTGGCGCTGTCCACCGGGCCCGCGGCGTACTTCTCCATCAGCTCCCGGGCGGTCTTGCGTCCCGGACCGGCCGCCTGATTCTCATCCTTCTCCGCGGCGAGGAACTTGTCGGCACGATCGAGGATGACCAGCTTGTGCTGCTGGAGCAGGCCGTAGCTGCGCAGCTCATCGAGCACGGCCGCCGGCTCGGTCGTCTCGCCGTCGAAGTCGAACTGCTCGATCTCGCCGTACGCTTCGCGCAGCACCTCCACCAGCCGCCGGGTGAAGGCCGTGCGGAGGTATTGGTCGGGCCCGCGCAGGATGATGATGCGCATTGACGCATCGAGGCGTGGGGGCTGTTCGATATCTGAGGGTGCTTTCCTGGCCAAGGGCCGGCCATCATACCGCTCCGCCGGCCGCGCCGGCGCCTCGACCGCCCGGTCGGCGGTGCGTACGGGTACGTTTTGTCCCGGTCCGCCCGGAGGGCTATCCTCCCCCGTCTCGCTCCGATCCCCCAACACACGGTGCCATCATGGCGATTCTCATCAACGGCGATACGAAGGTCATCTGTCAGGGCATCACCGGCTCGGCCGGCGCCTTTCACACCAGGGGCTGCCTGGACTACGGCACGAAGGTGGTCGGCGGCGTCACACCCGGCAAGGGCGGGCAGAAGGACGCCAACGGCCTGCCCATCTTCAACACCGTCGCCGAGGCGGCCGAGGCCACCGGGGCCGAGGCGACGATGATTCTCGTGCCCCCCGCCTTTGCCGCCGATGGCATCATCGAGGCAGCCGCGGCCGGGCTGGAGGTCGTCGTCGCCGTCACCGAGGGCATTCCCACCCAGGACATGATCCGAGTCCGCGCGGCCCTGAAGGACTTTCCGCAGGCCAACCTGATCGGCCCCAACTGTCCCGGCATCATCACCCCCGGAAGGAAAGTCCCCGGCTCGGGCGAGGGGCCGGAGGCGAAGTTCCGGGGCGGCTGCAAGATTGGCATCATGCCCGGCTACATCCACCTCGCCCAGGAGGATGCCGCCACCGGCAAGGTCGTGGGCATCATCTCCCGATCCGGCACCCTCACCTACGAGGCCGTCTGGCAGTGCACCGTCCTCGGCCTGGGCCAGTCCACGTGCATCGGCATCGGCGGCGATCCGGTGAAGGGCCTCAACTTCATCGAGCTTCTGGACCTGTTCAACCAGGATGCCGACACGGACGGCGTGGTGATGATCGGCGAGATCGGCGGGTCCGACGAGACCGAAGCCGGGCGCTGGGTGGCCCAGCACATGACCAAACCGGTCGTGGCCTTCATCGCCGGCGTGACCGCCCCCAAGGGCAAGCGGATGGGCCACGCCGGGGCCATCATCGGCGGGGCCGATGACACGGCCCAGGCGAAGATCAAGGCCCTGAAGGATCTGGGCGTGCACGTGGCCGAGTCGCCCGCCGACCTCGGCACGACGATGGCCGAAGCGCTGGGCGTGCAGGTTGCGGCGACCTAGTACTACAACGCTAACAAGACAAGCCGGAAAACCGTGTTTCTGAGGCCGCCAAAGCGGATTCCCTTGGTTAGATACATGTCGCTTGTCGGCCGCAACTGTGAAACTCCGGGGAACGCGTTTCCCCGGAAAACGACGGGCCACACCGCGATGGCGGGGAGAGAATCTAGCGTTGTAGTACTAGGTTGTATCAATCACAGACCTCGGTGCAGACGCACGCCTAGTTTCAAGCAAACGCGATTCGCGGTGCCAACCCGCCTAGCTGTTCGGCTTCTTGCGACCTTTCCCAGAGCATCCGCTGTCACTTTTCGAGGTGGATAGTCGTTTGCCCTGACCACCGTCCGCTCTCGCCTCCTTGATCAGTTTTGTTGGATGCGCGATGAACCGAATCGGGTATTCACTTTCCCACGAGGAGTTGTTGGGACGCTTCGGATTCGCTCCTCCGTTCGCCATCAAATTGCTCTCCTTTGTCACTAATTCGAATCTTCGTTCTTGGCTCTAACCGAAAGAAGTTCCAAAAAGTATTCGTCAGTTTCTCGTTGTGAGTCACCACGCGGAAGACTGACGAAGTACGCTTCTCTTTGAGCACGGTAAACCCTACTTCATCCCGCCGTGTGTCATTTACAATCCGAAACTGAAGGTCATTTAGCAGAAGAGCTCGCAATAAGTCAGCACAGTCGGCGGCCGAGCGCACCACCAAGACCCCAACTGCGACTCCCGTTACCAGATCAAGCTGCATTCCTAGCGGGTGCATATCTCGCAGGACCCAAGCGCGCTTGTCAAAGGCACGTGACTCGGCGATGGCAATAAGCCTGCATAACTTCTCAAAGTACCGCTTTCTTTGTTTGAATTGCGTGTTATCCTTCTCTCGCCATAACACGAACGGTTGCTCTTGGCGGTATTGCTCAAAATCGCCAATGAATTCTGGAACCAGCGCATTGTAGCCAGGAATCTCGCGAACCAAGCGCTCTGCACATTCGTCATCATTCAAAATCTTCTCCGCCTTGAGGACGAGGAGCCGACGGTAGAAGAACTCAAGAGGATATTGCCGGATTCTTTCAGCGTATCTGTCTATTTCGATTCTCGGAACGTAGACGATGACGGGTTTGCTCTGAGCGAGTGTGGCGGCCAGCTCAGAGTCCTTTCCCATCGTGTCACTTTCCTGGGCCATATAGATGGTACATTTCGCACGCTTTAGCATCAGGCCCTCGAGGAGTCCCTTGTCATGGCGGTTGTCGCACTTCGATTGAGTCGGATCGAAGAACCGCAGTTTGAGGTCGCGTAGCCCGTTGTCCTCGAAGACCTGATCAATGAAATCGTATGTATCGCAGAATTCCCAAGAGTTGCGCATCGATGTAGCCACGTAGACATCGAGATGATCCCATGTCAGGTAGGTGTCCGTGTTCTGGAGAGCGGTTTCCTGAACACGCTCGAACGCTTCGGCTTGCGAAGCCAATTCGTCGAAGTACTTCTCGACATCGGAGGCATGATCGGGGCGGTCCTTTCGAAATGTACGTACGGCTTTGATTTCGTTTTCGATCTCGCGCCCCGTGACCTCTCCTACGTACCACGTTTCGTCTCGCTTGATGCGGTGGATGGGCATCAAGCAAGGGGGTCTGGCGCGGAACTCGTTGAGGCGGTCTTCGCTCGCTTCAGAGTAAGGAAAGAGCGCCTGCTCAAGATCACTACTTCGCCTAATGCGGCTGAGTGATCTGTAGGCGAAGCGGAAATTACCGAAGCAGAGCATCGCAAAACCGCGAAAACGAGACACGCCGATCTTCAGATCGTCCAAGGTAACAACGCTGTCTCCGAAGAAGAATCGGAAGAAGGGCTCGCACACACGATGTTGATTCAAAGCCAAGAGGAGTTCATTGAATCGACAGTAAGTGATTGGATTGGCGGTTGCTGAGTCGATGAGCTGGATCAATAGGTGCCTCTGGCCTGCGTCAAGGTCGGACGGCGTGTGGCGTGCGCACAGGAGTCTGACCACGAGATCGCGCAGTTCCTCGGGATCGGTCAGGTCGAGCCGGGCGACTTCGGGGTCCTCGAAGTCCATACGGTTGGAGCTCCTGAGGCCGGAGGCGAAACGAAACACTGTTGATAGGATATCGGCAAGCGCCCGTCTGCGG
>JAFGCA010000140.1 GCA_016932895.1 Sedimentisphaerales bacterium | reverse complement strand
CTCCTCGACCACGTCGCCGTACAGGCCGCCCTTCGACGTCCCTTTGAACCGGGGCGAGGCGTCGATGATGGTGTGCATCATGGTATGGGCCACGTACAGAACGAACGGCTTGCTCTTGTCCCGCTTGTTCTTGAGGAAATCGACGGCCTTGTCTGTGTAGAGCCGGAGCAGACTGCCCATGTCCCGGGTCTGGCCGGCGGGTTCGTTGTTCTCGTGGAAGGCGACGCGACCGTTGTCGTTGGCGCCCAGGGTCCCAAAGTAGTAATCGAACCCCTTCGCGTTGGGCATGCGTTCGATGATCGGTTTGCGATTGGAGACGTCCCACTTGCCGATGCAAGCCGTCTGGTATCCAACCTTCCGGATCCGCTCGGCCCAGGTGATCTCGCTGGCGGGCATGCTCCAGCCCTTGCTGCGGATGGGATAGCGTCCCGTCAAGAGCGCCGAACGGGACGGGCCGCACACCGCCTGGGCATAGAAGTTGGTAAAGCGCGTCCCCTCCTTCGCCAACTGATCCATCCGCGGCGTCCTGTTGGTCCGGGAGCCGAAGCAAGCCAGATCCGCGTACCCCTGGTCGTCGGTGAAAATGATCAGGATGTTCGGCCTCGGGGCGGCACTTCGCCCCGACGGTTCAGACCGGACGACGCTGTATCGACCGAGACAACTCAACCCCGCCGCCCCCACACACAGCCTCCTTAGAAACTCTCGTCGTTTCATCATGCCATATCTCCCTATTCCAAAACTCCTCTGCCGATTCCCAGAAGTCAGCGACTTCTGAGACTTGGAGGCAGCCTATGTCTACAGCCGTTCGACCCGGGTGTAATAGGCGCTGCACAGCGGCTTATCGTTCTCGTCGTAGAACCACGTGGACAGTTGCGTCTTTCCCGCCTTGAGGGCCATCGTGAAGGCGACCTGCTTCTGGCCGCTGACGGTCAGTCGCGAGAGGTCCGCATCGCCCACTTTGACGCGTGCCTTGGCGATGGGGACCGCTTTGCCTTTGCCCAACGGGCCTTCCAACGAAGCGTCGAGGGCGCAATTCGCCGCCGGGTGCCAGCGAGACAGCGTGATCCGGTATTGCCCTTCTCGTTCGACTGCCACGTCCCAGGAACCGATCTGATTGCCGGCCGCCAGGTTCCCGAAGTTGTCGGCGTACGAGCCTTGCCAATCGGAAGAATAGAGCATGACCGGGTTGGCCCTTTCCGAGCCTACGTGGATGTAGCGCTTCTGCTCGAACTGGGGGCACGTCTTGGCCCACCACTGCTCGTAGTGCTTTCGCATGGCCGCGACGATGTCAGGATGCTCGGCCGCGACGTCCTTGTCCTGGTGCGGATCGACGCTCACATCGTAGAGTTGCTCTCCTTTGACCAGGCGCCACTTGTTCCACATCACGGTGCACTCCCATTTGGCCCGACCGTCGGGGCCGTACCGCACCACCAGCATGCGGTCCCCCACGTTTTTTTCCTTTTCCCGGAGCAGCCCGGCCAGCGAAACGCCGTCGGTCACCAGCGAAGCCGGCGTCTGCAGCCGGCACAACTCCGCCACCGTCGGCAACAGGTCCTGGCACTGAGACAGCACGTCGATGTCACGCGGTTTTCCCAGGCCGCCCGCAGGCCAGCGCACGAAGCAGGGGACCCGGTGCCCCCCTTCCCAGAGTTGCGTTTTGTGCCCCTTCATGCCGGCGTTGAAGACGGTGTGGCCGGCCACGGTCCCGTTGTCGGTCATGTAGATCAGCAGCGTGTTCTCCGCGAGCCCGGTCTCATCGAGCATCTTCAGCAGCCGGCCCATGTTCTCGTCGATATTGGCGATTTGCCCGAAGAATTTGGCGATCCGGGGGGCCATCCCCTGCTGCTCGTAGGGCGCGGAGTACTCATCGTCGACCCAGTGCGGCGAATGCGGGCAGTTCGTCGGCAGATACGCGAAGAACGGTTCGTTGGCGGCGTGACGCGCCTTCATGTAGTCCATCGCCTCGTCGAACCAGATGTCCGTGCAATAGCCCTCGTGCCTCTCGAACCGGTCGTTGTGCCGGAACGTGTCGTCCCAGTAGTCGTTGCCGTAGTAGTCCGCGATCGAGGTGATCCCCCACGCTCCGTGATGCACCGTCTTTTGGAAGCCGCGGTCCTGCGGCCGATGCGGATAGCTGTCGCCCAGGTGCCACTTGCCGAAATGCCCCGTATGATGGCCGTTGGCGGCGAAAACGTCCGCCATCGTGGGCAGTTCGTTTCGCATCATGGAGCGCCCCATGCAGACGAAGGTCGCCCCGTTGGCCATGGCGTCGCATCCCGTCAACAACTGCCCGCGCGTCGGCGTGCACATCGGCGCCACGTGAAAGTCCGTGAAGCGGACGCTCTGGCCGTACAGGGCATCCAGGTTCGGTGTCTTCAGGATCGGATTGCCGTGACAGGACAAGTCGCCATAGCCCTGATCGTCCGTCACGACAATGAGAACGTTCGGTTTTCCTTTACGCCGGTTCCCGGCCCGCGCCGCCCCTGACACGGGCGCCGCCAGAGCGGCCAAACTCAGCCCGGCGGCCCGGATAAAGGTGCGTCTGCTCAGTGTGATTTCATTTCCGCGATGCAAATCCATAACCTGCTCCCCTTTCTAATCCTCTGCTCCATTCGTCCCAACCCTGTCCGTTCGCCAGCCCATCCTTCCGGACCAGCCGGAGCCGTGACTCGTGCCTCATGTCCTACACCAAAATGGGGATAAAGGCAAAGACCTTTGCATCCCGAGGCCGGAACGGAACCCCATGCAGGCACTGCCGAAAATTTTTCTTGACGGCCAATACACCCCGCGATATGATATTCGTGCAACTCAATAGCGAGCTGTGAAATGCCAGAACAGCGAACCTGGAGGCTTTGGCATGACTGGCAAGGCAACAACCCTCCGCCTTCGACCCGGGATGGCGGTTTGGAACCGCCCGGACGCCGGAACGCCGGTCACTCGGCCGAGAGCCAATCGCACCAAACAAACCCAATTTCGCGACGACTGGCTCCTGGTGCCGGAGCAGCCCGAAATGTCAAACAAACCCAATTCTGTACGCTTCGGACCGGCGAGGGTGGGGCCCGAGAATGTCAAACAAAGCCAATTTCGCCGTTTTTCGCGCAAAAACGAGGGTGGCGACAAAAAACGAACCCAATTTGCCAGCTCCGGCGGGGTCCCCGCCTGACCACCGGAGGGCCGGGCGCGGCCCGGCGAAGACAAGGTCGGGGCTTGCCATTCAACAGGATACTCCGATAGACTCAGCGAAAAAAGGAAAGGACAGAGACATAGCACCAAGAGGATTCACAATCGCATTGATTCTGGTCGCAGCGGTAACCGTCTGCGGTGCCCAGAGTAACAGCGTAGTGGCGTCCGGTGCGGAAGCGAGGAAGCTGGCCGGGGATTTCCGGTTCACCGAGGGTCCGGCTTCCGACGCAGCGGGCAACGTCTATTTCACGGACATCCCGAACAATCGCATTCTCAAATGGTCGCTCGAGGGCACGCTGAGCACGTTCCGCGAGAATTCCGGCGGCGCCAACGGGCTGTACTTCGACAAGGCCGGCAACCTCCTGGCCTGCGAGGGCGGCGGGCGCCGGCTCGTCTCCATCACGCCCCAAGGCGAAGTCTCCGTCCTGGCCGCCGAGTATGACGGCAAGAAGCTCAACAGCCTCAACGACCTGTGGATCGATCCCGAGGGCGGCATCTACTTCACCGATCCGCGCTACGGCAACCGCGACGGCATGGAGCAGGACGGCGAGCACGTCTACTATCTCACGCCCGACCGCAAAAAGGTCATCCGCGTCATCGACGACATGGTCCGCCCGAACGGCGTCATCGGCACCCCTAACGGCAAACGGCTCTACGTCACCGACCACGGCGGCGGCAAGACCTTCGTCTACTCCGTCAACAAGGACGGCACGCTTTCCGACAAGAAGCTCTTCTGCTCCGAGGGCTCCGACGGCATGACCATCGACGCCCGGGGCAACGTCTACCTGACCACCGACGTCGTGGCGGTCTTCAATCGCCAGGGAGAGAAGATCGAGGAAATCAAGATCCCCGAGCGCCCCGCCAACGTCACCTTCGGCGGCCCGGACAACAAAACGCTCTTCGTCACCGCCCGCACGTCGCTGTACGCCGTGGACATGCAGGTCAAAGGCGCCCGCACCCGCGGCCGACCCGGCGCGCGACAGCCCCAACGGCCGAAGCGGTAAACCGAGGCGCTAAAGTCGGCGCCCGCGTGCCACAGTTTGACAACCAGTAACGATCAGATTGCTTCGCTCCGCTCGCAATGACACATCGGCCCCTATGCATGTCATTGCGAGGAGCGTAGCGACGAAGCAATCTCTGCCCGTTTCGGTGCAGTCCGAGCGAAGAAGACTGCGAAAAAATGCGAACCTGAGAGGAGCCGCAAGACACGTAGTATGTGGTATGGGACAGAACGCCGAACACGACCGAATCGAACGAGCCCGAAAGGGAGACCCGAAGGCCGTCGCGGATCTGTACCGGCGGTACTGGCGCGCGGCTCGGGCGGCGGCCTACGGCGTCACCGCCGACCTCGCGCTGGCCGAGGACGCCGCCTCCGAGGCCTTCTGTGAGGCCCTGGAACACCTGGCGGACCTGCGCGATCCGCAACGCTTCGGTCCCTGGCTGCGCACCATCGCGGTCCGCACGGCCCGGCGCCTTGCGACGGCGCGCCGCAAGCGGAGCCGGGTCGAGCGAGAAACACGACCCAACTCGGGAACCAGCGCGCCGGCTGCGCGCCTGGAGCAAGAGGAGCTGGCCGGCCTCATTCACGAGGCTGTGGGAAGCCTTCCCGCGACGCTGCGCGAGGCCCTGTCGCTGTTCTACTTCGAGGGCTACAGCACCGACGAGGCGGCCCGCTTCCTGGACGTCCCCGTCGGTACGCTCAAGCGGCGCCTTCACGACGCCCGCCGGCGACTGCGGGACGCCGCCGAGCAGATCCTGAAAGGAAAGAGACTCATGGACCCCAAACGCGAGCAGATCCTCCAGCATATCCGGGACTTTGCCGAGAAAGGCGGTGATACCGAAGCCTTCGTACAGGTCATGCGTCAGGCCTGGACCCTGCGTCCGCTGCCCTGGGAGCTTCTGCGAAAGGTCCGTCAGCAACACTGGGGTCGGGTGTCTGCCAAACTGAAAGAGGATGAGGGCAGGGTGCAACAGTTCCGCCGGTTGATGAAGCAGTGGTCCGGGCCTTCCGAACGGGCGCAGAATCCGGATGATCCGGTGGGCGCGGCCGCCCGGGCGATTCGTGCGGCGCTGCCCGAGTTCCAGACGTGGCAGATCGACCCGTCCGCGGTCGCCGAGAGCCTGCTGGCAGGAGGGGCCTCGTTGCACCTGCCGCCGCGTTTTGCCGAAGGCGAACCGGGATCGTACCTACGGGCCACCCGGGGGCTGGTGCTGCTCAAACCGGACGGTTCCCTGCTGACGGCGACCGATCTTGTCAAGGAGCCCCCACCAAAGGGCCCGGCACAGCGCCAGGCGCGAGACACCCGCATCAGCGACGTGCTGGACCTGATGTGGCTGCGGCGCGAGCCGATCGAATTGCGGAGCGTCGAGGAGTTGCTCCAGCACCTGGTCGACGCTGTGGCTCCCGAAACACCGGCCCGCTTTCACAGTCTCGAAGAGCCGCAGTACCGCTCGGCCCTGCGCTTGCAGTTGGGCGACATCGGCATTCCCGCGGCTCTGGGGGGCGTGTACTATCGCTGGCCCGAGATCCCCGAAGGGACTGGAATCGCGCACGTGCGAATCTTCCTCGAACCCTGGGCCACCGCTCGAAGCGGCCAGGACGTCGAACTGGCCGTCTTCACTTTTCCCCCGCACAATGAGGAGCCACAACCTCCGTCAGGCAAACAGAGCTCGCAGTCGTGACATCGCCGCTGACAACACAATGGAGCCGCCCGGCCGCCGGGCCCCTATTGGAGCCGCGTGGTGCGCATCCGCTCGCCGTACTTCTTATAGTGGGACAAGGCGCTCTCGCGGTCCTCGAAATCCTCGTCGGTGAACAACAGCGTCGTCTGCCCGATGAGAATCTCGTCACCGTCGGTCAGAATCGCCGCCTCGCTGAGCTTGTTGCGGTTGATGAACACCCCGTGCTTGCTCCCCATGTCTTCGGCGCAGTATTTCTCGGCAGACTCGTCAAACCGGACACGCAAATGCTTGCGAGAGACCAGATCATCCAGGATTTGCAGCGGAAGGTTCTCCGCCCGGCCGATCACGCTGATGCGCCGGCCCAGGGGCAGGAATTCACCCTGCTGCTGACCGGACGTCACGATAATAGAAGCCATCTTTGTCTCCCCGAAACGTCGAATGACACACCCTGCACCAAACCAAGGCAAGAGTACCGAAGAACTCCGAGACTGTCAAGGGGCAGTCGCATCGCCACGTTGCGGCGCGGGGCGGTGGGCCCCTCGCCCGGCGAGAGTCGCACATTCCGGCAACGGCATGAAATCATCCGGAGGCTTGCCCGACTACACAGGCAGAACCTATACTGCAGACGTGTCCGGCAGAGTTGATCCCATGGGGGGATCAGGGGTGGTTTTATGACCAGGCATTCCGTGCTCGCTTGCCTCATGACCGCATTCTTCCTGGCCTCGCCGAGCCGGGCCCAATCGCAATCAGCTTCGACTACGGCACCGGGAGGCCCTTCCACAACCAACGCGACATTCTGGGCCGACGACCTGCCGGACTCCGAGCGGGAACCGCTGGAGCGTTTCGCAGCCGAGTTGGACGCATACCGGCGAAACTTGCACATTCCCGGCATGTCCGCCGGCGTTGTCAGGGAAGGCTGGCTCATCTGGGCCCGGGGTTTCGGCTTCGCCGACGTGGAAAACGAAGTGCCGGCCACGCCCGAGACGCCCTACCACCTCGCCTCGCTGACCAAGACCTTCGCCTCCCAGATCATCCTGAAGCTGGTGGAGAAGGGCAAGATCGATCTCGACGACCCCGTGAAGAAGTACGGCGTGAACATCGAGGGCGACAACGGGATCACCGTCCGCCACCTGTTCACCCATACCGCCGAAGGCACGCCCGGAAGAAGATACAAGTACAACGGATACCTGTACAGCTTCCTCGGGCGGGTTGTCGAGAAGGCATCCGGCCGCTCGTTCCGCGATCTCGTCACCGAGCAGATCCTCCAGCCGACGGGTATGAAGGACACGGCGCCCGTCGTGGCCCGAACGAGCCTCGACGACGAGACCTCGTCCGAGCGTCAGGAGAACGTGCGGCGCGTCAACCGGGCCCTGGCCCGGCCCTACAGGCTCGATAAGTCGCTGCAAGCCGTCCCCGGAGACCACCCCAATCCCGATCACTTCGGTGTCTCCACCGGTCTGATCTCGAACGTCATCGACATGGCGAAATACGATGCGGCCCTCGACCGCCATGCCTTCATCAGCGATGCCTCGCAGGAGCTGGCGTGGACGCCCGCCGTGGCCAATTCCCGCGCGACACTGCCCTACGGCCTGGGCTGGTTTGTCCAGGAGCTCGACGGGACCAAACTCGTGTGGCACTACGGCTGGGAAGTCAACTTCTCGGCCCTGATCCTCAAGGTCCCACAGGAAAACGTCACGTTCGTCGCCTTGGCCAACACCGACACCTTGAGCCGGCCCTTCGGCCTCGGAGACGGGGACGTGCTCAACTCCCCCATGGCCGTGGCGTTTCTCAGGACCATCGCTTTCAAGGACCGATTCAGCGAGCCGGCGCCCCGAATTGATTACGAAGCCGGCGCAGAGGCAATCATCCGACAGCTCGCCGCCGTCGCCGATCCCACGTTGAAGAAGCTGCTCAAGAGAGAGCTCATCGGCAACCTCTCCCTTTATCACAACATGAAGAGACAAGCGACAGCCAGGTCGCTCATGGACGCCTACATCGGCGCGTTCACCCACGACGGCTTCGAGGAAATCGGCGATCTGCCCGTCATCGCCCGTATCGACAATGTCACGGACGATGAATACCGAACCGTCCCGTTCGAGCTGACGAAAGACACCCCCGTGCGGGTCTACGCCATCGGGGAAGGCGACGATAACGCCATGTACGATTACGGCGGAATCGAGAACGCACGGACGGGGGAACTCGTCTGGGAAATGTACGGCATCGCCACCAAACACGCCGGCGGCGCCGGAAAGAACCGCAAGGTGGATCGCATCGTGCCTTTGCGCGCGGGCGCCTACCGCTTGCATTATCGCACCGACGAATCGCATTCGTTCGGAAACTGGAACCACCTGCCGCCGGATCATCGCTGGTGGGGAATCCGGCTGTTCGACGCCAGCACGTCTTCCGCCGAGACCACGGCGAGCGGCTTCTGGCCCCGGGCCCGCTGCCCCGAAGAATTGGGCTGGTCCTCGCGCAAGCTCGAGGCCCTGAGATTCGGCCTCGAACGGCTCAGGAGCGCGGCGCTTCTAATCGTCACCGACGGGAAAGTCGTCTTCGAATGGGGCCGCATCGCCAACAACGTCTACTCGCACTCCACCCGCAAGAGCCTGCTCAGCGCCCTCTACGGCATCTACGTGGACGAGGGCAAGATCGACCCCAACGCGACCCTGGGCCAACTCGGCATCGACGAAATAGTCCCTTTGACCGAGCCGGAAAAGCAGGCCCGCGTCATGGATCTGCTCCGGGCCCGCTCCGGCGTGTACATCCCGTCAGCCGCCGAAGTGACATCCATGCGAAACGCCCGACCCGGGAGAGGCAGCCACAACCCTGGAACGCACTGGTACTACAACAACTGGGACTTCAACGTCCTCGGGACCATCTTCCGGCAGCAGACCGGAGACGAGATCTTCGCCGCTTTTGGCAAGCGCATCGCCGGGCCGCTGCGGATGCAGGACTACGCCCCCGAGAGACAACGCTACAGCTACGAACAGAACTTCTCGATTCACCCGGCCTATCCCTTCCTCATCTCGGCGCGGGACATGGCCAAGCTGGGGCAGCTCTTCCTGCAACAAGGTCGCTGGGACGGCGAGCAGATCATCCCGGCGGCGTGGATCGAAGAGAGCACGCGATCCTATTCCCAAACCGGCACACCGCATCTCGGCTACGGGTACATGTGGTGGACGGCAACGGGCGACTTTTACGGGATGAAAGACGGCGACTACTACGCCAGTGGATACGGAGGTCAGAAGCTGTTCGTCCTGCCCCGCATTAACACGCTCGTGGTCCACCGGAACAACATCTACCTGCCTGGCGTCGACATTGACTACGCGTCCGGAGCCCCCTTCCACCTCATGCCCAGGATTCTCGAGGCGTACACGGGGAAGCGCCAGCCGACCGTCGCGGCCTCGGCGCAGAAACCGGCCCGCCCCCGGCGTCTCCTGAAGGACTACGCAGAAATCCAGCGCGCATCCGCCGCCGACTACACGGCCTGGCGGGTCACATTGTGGGCCTGCGCCGTCGTATTTGCCTCGTGGGCCGTCCTCTGCACGGCCCGCAGCGTGATCAAACGCGCCCGATCCTCGAGGGCCCACGTCAACGGCACGGCCAACGGACGCCCGGCGCTGGTTACAGTGACACGACTCGTCGGCTCCCTGATCGCCCTGGCATGCACGGTCTATCTGCTCGCGCTGCTGCTCTTTCAGGGCGCGTTGAGATTCATCGCGATCAACGGCGTGCCGCCCTACCTGCCGCCCTTCTATAGCGTGGTCGTCTACGTTCCCCTGCTCGCCCCGGCGGCCGCGGGTCTGAGCCTGCTCGTGACCATCCTGCTCTGGGCCCGCAGCAACGGAACGCCCTTCGAGCGCGCGCACTTCGCCGCCTTCACCCTGGCCCTGATCGTCTTTACCTGGGCCTCCTGCACCCTGAACCTGATGCCTGAGTGGCGCTGACGGCGAATGGCTCGGGATGGAACCACCCCGGCCCAGCGCATACAATTGCATACACTCATGGGAATGGCCCGAAACCCGGTCATGGCGACGTGCGGCTTGTCTTGGCGCGGGGCCGCTTGCGCTGGACAGGCAAAACCAGAGCGGCCAGCGACTCCACGCGAACCACGAAACGACCGACGCGCCGAGCAGAACCCCCCAGGCGCCGGCCTGGAGCGATGCCAGTGGGACGCGACGCCCGGCCGGGTCGCGATGCCAGCGCCGTAGCTTCCGCACGGAAGCAACGATCTCATAGAAACCAAGACTGAGAAGGCATGCGATCCCGACGTACACGGCGCCGGGAAGTCTGGCGTCTCTACCCATCACAGCGGGCATAGCAGGACGCCGCGTCAGCGCAAAGAGCGTGGCCGCTTCGCCTAAGTACGGTGCGTCGGAGAGATTCGAGAGGATACGGGGCACGAGCAACGTCCCGTCCGGCAACGGCCAGCACACGACCATGGCCTCGGCCGCCAGCTTGCCGGCGCAGTCCAGATCCCCCATGGCGCGCGTGGCCCCCACACCGAAGGCACAGGCCGCGACGCCATAGCCCCCAATCACCGGACCGGCATCGACGTCGCTCAAGTTGAACCAGCCAATGTCCACATCCCGGGGAAACTCGCGATACCCGGCCAACAGCCCCCCCTCCTGCCAGAATTGTGCCCCATACCTGTTGTACCACTGCCGTGCTGTCCACGGCCAGAGCTCCGGCGCCCAGATCAGCATGAACGACAGCCCCACCCCGCGTGCGCTGTCCCGGGCCCGCCCCGTTCGGGAACTCACAACATAGGCCGGCAGACCCGTATGCTTGTCAAGACACGCGCCCTCAAAGCCCCGGACCGCGCGGCCGGCGAACGTGGAATGATCCGTTCCCAGCACGGCATCGGCCCGTCGAATCGCTGCAATGGCCGGCACAATGTCCACCGGATAACACTGCCCCGGATAATCATCCAGCAGTCCGTGGGGAGAATCATCCAGCTCTTGCGCCAGAGACTCCACCTGAGAGCGCAAGAGGGGCTCGTATCGCGCGTCACCGAGCAGTTTCTGGTAGCTGGTCAGCGCGCTAATCAACAACATACGATAAAACAGATTCTCTTTTTTGAGATAGTCATCCCCCCAGTGCTCTTTCACCCAGCCGGCGTGGTTCGGATCGGCCACGAGCGCGGCGGCCGCCTCGATTGCGCCGCGCGCGTACTGCCTCGGAGGAACCGGACGCGGCGACGGATCCTCCTCGGCCGCGTCCTGGAGCGCCTCGGTGGCCCAGAGATAGAACACCGATCCGAACAGAGGCCACTCCGTCCCGGAGATATCGGCGGTCGTCAGGCCGGCCGCCCTTCCCGCCTGCACGCGCCGTCGCGCCCACTTCTCATACTTCGGCGACAGTGCCCGATGCCAGCGGAAGGCGCACGGTGGAATCTTCGCGTCGTGCAGGGCCCGGTCGCGCAGATTCCAGATTAGCATCGCTGCCGGTATGAGGAAGAGGTAGAGACTCAGTACGGCCGCGATGACCGCATTGACGCAGACACAAATTGTAAGCGCTTTTCGCATAACCGGTCCGCACGTTTCCAGCGTTCGGCACTCAGCGTAGCGCAAACAAGGGGACCTGTCAAGGCCGCCGCAGCGCAGGAACTGACGATACGACGGACCTGCTCATCGACCCGGCCCGGCCTGGCCCGAGCGTACGATCGTCATGCCGTCGGGCGCGTCGATGGTGCTGTCGATGGTGCCGTCGGTGCGGCGGACGTGCCTGACTTTGACGAGGCCCGCCGGCGTGGGGACGGCGCCCTCGGCCCAGGCGAGATCGCCAAGGTGCGGCTCGACCCGAATGGCCTTGCCGCCCGGCTCGGTGATCCGGACGCCCAGGACGTGCTCGCTGAGCCAGGCGGTCGGACCGGAGGCCCAGCCGTGACAAAGACTGTGGCGAAAGCCCTTGTAGCAGTAGTTGCCGAAGTCGCCGTGGATGTCCTTCTTGCCCGGCGGGACCAGCTCGTCGATGCGACCGGCGTTCTCGGTCCACTCTAAGTCGAAGTCCTCCCAGAACGTGGTGGCGCCCAGATCGAGCATGGCCCCCCAGTACTGGCGAATGCAGTCGAGGCAGCCCTGATAGTCGCCGGCCCGGGCGCGGGCCTGGAG
>JAFGCA010000139.1 GCA_016932895.1 Sedimentisphaerales bacterium | reverse complement strand
GTTGGTGGTGGGGCGCTTCATGCGGGGAGGCAGGGCGATCCTTTTGGCTGTGAATGTCGGCGCCGCGCCGTATGATGGGGCGCTGACGGCCTCGGACCCGGCCGCTTGGCGGATCGCCGATCCCGACACCGGAGGGATCGAGCGGGCTCGCGCCGCTGACACGGGCGCTCTGGCGATCTCGCTGCCGCCGCGGGCCGCAAGGATATTGATCGGGCCGCCTGTGCTCGACGGCGATGATGCCTCCTCGTAACGAGCGGGGCTCGAGTTACGCAACGAAGCAGAGTGTTTTTGAGATTCGGGATGAATGGCTGAGCCGACGATTGCCTACATTGGATTGGGCAGCAACCTGGGGGATCGCAGGCAAACGATCGAGCGCGCCGTTGCCGCGCTCGGCCGGAATGCGGATATCGAGGTCACGCGCCGCAGCGAGCTTCGGGAGACACCGCCCCTGGGCAACGTCTCTCAGGGACGCTACCTCAACGGCGTCTGCGAAATCCGGACGACACTGGGCCCAGCGGAACTGCTGGGCGTGCTCCGGGTGACCGAGGATGCGCTGGGGCGCACGCGCGAAAGCCGATGGATGTCCCGGACGATCGATCTGGATCTGCTTCTGTTTGGGCAGGCGGTAGTGCGCACGTCCGAACTGACGGTGCCGCACGCGCAGATGCATCTGCGATCGTTTGTGCTCGACGGTCTCTCGCGGCTCGCCCCCGAGATCGTACATCCGGTTCTGGGCGAGCCGGTCCGCGTTTTGGCCGAGCGGCTCAATGGTGCGGATTTTGCCCTCGATCCCGGCGTCCCGCAGTTGGTGAGCGTGGCTGGCATCATCGGCGTGGGCAAGACGACGCTGGCGAACAAGCTGGCCGGCCTGCTGGGAACTTCGCTTTTGCGCGAGCCGTATGACACGAATCCGTTTATGCCCGAAGTGTATGCAGGTCGGGAGGAACTCGCGCTCGATTCGGAATTGTACTTTCTGGTGAACCGGGCCGAGCAGCTTGCACGTGACACGCTCGGCGCCGGCGGGATATTCGTAACCGATTACGTTTTTGAGAAGGAACTGATCTACGCCCAGCGTCTGCTCAACGACCAGCAACTCAAGCTGCACGAGAGGATTTACCGTGCGTTTGTGGACAGAGTCGCGGCGCCCGTGCTGGTGATCTACCTGACGGATTCGCCCGAGGAATGCCTGACGCGGATTCACCGTCGCAATCGACCGTACGAGCAGAAGATCACCGTGGATTTTCTGGCGCGGCTGCATTCGGACTACGAGCAACTCTTCGCGGACTGGCGGATTTGCCCGGTGATGCGGGTGCCCGCCGGAGAATTGATCCGCGGCGGCGACGCAGCAGTCGAGCGTCTCGTCGGGCAGGTCAGAGCGTATATCGCAACCGAAGAACGGGCGGCTGTCACCGCCGTCTGCGAGAACAGGACCGATGGAAACAGCAAAGACAATCGCTGAAATCAGGCGTTGTGTGCGCGACGCCCGCGCCGCCGGCAAGACGGTGGGCCTTGTGCCCACGATGGGGGCGCTGCACGTCGGCCATGTCTCGTTGATCGAGGCGGCCGCCGCGCGGTGCGATTTTGTGGTGGTGAGCATTTTCGTCAACCCGACGCAGTTCGGTCCGGGGGAGGACTTCGAGAAATACCCCAGGCCTTTCGAGGAGGATCTGGCGATCTGCGCCGAGCACGGCGTCGGTGCGGTTTTCGCGCCGAGCCCGGCGGAAATGTACCCGCAAGAGAACGTGACGTGGGTGGGCGTGGAGAAGCTGACTGAGCCGTTGTGCGGCCGGTCCCGACCGGGCCACTTTCGCGGCGTGACCACCGTTTGCACGAAGCTGTTCAATATCGTCGGCTGCGACGTGGCCTTTTTCGGGCAGAAGGACGCCCAGCAGGCCGTCGTGATCCAACGGATGGTCGCCGATCTCAACATGCCGCTGGAAATCGCGGTCTGCCCGACCGTGCGCGAGCCCGACGGCCTGGCTGTGAGCAGCCGAAACAAGTACCTTTCGCCGGAGCAGCGGAAGGATGCGGCCCACATTTTCCAGTCTCTGAATCGGTGCCGGGAGATGATCGAGTCCGACGAGAAGGAGGCGGCCGCGATTCGCGCCGAGATGTGCGAGATTTTGGAGCGCATACCTGCCATGGACATCGAATACGTCAGTATCGTCGATGCCGGAACGCTTGAGGAGATCGAGCGAATCGAGGGCCGGGTCCTGGTGGCGGTGGCGGTGCGGCTGGGCACGGCCCGCCTTATCGACAACATCCTGGTAGACACGAGACCGCTGTAGGCTATAATGAACGTTTTCGACGCAGACATCAAAGACTGACGAGAAGGACCATGTTGCTCAAAATACTGAAAAGCAAGCTGCACCGGGCCCGTGTGACGGATGCCAGGCTCCACTATCCCGGCAGCATCGAGATCGACAAGGATCTCATGGAGAAGGCCGGAATCCTGCCCTACGAGGCGGTTCTCGTGGCCGATCTGAACAATGGCAACCGGCTCGAGACGTACGCCGTGCCGGCCGAAAGGGGCTCGCGCAAGGTCGTCATCCTCGGAGCCGCCGCCCAGTTGATGCAGCCCAAGGATATCGTAATCATCATGGGTTTTTGCCATTGCACGGCCGAGGAGGCCGCCGAGCACAAGCCCAAGGTCGTCGTGCTGGATGAAAAAAACGAAATCGTGAAGCAGGAGTAAGCCTTGGACGGGCTTGGCGAAGGTACGAAAAGGAAGTCGTGTTTGAAGGTCGCCGCCCCGCGATGCGCGCGGATCGTGGCTGCCGCAGCCGATCTTGCTGTGCGGACGAGAATCCCCTGATGCACCCGGAACTGCTTGAAATCCCCTTTCTCCATCTGAGCGTCAAGAGCTACGGCTTGATGATGGTGGTCGGGTTTCTCTGCGCCGTGACGATCATCCGGTATCTCAGTCGCCGGTTCACACCGGACCCGCAGTACATCACCAACGCGGCCCTGTATTCGCTGATCGCCGGCGTGGTGGGGGCGCGGGTGTTTTTTGTCGTTCATTATTTCGATCAGTTCCGCGGCGATCCGCTGGGGGTCTTTGCGATCTGGAAGGGGGGGCTGGAACTGCTGGGTGGCATCGTTCTGGCGATCATCGTCATCGTTTTCTACATCTGGTACCACAAGCTGCCCATGCGGCATTACCTGGATGTCCTTGCCGTCGGATTGATGGGGGCGCTGATCTTCGGCCGCGTCGGCTGCTTCCTGAACGGCTGCTGCTACGGCAAGCCCGCCGAATTGCCCTGGGCCGTCCGATTCCCCTACGGCTCCTTTGCCTACCGCAGCCAGATTCACCCCGACCCGGACCGTCACCGTGCCGAACCGCATCTCGATCTGCCCGACGACTATTTTGGCTACCGAGACGAGCAGGGCGCCTACATTGCCGACCTCAAGCCCATCGAGCAGCTCAGCCCCGAGCAGACAGAGCAGGTCACCACGGGCCCATACCGGTGCCTGGCGGTCCATCCCACGCAGTTGTATACCTCGGGGGCGGCCCTGGTTTTCTGCCTGATTCTCTACGGTTTCTGGCGTCGCTCCCAGAAGGCCGAGGAGGCGGGCCGGTACCGGTTTTTGACCAAGCCCGGCTCGACGTTCAGCCTGATGTTCATCTTCTACGGCCTCCTGCGCTTCTTCATCGAGTTTCTGCGCGACGACAATCCTTTCGAGATCGCGTTCCTGACGATTTCGCAGCTTCTCGCCGTGGGGGGGATCATTCTCGGCGTCGGGTTCCTCGTTTTCTTCACGGTCGCTCCGCCCGAGAAGCGGCCCGCTTCCCGAAAGTAGCATCCCCGCACCGGGGCAGCGGTCGCCGAAAGCATCGTTGCGCTTGCTCTGGGGATGATCCCCGGATTTCCACAGGGCCCGGCACAATTTGAGTTGAACATTTCGCCAAATTACCGATACTATAGGAAGGAGGGGTAGTGAGGGAGTTGTTGTCTTACGTACGTGTGGGTTATGGGTCTTTACGACAGAGAATACACGCAAGCCGACTTTCGGCGCCAGCGATACGGGGCGCCGCAAATGCGTTTCAACATGCCGCGGATCACGTCCGTCGTCAAGTGGCTGCTGATCGCCAACATCGGCATTCACATCTTGCAGGTCATGCTGTTCCCGGCGCAGATGAGAGACCCGATGGTCCTGACGCCCGTGGAAGAGGCGTTCGCGGTGAATCCGGAGACCGTGGGCCGGGTCCTGCAAGTCTGGCGTCTGGTCAGCTATCAGTTTCTCCATGGTGATGCGTTCCACCTCTTCGGCAATATGCTCGGGCTCTTCTTCCTGGGACCGACGCTGGAGCGGCACTGGGGAAGCAAGCGTTTTCTGATGTTCTATCTTCTCTGCGGGGTGGTCGGGGGCCTGTCGTACTACCTGCTCATTCTCGTTCGTCTCGTGGGCGTCGGCGCCATGGTCGGCGCGTCGGGGGCGATCCTGGGGATGCTGGCGGCGTGCGCGATTCTGTTTCCGAATTTCGTCGTGTTCATTTTGCTGTTCCCGGTGCCGATTCGCGTGGCCGCGGTCGGTTTGATGCTGGTCTACACGATCAACGTATTCATGGGCGGCTGGAACTCGGGCGGTGACGCCGCACACCTGGGCGGCATGGCCGCCGGGACGGCCTACGTCCTGCTGCTGCCCCGCTTGGGACAGCTCCGGCTGAAGAAGAAGGCCGGCTCCTGGGAGAAGGACCTGGAGCAGCGCCGGCTCCTGCAGGTGGAAGTGGACCGCATTCTCGCCAAGGTCCACCGCACCGGCCTGCACAGCCTGACCGCCAAGGAAAAGCGCATCCTCAAGAAGGCCACGCAGGAAGAGCTCCGACGGCAGAACGTCTAACGCCGGTTCCGGGGCGCGCCTCTCGATCGATCTCCTTTACGATTTGGGCTTGCGGTCCCACGGATTGGCGGCGCGCGGCGTGTAGCGGGGCCGTCCATCGAGCCGGGGCATGGCATCGACGAGCCTCTGGAATCGCCGCAGCGCATGCCGGTGTGTCACGTTCTCGCTTTCGATCAGGTTGGTTTCCTCCCAGGGGTCTTCCTGGAGATCGTGGAGCCGCGTGATCTGCGCCGCCTCATCGACCCAGACCTTGTACCGTTTGTCACGCAGGACGCGGGAGGCGTAATCGTAAACGCCGCGAACGCCTTGCTCGTCGAGCTTCGCAGCCCCGTGACCCAGCGCCATGATCCATTGGCGGGGCGAGTCGTCTGCCTTGCCTAAGATCAGCGGTGCAAATGACTTGCCGTCCACGATCAGGTCGTCCGGGACGCTCGCTCCGCCCAGCTCGCAGAAGGTGGGCAGCAGGTCGGCAAAGTCGGTCAGGGCGTCGGTGACGGTGCCGGCCGGCACCAGACCGGGGCCGTTGACGACGAAGGGCGCGCAGACGCCGCACTCCAGCTTCTTGGCCTTGCCGCCTCTGACGCGACGTCCGCGGCGCGTGCCCGTGAGGCCGCCGCTGGTGCCGTTGTCGGTCGTGAAGACGACAATCGTCTTCTCGCGAATCTTCAGCCTCTCCAGGGCGGCAACGAGCTGCCCGACGAGCTTGTCCATGTAGCGGACCATCGCCTTGTGCTTGGCCGTCTTCTCCGTGACATCGGGCTCGTCCGGTGTCGCCACCAGCGGGCCGTGCGTCAGGCACATCGGGAAGTACAGGAACATCGGCTCGTCTTTGTGCCGCCCGGCGAAATCAATGAGGAACTGCGTGTAGACGTCCGGGCCGAACTTGCCCTTGTGCGTCTTGCTCTCGCTGCCCGTGTGGATGTACGGGTCCCAGTAGCGCTCGTCGCTGGGCGGGTTGCCGCCTTCGCCTCCGGTCCACATGCACCACTCGTCGAAGCCGTGTTTCTTCATGGCGTCGGGCGTGACGCGGAAGTCGTTGATCTGCCACTTGCCCGCGGCGGCGGTGGCGTAGCCGGCCCGCTTGAGAAGCTGCGCGACCGTGGTGTGATGGCGCCAGTCGAAGTAGCCCACGCCCCAGCGGGGTACGTCCCAGTGGTTGACCCAGCCGGTGCGCCAGGGGTACTGTCCCGTCAGCAGCGTGGCGCGGCTGGGGGTGCATTGCGGCATGGAATAGGCGTTTTCGAAGCGCATCCCGCCGGCCGCCAGCGCGTCGATGTGCGGCGTCTCGATCTCCTCGGCCCCGTAGCAGCTCACCCACTCCTTGCCCAGGTCGTCGACCATGATGAAGATGATGTTGGGCTTGTCGGCACCCGACCGCGAGGCGCACCACGCATCCGTATTGCCCAGTGACATCGCCGCCGCACCCATGCCAGCTAATTTGAGGAAGTCACGTCGTTGCATGCAATCACCTCTGTACCTGCTACCACATTTCGCCAGTCTTGCGACTGCCATGGACAGGAGATTGCTTCGTCGCTGCGTTCCTGGCAATGACAAATACGAATCCTCGACGTCATTGCCAGCGAGGCGACGCAATCTACAATCGCACGATCTATGAACCGCGTACTATCGCGGAAGATACGCACCGTAATAATCGCGCAGGAATTCGAGCCACCATTCGATGCCGGGTTCGTCCTCGGAGCCGTCGCCGCCGGGGCGGTGGTTCGGGCCGTAAGGCGGGACGCACTGCAGCCAGGTGGACGCCAGCATATAGCCTTCGCCGCGAGACAAATGCGCGACGGTCTGTCGCTTCTGCTCGGCTTTCATGGCCTCGGTATAGACGCCGATGTTGATGTAGTTGTAGTATCCGTCTCGCTTGCTGTATTTGCCCCAGTAGCCGCCGGGAGCGTTGCCGGGCGTCGCCTCGCTGTCGATGTAGGGTTTGCCCTCCACGCGCTTGGCGAAATGAATGCCGAGGTCCGCCTCAGCAGGGGGCTCGCCCTTGAAGTTCGTGGCGATCACGCAGCAGGGGTCCGCCGCCTTGCCGGCCTGGACCATCGCCCGCGCATCGAACCCCTTGTCGCGTCTGGCCATGCCCTCGTTGTCCGGGTCGACGAAGACGTTGCGGTAGTTGTTGGCCTTGAGCCAGGCTGCGGTGTTGGCCACGGCGGCGCTGGCCTCCTTCTGCGTCCAGCTTTCCCACTTGCCCTTCGAGTTGCCCCAGTACAGACACCCGACCAGGATCACCATCCCTCGCTTGTCGGCGGCCTCGATGATCTGCCCCATCCGCCGGGCGTAGACCGGATCGAGCGATCCGTCTTCGCGGTAGCCCTTGACGTCCCCGAAGCGCGAGCCCATGAAGTACACGCTGATCGTATTGACGCCGTACGCTGCGAACAGGGGAAGATAGTCGATCAGCTCCTGAGTCGCCTTCTCGGAATGCAGCGCGTTGGAGCATCGCAGGCCCTTGACCAGGAAGGGCCGGTCGTTGAGGTACGTTTGGGCCCCCCGCACCGAGAATACGGTATCGCCGGCCCACGCCGCCTGGCCCACCGCCAGGAGGATCATTACCCCCACACCAAGAAGGGGCGAACTCGATTTCTGCATCACGAACTCCCGGTCTATTTCAGGTTTCACGCGGGCCTCTTGTACCATTTCCAGCCGGCATCCGTCAATCGGTCGCGGCCGGCAAATTGGCTTTGTTCTGCAATCCATATCTGCGTTTCCAGGCCAGCAAGCGGGAAATTGGCTTTGTTTGGCGCGACCGGCCCCGGTCGCTCGGAAAGGGGGCTGATGCCCGGATTGGGTTCGTTTGGCGCGCCGGGCCCCGGTTGTTCGGAAAGGGAGCCGATGCCCGGATTGGGTTTGTTTGGCGCGGTGGGACCCCAGCCGGTCGGCAGGGGGCCCGGAGGCCGGCGTCCGGGTGGCAAGGCCGGTGGCAATTGGCTTTGTTTTTCGGCTGCACCCTCATTTTTAGCCCGAAAAGCGCGGCAATTGGGTTCGTTTGTCATCCCCGCCCCTCGCAGGCCGAGCCGGGCGGTCGGCGACACGCGGGATCGCCGTCGCCTGCGAAGCGGCAGGCCATGGTCTCGTACATGTGGGTCTCGCATGAGTTTCATTCGTGTCTCTCGCTGCCACAGGGGCCTGTGAATGCACAGACGCAACCTCAGCCCGGGGCAGCCGGTCCGGCGGGCTCCATCTCATGCAACGGTCGGCCTCACCTGCGACGCCGCCCGCGCCGTTATTCATATTATGAACCAAGTAGCCGTATTCGTCAATGAAAAAATAGACCTGACGCACGATCGTACGGCCGATTGACGTCACAGGGCCGATTTGGTAGACTGGGGCATGGCGGATTCTGTTCTCAGGGAGGCACAGCCATGAAAATCGATATCAAAGCCGTGCTGTTTCTGGCGGGGGTGCTTCTGGTCGCGTCCAGTCCCTGCGCCTGGGCCCATACCGACGTTACGGCCGAACAGGCGCGGGACCTCATTGATTCCACGGACGGCTTGATCGTTATCGACGTCAGGGAGCCGTCGGAATACTGCGACGCCGTGGGGCACATTCCGGGGGCGGTGAACTACCCGTGGAACTCGGGAGTGCTGCCCGCCCGCTATGAGGAGCTGCCTCCGGACCGTCCGATCCTGGTGGTGTGCCGCAGCGGGGCCCGCAGCAACGCCGCCGCGACCTTTCTGGATCGCAGAGGCTTCTCCAATGTCTACGACATGCTGGGAGGCATGAGCGCCTGGACATGGGAAACCGCGCCCTGCAAATACTCCGGCGGCAGCGGCACGGCCGACGACCCGTACCAAATCGCCACGGCCGCCGATCTGATCGCCCTCGGCGAAACCCCCGAGGACTACGACAAGCACTTCATCCTCACCGCCGACATCGACCTCGACCCGAATCGGCCGGAAGGCAGCGGGGGTGGAACGGGCGAGCCCGACGATCCCTACCTGATCTACACGGCCGAGCATCTAAACGCCCTGGGAGCCGAGCCGAACGATTACGCCGAGCGATTCAAGCTCATGGCGGATATCGATCTGGCCGGCTATTCGTATGACAGGGCCGTGATTGCTCCGGATACGAATGACGCCGAGCCGGGTTTTCAAGGCACTCCCTTCAGGGGCGCCTTCGAGGGCGACGCTTACTCTATTTCCGGTTTGGCCGTGGAAGGCGAGAGCTTCCTCGGGTTGTTCGGCCGGCTGGATGTCTCGGCCAAGATTCGGAACCTGAGGGTGGTCGACGCAAACATTGTAGGCTTCGGCAGCTACGTCGGCACATTGGCGGGCGAGAACCTCGGCGGCGAAGTGACTCGTTGCTACGCCACCGGTTCGGTTTTGGGACAGGAAAACGTCGGCGGTCTGATCGGCCAGAATATCACCGGTATTGTCGCCCAGTGCTTCAGCAGGGCCACCGTCAGCGGCGCCGACCGTGTCGGGGGATTGGCAGGGGCTACGGGCGCCGGTCTGATCATCAATTCCTACTCCAGAGGCCCTGTTTCTGGAACTGGACGCGGCGTGGGAGGATTGGTGGGGGCGAACTACGTTTTCTTTGTCGGCAAGTATGTAGGTGGCGAGATCTTCCACTGCTATTCAGTGGGCCCGGTAAGTGGCACCACGGGCTTCCACGGCCTGGTGGGCTGGGGCGATCTGGGCCATGTCGTAGACTCGTTCTGGGACGTGGAGGCCAGCGGTCAAGCGATGAGTGAGGGCGGAACGGGCAAGACGACCGCGGAGATGCAGACGGTTGACACCTTCCTGGAAGCCGGTTGGGGCTTTATTTGCGAGGCGGAGAATGGTGTCTGGTGGATGCCGGAGGGGGGGTATCCGCGTTTGGCTTGGGAGGTTGGGGAGGTTCCGCCATGTGCGGGCGTGGTCGTCGAGCTGGATGAGGGGGATTTCGACCAGACCATCGCTACGGGCGTGGTCCTGGTGGACTTCTATGCGACGTGGTGTTCGCACTGCCGCGTCCAGGCGCCGATCATGGACGAGGTGGCTGCGGAGGTTGGGGGCAAGGCGGTGGTGGGCAAGCTGGATATCGACGAGGCGCGCAGCGTCGCGCAAGCCTACGGCGTCTCGGCCGTCCCCACGCTGATCGTGTTCAGGAACGGCAACGTCTTCGAGCGGTTCCTGGGCGAGACCCCGGCGTTCGTGCTGAGTGCCGCCATCCAGGCCGCCATCGACCACGAAGAGGCCGCGCCCCGTTGACAGACGGCCGGCACACGGGGGGCATGGTAAATCCGCAGGCCAGATCCTTCACTGCGCTGCTCTTCGTTCAGGATGACATGCGGGGCACAAGCTACTGCTTCATTTCTCGCCAAATGATGGGTATCGTCCAGACGTTCCGTGTGGCAGCGTCAAGCGCAGCTTGGCGATGGCGCCTCTCAAATCCGAACGAACCATCGCCAAGGCCTACGGCCTTGACGCTGCCACACCGTGTCTAAACCCATCATACAAGGTGTAACAAAGCACTAAGCTGATGCGTACGCGATGCAAATGCAGATGAGGGCTGATGAATGGTGACAGAGCCGCCCCGATTCGTCACGCACGTCCAGGGCAAAGCGATGCGAAATACCAAGTCGTAAGTGCCAAATGGTAAATGCCAAATCGCCCCACCTTAGTCCCAGCGGAATTTGGATCTGTTCTCGGTCAGGGCTTTGAGACGTTGGCGGACGTTTTCCTGCTTGATGCGGTCGTCCTTCCACTTCTTGATCTCGTTCTTGCTCTCCTGGACCTGCCCCTGCAGGTCGGCGAGCTTCTTGAGCAGGTGCTCGTAGGCGATTTCCTTCTGACGCACGATGAGGTCGTAGCGCCGGGCGACCACCTCCTGCAGCTCGGCTCCAAGCTTTTGCCGCTTGGCTTCGGAGCCTTCGTGGCGCATGCGGTGACGCAGCTCGTCCCGCGTTCTCTTGAGCGCCAGGTCCTCTTTGAGCACGGCGCCGAGCTCCGGGTTGGTGCGGTCGGCGTCGAAGATGCGCCCGTAGCGGTTCATGAGCGTCTCGAAGTTCTTGACGTATACGGTCGTGTCTCTGTCCTTGAGCTGGACGAGTTCTTCGTGCTCCTTGGCGTAGTTGGCCTTGAGCCACTCGAGAAACTCTTCGTTGCGCCGTTGTCGGCGGGCCGCCCAGTACTCGCGTCCCATCTGCTCGAATTCCGGCTGGCCGTACTCGCGCAGCTTGATCTTGAACAGGTCCTCGTCCCTCTTGCGCAACTGTTCCAGCTCTTTTGCCTGGTCCGGGTTTCGCTTGCGTACACCGGCCATCACCCGCTCGATGGTTTCCGCCGAGAGCCCGCGATCCCACCAGTACCGCGGTTGCCTTGGCTCGTCTTTCCAAATGTCTTCTTCTGACGGCGTCTCCGAGGCCGCAGTCACACTCGCAGCTACGGAGGCTGCAACCAGCGTCGCAGCGGTGAGCATCATAGCGATCCGGCGTAGTGGCATTGCGGCTATCCTTTCCAAAACTCGGTCTCGATCTGCATCAGTTCCATCTCGATTTCCTCCACGTCTTCGGCCGGCCCGAAGTCATCGCCGCTGGATTCCAGTGCCTCCATCTGCGCTTCGATCCGGCGTATCTCGGAGTGAAAGTACATCAGGTCGGCGTCATCGGCGTTGACGTCGTCGCTTTCCCACACGGACGCGGGGATGATCGAGGCGTAGCTCACGTGCGTTGTGTGTCGCGGCGCGGGCCCGTGGCCCAGCAGTGCGAGGGCAGCGACCACGATCACTGCGGCCACCGCGGTCAGGGCGCGAGACAGATGCGCGAGCCTGCGCTTCCGCGTCCGCCGAGCGACCATCTGAGCGTTGATATACTCGATCAGCTCGTCGCTCGGCTTCGGGGCGGGGAAGGCGTCCAGAAGCCGCTCGCCCGTCCGGACGTCCTCGGCGGCGGCGTCGGCACCGGCCGTATCGAAGAAGCGTCCGAAAAGAGCCTGCCAGTCCTCTCGATTTCGATTTCCCATGGGCTACCCTTCCACGAGCTCACGCAGTTTCTTGAGCCCCCGGTGCAGCCGGGACAACGCCGTGCCGATCGGCTCACCGCGAAGCTCGGCGATCTCTTTGAAGCTCAATTCCGAATAATAACGCAGCATTATCAACTCCCGCGTGTCCGCATCCAGGCGGGTCAACTGGACTTGAAGCCGATCCAGCATGTCATCCCTGGCATCCGATCGTCGGGGTTCGTCGGACACGCGCTGCAACTGGGCCCGTCGCGCGTCGAACAGCTTCTGACGCCGCTTCTTGCCGCGCAGATGATCGTGAAAGATGTTCGAGGCGATCCGAAACAGCCAGCTTTCGAACACGCCACCCTTGTACGAGCCGATCTTCTCAACGAGCCTGATGAACAGCTCGCTGAGCAACTCGTCACTGAGGTCTCTGTCACCCGTTAGCCGATAAAAGTAACCGTAGCAGCGGCCGGCGTACATGTCAACCATCTGCTCAAAGGCCTCGGCATCCCCCGATCTGCAGCCTTTGACGATTCGGGCTAATTCGGCGCTCTCAGCCATCTGCGGCGTTTACTCTACATCCAAGACGGTGTTGAGAAAGGGTTTATTGCAGGAATCCGGAACGCCGGTGGTACGCCGGGGCCGGTCCCGGTGGGGTCTTCCCCCCGTGTCGGCAGCGCAAATTTCCCGCCTTCCCGATTCTGCTACGCCCGTTCGGCGACAAAGCGGCGCTGACGGGTCCTCAGATCGGCCACGAATCGTCCTGCTGGTCGTCCTCCGGGCTCTCCGGATCGATCTTCCAGCTTTCGGAGTCCTCGATGTCGTCGATCTCGCGCTGGACGTACTTAAAGAGTTTGTCCTGCAGCGGGGCGAGCTTCCCGTACCACTTGAGCATGCTCTGATAGCTTGCCAGCAGCATGTCAAGGCGGATTAGCTGCCATTTCGCGATGCATTCAGGCTCTTTGATGTTCGAGAACGGATCACATTTGAACGTTTTCCGCCCGTCCGGGCCGATTTCACACAACTCGCACTTCTCACACTGTATCATCGCTGCACCCTGATATCGAACGGCATCCCCGAGAGGATGCCCCTGCATTCCTGCGCTGTGTACACGTACGCCGACAACGCCCGCGTCGTGCGATGCGAACGGCGTCGCAACAATTGCGTTTTTCTCCCTTTACAGGAGCGTTTCCGCTGTGCTAAACTATAGTACACGAGTCAGCAGCCATTTGTAACCACGATTTTACGGTTTTGTTGGAGGAATGAATGAGCAAGCCAAGACGCAGAAGGAAAATAGGCAGTAAGAAGAGACGCACGCGCTGGAAAATCAGGCATAAGATCAGCTAAGCGGCGTCCCTTTCCCACCTTTTGGCTCATTGAGCCCTTTTCTTGTGCCGGACGGTGGCCTGCGGCGCCGGATGCCCGCCGATATACATGCACCATTTTCACGTAGTTTTCGAGCCCGATGGGGTGGAGGTATCGATCCATCAGGGCGCCACGCTGCTTGAGGCCGCAAGCCAAGCCGGCATCATTCTGACCACGCCCTGCGGCGGCAAGGGGACCTGTGGCAAGTGCGCGCTTCGCCTGGGACCCTCCGGGCAGGAGGTTCGCGCCTGCCAGTATCGCGTACAGAGCGATCTGGTAGTGAGCGTTCCGCCGGAGTCGCGATTCTACGAGCACAAGATCCTGGTAGAGGGCGTGGACCGTGCCCTGCAGGCCCAGGCGGACGTTGTGGAGAAATACCGTTCGCAGGCCGGTTCCGAGCCGATATTGGGACTGGCGGTGGACATCGGGACCACGACGGTGGTGGTCCGGCTGGTTGACATGGCCGACGGACGGACGCTGGCGACGGAGGCCGCCCTGAATCCGCAGACGCGTTTCGGAGATGACGTGGTCAGCCGCATCAACCACGCCCAATCTCCCGAAGGGATGGCGGAATTGCACGACGTCGTCATCGCCTGCATCAACGAGCTGGCCGGGAAGCTCTGCAAACGCGAGAACGTCGCTGCCTCGGCCCTGTACGAAGCGTGTATCGTCGGAAACACGACGATGAACCATCTTTTCCTGCAATTCCCGGTGGAGCAGCTCGGCCGGGCCCCGTACCGGGCTCATTCGGTGGAACCGCACGATCTATCCCCTCGCGACATGGGCCTGCGTATGAATCCGGCGGGCAACGTCCACTGCGTGGAGAACATCGCCGGTTTCGTGGGCGCCGATACGACGGCCGCGGCGCTCGCGGTCGATATGGATTCCATTACCGACACGACGCTGCTGGTGGACATCGGCACGAATGGCGAGCTGGTCTTAGGGACGCCGGAGCGTCTCTGTGCGGCCAGTTGTGCCGCGGGGCCGGCCCTGGAAGGGGCTCGCATCCGGCAGGGCGGCAGGGCCGCCGACGGGGCCATCGAGGCCGTGGTCGTCGAGGATGGCGACATCGTCGTCGATGTGATCGGGGATACGGAACCTCGGTCGATTTGCGGCAGCGGCTTGATTGACGCCGTCGCGGTGCTGTGCGAGTTGGGGGTCATTAACGCGACGGGACGCTTTGAAGACCGCCAAGCCCTGGAAGGGCACGTGTCGCGGGCGCTTCTGTCGCGCATGATCGAAAGTGACGGCCAGCCCGCCTTCTGTCTGGCATTCGACACGCGGACGTCGCGTCCCAGCGTCAGTCTGACCCAAAAGGACATTCGCGAGGTGCAGCTTGCCAAGGGTGCCATCGGGGCCGGGATTCGCATCCTGCTGGCGAAACTTGAGCTGTCCGCGGCGGATATCGACAGGGTTCTGCTGGCTGGAGCGTTCGGCAACTACATTCGGCCGCGTAGCGCCGTTCGCATCGGGCTGCTTCCCAACGTGCCGCTCGAACGCATCCATTTCGTCGGCAATGCGGCCGCTTCGGGGGCCCAGATGCTCCTGATCGGACGGGAATACCGCACACGCGTCTCCGCCCTGGTGCAGCGGATCGAGTACGTGGAGATCGCCCACGAGACGAAATTCGCGGAGTTCTTCGCCGACGCGATGATGCTCCAGCCGTGAGCAAGGCCGCTGCCAAACGGGGCGATCAGGCCGTCCGCGTGAAACCCAGCAGATAGACCAGGTAGGCGGCGTACGTGGCCAGCAGGGCGACGCCGCCGATGCGATTGATCTTACGCCCGCCGAGGATCGCCGCACCGGCAAAACCCGCACTGACCGCGATCATGATCCAGAAGTCTGCTCCCCCGGCGAATCGCGCGCCCACGGTATAGGGTCGCACCACGCCGGCCGCTCCCGTAACCAGAAGGGTGTTGAAGATGTTCGACCCCACGAGGTTGCCGACGGAAATGTCGTGATGTCCCTTCGCTGCGGCGATCACGCAGGTGACCATCTCGGGCAGGGAGGTTCCCACCGCCATGATGGTCGAGCCGATGACCGCGTCGCTCAAGCCGATGGCGGTGCCGATCTCGGCGGCCCCGTAGACCGCCATGCGGGCTCCCACCGACAATCCCAGCAGTCCCAGGACTACGAAGACGATGTCATGGGCGATCGTGTGGGCGTATGCCGGGGGCCGCTCGGGCTGGGGTGCGGCGGCGTTGACGCCGTTGGTCCGCGCGGTGCGGATGGTGTAGATCATCAGCGCCGCGAACACGACCAGCAGCAGGACTCCTTCGGGCCGGGATACCTGGGAATTGCGCAGCAGGGGCCACAGGAACAATGCGACGGCCAGCATGGCCGGCACCTCACGCCGCAGGGTCCGGGCCTGGATTTTGAGGGGACGAAGCAGTGCGACGAACCCGCCGACCAGAGCCAGATTGGCGATGTTCGAGCCGTAGACGTTTCCGATGGCAATGTCGCCTCGGCCGGGCAGGACGGCGGCGATGCTGGCCGCCGCTTCCGGCGCCGAGGTGCCCATCGCCACCACCGTCAGGCCGACGACGAGATGGCTGACGCCCAGACGCTCAGCCAACCCGACGGCGCCGCCGACCAGGATATCGGCGCCTTTCCAGAGCAGGAGCAATCCGCCGAGCAGAAGTAGTAGTGGCAAAGCCATTGTGCCTCTTTGCGCCCTGTCTTATGCACTCTGAGTCAAAAACATCAGATCGCCCGTGCGGTCGGCGGCACACGAGGTCCCTTCCGGGGGAAACACGACGGGCGCAACTTTCGTCCAGGCGGGGAACGTTCGCATTGTGACGGGCCGGCTCAGAAGCGCCCCACGACCAGGCAGGCGTTGTGGCCCCCGAAACCAAACGAATTGCTGATGGCGACGTCCACCTTCGCCTCGCGCGCCCGCAACGGCACGTAGTCCATCTTGAGATCGCACCGCTCGTCCTGATTCTCCAGGTTGATCGTCGGTGGTATGACCGATTCGTTGATGGTCTTGATCGCCATGATGAGCTCCACAGCGGCCGTCGCCCCGAGCATGTGTCCCAGGCAGCCCTTGGTGGAGCTGATCGGGATCTGGTAGGCGTGCTCGCCAAACACGGTCCGGATCGCCTTGCTCTCGCCGATGTCGTTGAGCTCGGTGCTCGTGCCGTGGGCGTTGATATAGTCGACGTCTTCACGGTTGAGTTTGGCATCCGCCAGCGCCAGCTTCATGGCCATCGCCGCGCCCTCGCCGTTCGGCAGGGGAGCGGTGATATGGTGGCCGTCATCGGTGGCGGCGTAGCCGAGCAGCTCGGCGTAAATGCGGGCCTTGCGCTTGGTCGCGTGCTCGTAGTCCTCAAGGATGAGCATGCCGGCGCCTTCGGAGAGGACGAACCCGTCGCGGTCCCGGTCGAACGGGCGGGATGCCGCCGGCGGATCGTCGTTGCGCAGGCTCAGCGACCGGGCCGCACAGAAAGAACCCAGTCCGATGGGGGTCACCGCCGCTTCCGAACCGCCCGTGATGACGATGTCGCTGCGTCCGCTGGCGATGTTCCAGAACGCCTCTCCGATGGTGTGGTTGCCCGAGGCGCACGCGCTGATCACGGCGAAGCACGGACCGCGAAGGCCCCACCGGATGGCGATATTGCCGCTGGCCGCATTGGCCATCAGACGCGGCACGCAGAAGGGCGAGACCTTGCTCGGGCCTTTCTCCAGCAGGCGGACGTGCTGTTCCTCGATCTCCTTGATCCCGCCGATGCCGGTGCCCACGATCACGCCGACGCGATAGGGGTCTTCGCCGGCAAAATCGAGTCCGCTGTCGTCCACGGCCTGCATGGCGCCGGCCAGGGCAAACTGGGTGAACCGGTCCATCCGCCGGGCCTCACGCTTGTCGATGTACTTGGTTACGTCGAAGCGCTTGATCTCGCCGGCAAAACGGACCGGGAACGCACTGGTGTCGAACGACTCGATGGTGGAAACACCACTGCGGCCCTCGCACAGCGCAGTAAACAGTTCACTAACGGACTCGGACAGCGCAGTAACACACCCCAGGCCCGTAATCACAACTCGCCGTCTATCCATGATGAGTTTACGTGCTCTCTTTTTTCTTGGATTGGGCTATATTGACAATGTACTCAATGGCGGCGCCGACGGTTTGGATCTTCTCGGCTTCTTCATCGGGAATGCTCATGTCAAATTCGTCTTCAAATTCCATGACCAATTCCACGGTATCCAAAGAGTCGGCATTCAGGTCGTTGATAAAAGAAGTTTCGCGGCTGATTTCGGATTTATCAACGCCCATTTGCTCGCTGATGATCTCGATCACCTTATTCTGGATCGCTTGGACATCTACCTCATCGACACTCACTTGTTCATCCTCCCTAATTCAGTCGGATTATTCTGCTAAGATCTTTCACTGCCTCTGCCGGGGCATACGTACACCGCCGCCACCCTCCCGATTTCGGCCGGTATATTACCCAGTGAAGGGGGCCAGCACAAACATTTTCTGATTTTTTTTACATAGCCATGCCGCCGTCGACGCAGAGAACCTGTCCGGTGATGTACCCGGCATCGTCGCCGGCGAGGAAGGCCACGGCCCGGGCGACGTCCTCGGGTGCGCCGAAGCGTTTGACCGGAATGACGTCCTTGGCGGCTTTTTTCACCATGTCGGAGAGCACCGCCGTCATATCGGTCTGAATGAAGCCCGGTGCGATACAGTTGGCGGTGACGTTCTTTTTGCCGATTTCGCGGGCGATCGACTTGGTCATGCCGATGAGTCCGGCCTTGCTGGCGGCGTAGTTGGCCGAGCCGGCCTGGCCCATGACTCCGGCGACGGAGCTGATATTGACGATTCGGCCGAATTTGTTGCGGAGCATCGATCGGGCGGCCACCCGCGTGGCGACGAACGCGGCACGCAGATTTACGCTGATCACCTTGTCAAAATCCTCGTCATCCATCTGAATCATGAACTTGTCGCGGGTGATCCCGGCGTTGTTGACGAGTACCCCGATGCCGTTGTATTCTGAGGCCAGCGACTCCAGCACCTCGGTGAGCTTGTCCGTCTGGGTGATGTCCACGCGGCGCGTCAGCACCTCGAAACCAGCCTCTTTGACGACTCGTTCCAGGTCTTTGAGCTGATCCTCGATGATGTCGATCGCGGCCACGATCCGGCCCTGCTTGAGCAGCTCGAAGACAATCGCCCGTCCGATCCCGCGGGCGGCGCCGGTCACTACGGCAAGTCGTTTCTCTGCCATCCTCTATCTCCAACTCGAACCCATGTCATTGCCGAGCGGTGCGAATCCGTGCAATCAGCCGGTCAGGGCCGCCAGGGAACTCACATCGCTGATATTGACCACTTTCGTCCTTCTGCTGATGCGCTTCATCAGCCCGGTAAGGACCCTGCCGGGACCGATCTCGTAGAATTCCTCGACGCCGTCGGCCAGCAGCCGTTCCATGCATTTCTGCCAAAGGATGGCGCTGGTAAGCTGCCGGGTCAAGCCTTCGACGACACCCTCGGTGCTGCTGTAATAGTCCGCCGTGATGTTGGCTATCGTCCGAACGGATTCCGGTGGCGAGATCTGCGTTTGGAGCAGGGTCTGTTTGAGGGTCTGGGCGGCCCCGGCCATCATGTCTGTGTGAAACGCCCCGGCCACCTCCAAGCGTATGGCCTTGATTGCACCGTACGTCGGAGCAAGGCGCTCGGCCCGTTCACAGGCGCCGAGCGAGCCGCTAACCACGATCTGGCCCGGACAGTTGAAATTGACCGGTTCCAGCACCTCGTCTTCGCGGGCCTGCTCGCAAAGCTGCCGGACTTTGTCTTCGTCCAGGCCCAGAATGCTGACCATCGTCCCTTCGGTCGCATCGGCGGCCGCCTGCATCGCCTCTCCGCGTTTTTTGACTAGCCGCAATCCATCCTCGAAACCGATGGCGCCGGCGGCATAAAGAGCCGTGTACTCACCCAGGCTGAGACCCGCCGTCACGTCGGGCGTGATATTCCGGGTCGCCGGCGTGGCTCGCAGGACCTCCAGCAGGGCGGCAGAAGTAACAAATATAGCCGGTTGGGACATCGTCGTGCTGTTGAGCCGCTCCACCGGCCCCTCGAAGCAGACCTTTTGCAGATCGAACCCAACGATCTCATTGGCTCGTTGGAACAGCTCCGCCGCGACGGTAAACG
>JAFGCA010000138.1 GCA_016932895.1 Sedimentisphaerales bacterium | reverse complement strand
GGAACGAACGTGTTCCTGTCCCTCCAAGGCTCAAGAGCCAAAGCGATCTCGCTCTACAACAACGATCTGGCGAACGTAAAGAAGGTTTGCGACCGTGCCCGCGACGTGCCCGAATCGGCCCTGACCGCCTGGTCCAACTTCGGCGGGCCTTGATTTTCCGTCATCGATCGGAGGGCGGTGCGGCCTGGGAATCATCTGCTCGCCGCCGGTAACCGGGAAGGATAGGGGGGCAGGCTTGAATGGCCCTTCCATAAGCGGTTTTCCGCCTTGGCACCGCGCTCTTGGCTCAAAAACGCAGATTTCAGTCCCGCCGCCGATCTTAAGGACGCATCATTCGGGGCAGGCTTGTTCTCTTGTTGTTTAAAGCATTCGCCCATCTCTATGGCGTAGATGGCAGTGCGTGCGTTCGGCTGCCACATAGCGGGTAGGATGAACTTTAGCCCATGCGGATTGCTGGAAAATGGCGGGTGAAAAAGTTTTCGATTTTTTCAAGAATACTATCAACATTTCGGTTGCGAGAAACGCCTTCTTGTGTGATTTGTGCATTGAGTGCGGATTGCGATGCGTGAATCTGGTAAAACAGGCGACAGGCTTTCAGCGGAAGATGGATAAGGAAGCCGGGTGCGGATTCGCCGGAGATCATGTGCAGACATCGGCGATAAGCGGCGATACCGCCCCAGCGGCTCCTTACGGAAAGGAGCAGAAGCGATGGACAGAGAGAGAAAACGCGAGGGAAGGCACAGCCAAAGCCTCCCGAGGGCCGGTTCCAGCACCACACGGACGCCCCTGAAACTGCCGCACTGCGCCGTCATCCTGAACGAAGCGCCGCGGCGTGAAGGATCCGGGCTTCGCATGAGAACTCTCCTTCGCACGCCAGATCCTTCGGCTCCGCCTCAGGATGACACGCGCGGTAGGGCGGCTTTCACGCTGATCGAGCTGCTGGTGGTCATCGCCGTGATTGCGTTACTGATGGCGATCCTGCTGCCCGTCCTGGGCCGCGTGCGGAGCCAGGCGAAGGCGGTCGTCTGCCGGTCAAACCTGCGCCAGTGGGGACAGATTTTCGCGGTGTATACGCAAGAAAACGATGGGGACCTTCCATACGGCCGTTGGCCGGTGGCCGTATGGCTTCTGCGTGGGGCGATGCCTCTGGACGCGGAAAATCCGCTGGCACCGACGCGACAGCATGGCGTCTACGCCGAGGGGATCAGGTGCTGCCCCATGGCCGTGCACGCCCCTGCTCCGGAGGGCGGCCTGGGGGAGGAATCACCTACCTTCGATGGATCGAGCTGGCGTATACTCGTACTCGCGGATAATGCAAGGCTTACGGCCTGGGAGGTCGCGTCGCCCCTTCCAGCCTTTCGTGCCAGCTACGGTTTTAACCACTGGATGATCGACGGTCATTTCAGACCGAATCCTCCCTTGGGCGAGCCCAGGCATTGTCTCAACGTCTTTGCCCTGGGGGGGCAAGGCGAGGTCCCGGTGCTTCTGGACTGCACGCGTCCAGGTAGTGATCCGGACGAATGGGACCACCCGCCGGAGATAGAGGCACACCCCCATCCCAGCGATCACATGGGATACTTCTGTCTCAACCGGCATCATGGGTATGTTAATAGCCTGTTCCTCGACTGGTCTGCGAGAAGAGTCGGTTTGAGAGAGTTGTGGACGCTCAAGTGGCGCCGTGACTACGGCATCAACGGTCCCTGGACCAAGGCCGGCGGCGTCGAACCCGGAGACTGGCCGAAGTGGATGAGGCAGTTCAAGGAGTACTGAAGTGCCCGGCTCAAACGGCGGGCGCGATACAGCATACGGCTTCTGGTATCCGGGAAGAATGGAGATGCAAGAGGCGTAGAGTTGTGCGAAGGTCGAATGAAATACGTCAGGGAAGAAGCACACCTGAACCTGCTTGTTGGAGATCCTGCGATGTAAGCGGACAGTGAATGCGCGTTCTGGTTTTGCTCCGTGATGATTGACGAATGAGTTCGAAAGAAAGGAGGTGAGAGATATGATTCGAGGACCGTGAAGGGGGCGGTAGATCCAACTTGAAGAAGACGTTGAGACCATTGAATGGAATGGCTAAAGAAGGAGATCAAGGATGAAAGCTGAAGTCAGATGGTTCATGACGATGCTGGTCGTAACAGCAGTCGCACCAGTGCCACCGGTGGAGGCTGATTATGTGCAATCTGGTCCCACCGCGTGGACGGTGGACGACAATCCCGCCAACACGCAAACTTCCACCATGGGAGAATACACAAAGGTCGTAACTGACTCGCTACCGCGGGGCTACTGTTACTGCTACGTAAACACCTATGCCTGGGCCAAAGCGGTGGATTCCGCGTTGGCCGCTGCGTCCGGTACGGCGTACTGGGAAGTCTCCTGGGAATGGGAAGGCCCTCCCAGCACGCCCCCCGGCGGCGACCTCTCATGGGATCTTGAGGCCGAGGGCAGTGCCGACGCATGGGGAAACACCGATCCAGGTGACGGTGGTTCGGCCTATAGCGAGGCAGATGCGAGCAGCTTCGCCTGGCTTGCGAGAAGTGCGGGCACTGCATCCGGAGGCATTAGTGCGTACGGGGACGTACAGAACAGTCAGACGGGGTACGTTGACTACGATGTTCTTGGAGAGCCCGACCAGGCCACTCTCTCGGACTTCAACCGCGAAGCGGGCAAGTATCTCATTGGCGTCGACTGGAAAATGCGCGAGTATAATGATGATACTATCGCAAGTGGCACTTCGTACGTTCAAGTCCTCGCTGGTGCTTACGCCGACGACTCGCCCAGGACACCGCCCGGGCCGGGCAGTTGTTCGCCGGCCTCCAGCAGCCGTCGCGACAGGAGAAGATTCTGAAAACGCGACTCGACAAGCTCCCCTTGCCCCCGCAGAACGTCGCCGGTCGAGACGACCCACCTGCACACTGACCTGCCACGTTCCCCCCCTCGCAGCGAGGCCCCAATTGCGAGGCGCGCGCACCCACTGTCCTGCCTCAACTCATTACAGGGTAGTCGTGGGGAACGAAGTGAAGCACCCGGGAGCTTGACGAAGGGCGGCATCGTTAGTTCCCCACGATTTTCAGGCACGCACGCCTCATTCTCAGGTTTTTTTTCGATTTTCGGCTCGCGCCGAGCGTCGTATGGGTAAGATGGAATCGTTGTTTCGACGGTGCCGCAGCGAGGTGCGCGTGCCGTGGCGCAGTGAGACAACGCGTGCGGTCCGGTGGTCTGGATTGGAAAGGAGAGCGATCATGAACGGGGCAAGGACGAATTTGCTGTGGATCGGTGTGGCGTGGGCGGTTTTGGGCTCAGTGTGCTTGGGGAGCGCTGGGGGAGAGGTCGAGGCATCGCCTGCAGTGGTGGCGCATTTTCATCTGAGCGGCATGGTGAGCGAAGCGCCGATGGTCGATCCGTTCGGCTTCATGGCCGGGCAGGTCACGTCGCTCAAGAGCCTCGTTCGACGCATCGACCGGGCGAGCGCGGATGCAGAGGTCAAAGCGGTCGTGCTCACGTATGGCGACATGTACCTTGGGTATGCGCAGTTGGAGGAAATCCGGCGGGCCCTCGGTCGCCTCCAGGACGCCGACAAGAAGGTGTACGTGCACGCCGAAGGGATCGGTACTTTCTCCTATGCGCTGCTCTGCGCGGGGGACCATCTCAGTCTCGCGCCGCAGTCGTCGCTGTGGCTGACCGGCATGTACGGCGAAGCGCTGTACGTGAAGGGACTGCTGGAGAAGATTGGCGTCCGGGCGGACATGATGCAGATGGAAGCGTACAAGTCCGCCGGCGAGATGCTGATGCGCACGGGCCCCAGCGAAGAGGCACGGGAGAACGTCAACTGGCTTTTCGACAGCTATTACGAGTCGCTGGTGGAGATGATCGCCGAATCGCGGGACAAGACGCCCGCGCAGGTGCGCGACCTTATCGACGGCGGGCCGTACCTTGCCAACGAGGCCCTGGAAGAGGGCTTGATTGACGCCGTGGAGACGCGCGACGAATTTCTCGCGCGGGTCAAGGACGAGATCGAGGGGCCGGTGAAGGTGGACAACCGGTACGGCCGGGAGAAAGCTCCGCAGATCAACCTGGCCAGTCCGCTGGCCGTCTTCTCCCTTCTGGCTGAGATGTTCAAGACGCCCACGGTCTCGCAGAAGGACGCGGTCGCTATCGTCTACGTCGAGGGCGTCATCCTGCCGGGGCACAGCCAGCCGAGCCTTTTCGGGCCGACCGGCGGGGCCTACAGCGGCGACGTTCGCAAGGCCCTGGAGAAGGCCGCCAAAGACGAATCCGTCAAGGCGGTGGTGATGCGCGTCGATTCGCCGGGCGGTTCCGCCGAGGCCAGCGAGGTGATCCTGAACGCCACGCGGCGCTTGCAGGACAAGAAGCCCTTCGTTGTCTCCATGGGCAACGTCGCCGGCAGCGGCGGCTACTACGTCTCCTGTGCGGCCGATACAATCTTCGCCAACGAGGTGACGGTTACCGCTTCCATCGGCGTCGTGGGCGGCAAGCTCGTCACCAAGGGGCTCTGGGACAAGCTCGGCATCAACTGGGTCGGCTACAAACGCGGGGCTCACGCGGACCTTCTCAACAGCGACAGGCCGTTCAATGACGACGAGCGTCGTTTGTTTGAAGGGTACATGCGCGACGTGTACGAGACTTTCAAGGGTCACGTGGCGCAGGGTCGGGAGGGCAAGCTCACCGAGCCTCTCGACGAGATCGCCGGCGGTCGCGTCTTCACGGGAAAGCAGGCCCTGGAACTGGGGCTGGTCGACCGCATCGGCGGACTTGACCAGGCGGTCAAGTCCGCTGCCGCCAAGGCGTCGCTCGACGATTACGAGGTTCGCGTCATCCCCGAGCCCAAGGATTTCATCACCGAGATGATGCAGCAGTATTCCGGCGAGGGCGAAAGGGCGACGGACATTTCCCTGCCCGCCGCCACGAGCCTGTTGGCGGGCCATCCGACGCTGACGCCCTTGATCGATTTGCTGCGCCAGGCCGAGCCGCAGCGGGCCGCCGCCCTGACCCGGGCCTTGCAGGGCCTCGAACTGGTCCGCAAAGAAAGCGTGATTATGATGATGCCGTATGATATGATACTGTACTAAAAGGGGTTCGCCGGGCCACCGGCGGGGCTCGCGGAAAATCGATTTGGGAGGACGACTCATGAAGACTGTCCGGTTTTCTCTCACACGTCTGATACTGGTTGGATTGGCGGGATGGTTTCTAACGGCTCCGTTGGCAGCGGCGGACGAATCGGCCCGGCAGTTCGAGCTCGAGGAATTCTCGGTCTTTGAAGTGGAGGGGCCGTTGCAGTACATGCTTCGCAGCGGCCAGTACGCTCGCGACTGCGGTGACGAGCCCGACGAGCGCGTGAAGGCCTACCCCTCGCTGAAGTCTGCCAAACCCGTCTACGGCAGCGTGCCGTTCGCGATGGACATGCTCGACTTCAACTCGGGTCAGATCTACTGTTTCGTTCTGGACGAATCGGGCGGCGCCGGGAGCGGATATGACCGGCTTTACTTCGATGCCAACCATGATTTCGATCTGAGCAACGATCGTGTCTTGAAGCCCGCTGAGGACCTGCCCGAAGGATTTGAGGCGGGCCGGGGCGGGCCACAAGAAATGGTGTTTGAGTCCGCAGACGTCCGGCTGGTCGGCGCGGACAATGAGACGTTGCCGCCGCTGACGGTCTGGCCGCGGGTGCTCAACGCAGGCTCGCGCCAGATCCTCTTCTTCGTCGTTCCTACCGCCCGTCGGGGCAAGATCACTCTTGGATCGAAGGAAATGGACGTCATTCTGGCCCAGACGTCGGTCGTCACCGGCCGGTACGACCATCCGTCTACGGGCTTGTACCTCGACAACCAGCGGACCGGCCTGGGCGTCCTGAGCGACTGGCCCGAGGTGGACGGCACGCTCTACCGGATTTTCCCCACGCCCGCCGGTGACAAGGTCACGGTGCGGGCCTACGACGGCGCTTTCGGGACGTTGGAGGTCCGCTCGAGCAGCGGCACGCCGGCCAAGATCGACCGCGGGTGGTTTCAGGGCGAGGGCATCATCATCGATGTCGCCAAGTGCTCGAAAGAAGGTTCGAGGCTCAGCATCCCGGTCGGTGATTACCGGCCCTATTTCCTCTCCGTTCTACTGGGCAACCTTCGGGCCGGCATTCGCGCCAAGATTCCGGAGCCCCGGGAGAAGTCGCCGCCCGTAGTGTTGGGGTTGCACGTGCGAGAGGGGCAGCCGTGCGTCTTCAAATTGGACCAGAAGCCCGACGTGGTTTTCCAGACGCCGGAACTGTCCGAACGCCTGGAGCCGGGCCAGGAGGTCCAGATCAAGGCCGTAATGGTTGATTCCGCCACGAACCTGATGCTCAGCGGGCTGGAGGATACGACCCGAAAGGTCGGCGAGCCTCTCAGACTGTCTGGCGGGATCGAATATCAGCGGTACGAGTCCATCGACCCGGTGATCAAGATTGCCGATGCGGCCGGAGAGACCGTGGCCGAGGGCAAAATGCCCTTCGGCTGAGGCGGTACCTGTGGGTACTCGTGGCGAGTACCGCAAAGCGAAAAAGAGCAAACCTTCACCGTCACCGTGAAGTTTGAAACCGGGGATCTGTACGGCACCATTACCGGTTCAAAAAGGGTCACCGTCGGCCCCAAATAGCCCCACCGGCAACCAACGTTGCGAAGAAAGGAATACGTGCGATGGCAAAGTGCCCGCATTGCGAGCAGGAAGTCACCTTGCACTCGACGCACCGAAACGAACGGAACGAAGTCGAGAAAGACGTCGAGGGGACGATCAAGAAGGAGATCATGTACTCCTGTCCTCACTGTGACCGCGTGTTGGGTTTCGCCTTCTTCATCGGCGGCCTGGTCACCGGCAGGCCGTGACGCCCGAGGGCAACAATGACAATCCGTCCCACGGTTTGGCCAGATGAATGAGCGAGTCGCAGCATGCACAGCCCGGCAACGCGTTGAGTGTATTTGCTGCGCAGGTGTGGTTGTGGGGATGCGTTTCAGCAGGATTCTCCGTTGAATTCGCAAGTCGAAAGGGGACTCAGAAATGAGAAAGCGTGTTGTCGGCATCATTGGACTTCTGGTCGGATGGATGATCTGACATATGGCGGGCGGAAGAGGATAAGAGGTGCGTGAATGAGTGAGCGATACGGCTGCGAGGAGGCCGACGTGGGGCATTATACGTGTCGGCGGACGGCGGGGAAAATCGTAGTGGACGGGAGGCTTTCCGAGGCCTGCTGGGAGCGGGCGGAGAAGTCGCCTCGCTTTGTGGATATGGTCACAGGCGTGCCCGGATTCCTGGATACGCGGATGGCGGCGCTGTGGGACGATGAGAATCTGTACGTCGCCTTTTGGATTGAGGAGCCCAACGTTCAGGCCCGGTTTACCAAGCGTGACTCGCCCGTGTATTTCGAAAACGACGTGGAGGTTTTCATCGCGGGCCCCGATTGCTATTACGAGTTTCAGATCAACGCGCGCGGGACCGTCTACGAGGTGTTCTACATCTGGCAGGACGCATACAAGAAGGGCGGCGAGTTTGACCGGCCCGAATTCGATCTGCTGACGCGCACGGTGGACGTGCTCGGCGGTTTCCAGGACGGGATGCGCTACAGGAAGCACCCGCGCGGGCGGCGCTGGGCCTTCATGGATTGGGACTTTCCCGGGCTCCAGGCGGCCGTCCACGTCGACGGCGCTCTGAATGATAGCGCGCGCATCGACAAGGGCTGGACGGTCGAGCTGGCCTTCCCGTGGAAGGGGATGGCCGCGCTGGCCCAGGGCCGGGCGCTGCCTCCGAAAGACGGCGATATCTGGCGCATGGATTTCTCTCGCTTCGAGGCGCTGCAGTACAACGGCAGGGCAACCGATCCCTCGGTCGGCTGGTCTTTCAACAAGCACGGTGTGTACGACTCGCACATCCCCGAGTGCTTCACCTGCGTCCACTTTTCCGAAGAGACCCTACAGGTCTGAGCATCGCCGCCGTTTCCATACGATTCTCTGGAGATGACAAATGAAGACCGTATTACGATTGGCCGTCACGTTTGCCGGCGTTCTTTGCCTTGGGACAGTCGTTACTTTCGCCGCCCGGCACGATTCAGCTTCGCCCAGAACGTGCTACGTCGCGCCCGGCGGTGACGATAGCCATCCCGGTACGAAAGCCCGGCCCTTTGCCACGATCGAACGGGCACGCGAGCATGTGCGTACCATGCGAAAAGAGGCCGCGGGGCCCATTCACGTTATCCTGCGCGGAGGGGTTTACTTTCTCCAACGCCCGGTCGAATTCACGGCCGCGGATTCCGGAACGCCGGCGACACCGATTGTCTATCGGGCCTGCGAAGACGAACGTCCCATCATCAGCGGCGGCTTCCGACTGTCTCTGCAATGGCGGTCCTACCGGGACGGTGTCATGGTCGCTGACGTCCCGGAAGGTGTCGCAGAGATCGATCAGCTCTTCGTCGCCGGCAAACGCCAGCACATGGCCCGCTATCCCAACTTCGATTCCAGTGCCCGTTTTTTCGGCGGCACTTCCGGCGATGCCATCGCGCCGGCGCGGGTGAAGACATGGGCTTCTCCGGCCGGCGGGTACATGCACGCCCTGCACGCTTCGATGTGGGGCAGCAAGCACTACCGCATCGTCGGCGCCGACGCGGACGGCAAGCTCGCGCTGCAGGGGGGATGGCAGGAGAATCGCGGCGGCGGGTTCGACCCGGTCTTCCGCGGCGGGTATCACAAGAAATATCTGTTCGTCGAGAATATCTTCGAGGAGCTGGATGTCCCGGGCGAATGGTACTTCGACAAGCCAAAGCACAGGCTGTACGTCAAGCCCGAACCGGGAATCGATTTGTCGCGGGCGGACATCATCGGCGCCGGGCTCCGAGAGCTTTTCGTCGTCAAAGGCACAACCGCCGAGCCCGTCAGACACATCCGTTTCGAGGGTTTCGCATTCAAGCACACCAGGCGGGTCTTCATGGAGCCGTACGAGCGGCTGTTGCGCGGGGATTGGTCCATCGCACGGCTCGGTGCGGTCCGCTTCGAAGGCGTCGAGGATTGTAGCGTCCGGGACTGTTTCTTCGAGGACCTGGGCGGCAACGGTGTCTTCCTCAGTCGCTACAACCGGCGCGTGGACGTCGCCGGATGTCGCTTCACGCGATTAGGCGAGAGCGGTCTGTGCGCGGTGGGAGATTACGGCGCTGTGCGCAGCGGCGCGATCGAGTACGGCAACACGATCCCGCAGGACCAGATCGATCTGACACCGGGACCCAAGACCGCCAACTATCCGGGTGACTGTCGGATTGACGACAATCTCATACACCACATCGGCTTCGTGGGCAAGCAGGTCGCCGGCGTCGTCCTTTCGATGTCGGCAGAGATCTCCGTCAGTCACAACACGATCTATCAGTGTCCGCGGGCGGCGATCTGCATCAACGACGGTTGCTGGGGCGGACACGTCATCGAGTTCAACGACGCATTCAACACCGTCCGCGAGAGCGGCGACCACGGGCCGTTCAATAGCTGGGGCCGGGACCGCTGGTGGAAGACGTCGTACAACGGAGGTCGGGACATCGAGCCCTTCGCCAAAGAGCGCTGCCGGCTCGATAACCGGAGGGTCACCCACATCCGCAACAATCGCTTCGCCCATCCGGGCGGCCATTCATGGGGAATCGACCTGGACGACGGCTCCTCCAACTACCGCGTCTATAACAATCTTTGCCTGGGGATGGGGGTGAAACTGCGGGAAGGGTTCTTCCGGCTCGTCGAGAACAACATTATTGTCAACGGGTTCGGCGGCTTTCACATCTGGATGCCGGCCTGTGACGACGTGATCGCGAGGAACATCTTCGTCAGTGACAAGCCGTATCAGTTCATTCGTGCCAACCCCGCCTACGCCAGGGAATTCGATTACAACCTGTTCTTCTGCAAAGAGGGAAGGCCGACCATCACCGGTGTGGGCGAGCCCATGTCGCTGGAGCAGTGGCAAGAGAAGGGATTCGACGCGCATTCGGTCTTTGCCGATCCCCTGTTCGTCGCTGCCGATGACGGCGATTACCGCGTCAGGCCGGACTCGCCCGCGCTGAAGCTGGGATTCGAGAACTTCCCCATGGACCGGTTCGGCGTGCGCAAGCCCGCCTTCCAGCGCGAAGCGGCGCAAGAGCCGCGCCGGTTCAAAGCGGCACCGACGCAGCCGGCAGACGCATCCGCGCTCAGTGCAGCGCGCTCCGTGTGGCTGGGAGCGACCGTCAAGAACCTCACGGGCGAGGCCGAGAAATCGGCGGCCGGTCTGGGGGACGAGCGCGGCGTTCTCTTCGTCGCCGTCCCGGCCGGCAGCGCCGCGGCCCAGCGCGGATTCCAGCCAGGGGACGTGCTCCTGAAAATCGCCGGCAGTCCCGTGGATTCGCTCGCCGATCTGCGCCGGCTGACGAGCGAGCATAAGGGTCAGACCGTCCCGGTCACCGTCTTCAACGCGGTCGAAAGAGAATTGCGGATGAAGCTGGAGTAGCATCGCACATCGGGCCTGTAGAGTGGGTTCTTGACCCACGCGTTTGTGCAGGTGTCGGTTTCCGCGTGGGTAAAGGGCCCACCCTGCGATTTGTGAGGCGGGCGTTACACGAGATACGCTTCGCTCTTCTACCCGTCCCGGCCGAAGCGGACGGATCGGAGGTCCCGCTCCCTTCCCGTGGGGACCGTCAGCGGCCGGTACAGCTCGGGGCGGCGCGTTTTGATCCAGCGCACGCCCGTGCAATTCTCGCGCAAGGCTGCATCCAGATCGGCGACGACCATATCGTCGCCGGCGTTCCAGGTCTCTGCGAGCACGCGGCCATAGGGGTCCAGGATCGTGGCGTTGCCCGTCCTGATCTCTTCCCCGTCGACTCCGACGCCGTTGCTGAAGAGAAGGAACAGCCCGTTGTCGTGCGCCCGCGCCGGCAGCCAGGTCATCAGCCATTGCCTGCCCTTGGGCCCCTTGAACTCTGCTTCGATGGCCTGCGGGTCGGTTTTGCGGTTGTCCCACAGCGGTCTGTCGATCAGTCCCATGCAGTACGGGCTGGGCGTCACGCAGCCCCCGGTCTGGTGCGGGGCCAGGAGCACCTCGGCCCCTTGCAGGGCGACGATGCGGACGTTCTCGCCCAGGTTGTTGTCGTAGCAGGTCAGCACGGCCGTGCGGCAGCCCTGCGGCGTGTCGAACACGGTAAACTCCGATCCGCTGGACAAATGCTCGCTGATGAAGCAGTGAATCTTGCGGTGCCGCCGGAACTGCCCGTCGGGCATCGCTACCACGTAGGTGTTGTACATGCGGCCGTCATCGGCGATTTCCACCAATCCCGCGCCGATGGTCATCTCATATTGCTGCGCCAGCACCATCAATGCCCGGGACGAGGGGCCGTCGAAAACGGGCTCTGCCAGAGCTTCCAGATCGGCCCGAGCCAGGTTTCGCAGGAACCAATAGCCCGTGATGCAGCATTCGGGAAAAACAATCAACTGCACGCCGTCGGCCGCGGCGCGTATGACGAAGCTCTCGATCGTGGCCAGATTCGCCTGCTTGTCGCCGGCGGCATGCTCGAACTGGACCGAAGCGACGCGAAGATCTCTCACAATCGAAGCCTCCCGAAGAACATTACGGGTCAATCCGAGCAGGATACCCGTTTCGGTGGCAGCGCTCAAGAGGTACAAAAAGCCCGTCGCAAGGCCGTGGGTGATAGTCACGGTGACGGCGTGTATCGGACGGTTCTCTTCGTGTCTGGCTCGACGGTCAGTCGGGTTTGGAGGAAGGTACGGCCGAGGACGTCTGTGGCGGTGTTGGCGGGCACGGGTTCGCCGTCGGCGAGGAGTCGTCCCTTTTGGGCTTCAAACTGCGCGATCCACGTTACGGGCTTATCCGAACGATTGGCCAGGATGGTCTCGGTTGTTCCCTTGTGGCGCACGTCGATTGAACGCTCGTGCACAGGGAGGTGAGCGATCTGCGCCCAGGAAAGCGTTTGGGGCAGACGGGATCGCGTGGCGACCGTCGCTTCGCCCTCGGCCGGGTCGATTCCCATCAGGCCGTTGACGACCGCGCCGATCAGGGCGAAGGAAACCTCCGGGTAGGACCGCCGCTGCGTCTGCGGGCTGCTGAGTTGCAGCAGTCTCCGGCAGGCCTCGTCGGGGACGCCGTAGCGGAAGAAGATCTCGGGGTAGTGGCAGGCGATTTCGATGTTGATGCGCGGACGCCTAAGGATGGACTGCAGGGTCTTGTCGATTTTGTCGAGGGACGTCAGGGCGTTGTTGTACAGGAGGTAGGTCTGCATGCCGCCGCCGGTGACGTAGCAGCCGTCGGTGAGCAGGAGTTCGTTGAAACGCTCGTTGGCCTCGTCCCAGAAGTGCTCCTCAATGAAACGGCTGACCGCGCGGGCCCTGTCTTCGAACGCCTGTGCGTTTTGCGTCTGGCCGCGCAGCTTCAGCAGCTTTCCATAAGACCGGAAGG
>JAFGCA010000137.1 GCA_016932895.1 Sedimentisphaerales bacterium | reverse complement strand
TGCTGACCGTGTTGTGATTGAGCCGATCCAGGGTGCCTCGGAACTTGTTGAAGCTCTCAGCCAGTTGGACGTCGGTCTCGGCCGACGCCTCCAGGTGGCGGTTGATGTCTGTCAGCGTTTCGGTCTGCCGGGCGGTTTCGGCGGGGATCCGCCCCACCGCATTGATGAATTCCTGGTCCTTCGACGCCGTGCTGCGGAGCTGGTCCAAAAGCTGCGTGGTAAGCACCTTCTGGTTCTCAACGGCCGAGGGAAGGCTCTCAAGGGCCTGGGGCAACTCACGCACGCGTCCCATGAGTTCCTCGTGCTGTCCAAGCTGCCGGTTCAGGTGGTCGTTGATCTGCTGGAGTTGGTCCACCAGTCTGTTGAAGCCCTCCTGGAGCTTCTCCAGCGGTTCCCGGCGGTCCAATGACGTGACCGTGTTGACCACGATCGAGTCGCTCGGCGCGCAGGCCGAGCCTGTGCCCTCAAGGTCGTCGTCTGTATCGAGACTGGTGGCGATAAGTCCCTCGTCGTTCAACAGCGGGCCGCGGTGGGCGATTTCCTCGTATCTATGGGAACGAAACGTACGGGCAGGTTTCAAACCTGCCCCTACCGCTGCGGTCAGAATACTCTTGAGCGACATATTGCGGCATCCCTCAATCCGGAAGCTCTTGTTTTGCGTGCCGTCCGGCAACCGCGCCGTCGGCGTTCGTGTCATCGGACGCGGATCGATCTTCTCTTGAGCGAATATGGATCAAAGCGCAGCCGTCCGATCACAATCGGCCTTTTTGAGCCGCCAAGGCCGTTTCCATGCCCGAAGTTTCTCGTCGGGAAAGGGCCAAAAGGAGAGAATCAAGGCTGTTTCCAGCACTGGTAGCCGTTTTTCACCTATCACTTCCGGGAGGCTTCATATTCTGGGACGTGACAATTGGCCCGCCGGGCCCTTGTCCGGACCGCCAAATGGACTACAATACCGGCCAACATGTAATTATCGGCCATTAGGAGATCTGCACCCATGAAGCTGGTGACATATCGGCATAACAAATCGACGTCCTGCGGCATCGTAACCGAGCGAGGCATTGTGGACATCCCCTCGGCATGGAAAGAACCCAATCCGCCGCGAAGTCTCCAGGAAATCCTGGAGCGAGGTCCCACTTGTCTCGACCGGCTGCGGTCGATCGCAGCCTCCGGTGCAAACGTCCTGCCCCCGGCGTCGGTGACCTTGCTGGCGCCCCTGCCCCGTCCGGACAAGCTGCTGGCCCTGGCGGGCAATTACGCCGAGCACGTCAAAGAGGCCTCGCACGAACGCGGGTTCCAGGTAGGCCTGTCCGAGTCGCCGCGGCAGACGACGGTGCCGCGCCCGTTTCTCATGCCGCCGACGGTGGTCTGCGGGCCGGGAGAGACGATTGCCTGGCCGGCTTACAGCAGGGAAATCGATTATGAACTGGAGTTGGCCGTGGTGATCGGTAAGAGGGTCAAGGGCATCGAGGCGGACGAGGCGATGGACGGCATCGCCGGCTACACGATCGCCAATGACGTCTCCGCCCGCAGCGTGACGTTCAAGGAGGGCCGGGGCAAGCGGCCGTGGGACGAGTTCTACGACTGGCTCAACGGCAAGTGGGCCGACGGCTTCCTGCCGATGGGCCCCTGCTTCGTCACGGCCGACGAGATCGCCGACGTACAGGACCTGGATATGACGCTCAAGGTCAACGGCCGGACCCGCCAAAGCGCCAACACCGCACAGATGATCTATCCCGTCGCCGACATCGTCTCGTTCTGCAGCCACCTGATGACGCTGGAACCCGGTGACATCATCTCCACGGGCACGCCCGCCGGCGTGGGCCTGGCCACGGGCAATTTCCTCAAGGCCGGCGATGTCATCGACTGCACCATCGAAGGAATCGGAACGTTGACCAATACGCTCGGCCCCCGCCCCGAGAAGTTCTACGAGCCGCTGGCGACATAGACGGACAGACCGCGCTCTTGCCGGGGCCCCTGCTATTCCTTCAACCAGCTATGGAGGATTTCCGACTGTAATTCGTCGGGATCGGGTAACGGCGTGATCGCGAAGCTGCGCTCCGTTTCTTGACCCAGGATAACGTCGATTTCGCGGGTCTTGCCGCGTCGCGAGACGAGGACCGTGACTGCGTCTCCGGGTTGACGAGATCTGAGTTCGTCAGGCATCGACCTTGCAGTCACGCGAGTTCCATCAAAAGCGAGGATCTCATCTTCAACGCTCAGGCCGGCGTGCGCCGCCGGAGAGTCCCATCGGATACCGGTAATGACGAGCATTCCGTCCTGGTCACGCACGTCAGCTCCGAGGTACGCTCCCGGCTTCGCTTTCGGTTCGACGTCGATGGTCAGTCCGGCGTAAGCAAGATATTTGCAGTAGTCGATATCCGCTGTCGTGGAAGCGTAGACATCGAAGAATTCCGAGAGATCGCAGCCGGCGATGGCCTGGCAGACCTGCCGAAGCTCCTGGTCGGTGAACCCCCTGCCCTTCTGCCGGTAATACGTCTGATAGAGCGTCCGCATCGCGTCGTCGAGGGACCGGCGGTTCTTCGTCTCGTGGCGAATCTTCAAGTCCAGCAACAGGCTCAGCGCGGCGCCCTTGTCGTAATAGGAAATGGTGGTATTGGCCGAGTCGCCCCCGCGGCGCAGGAAGTGGAGCCATACGTCGAAGCTCGCCTGCGTGGCTGACTGAAACCGATGCCCGGGAATGTCTTCGTAGTTGGCGATACTCCGCTGGAAATCTGCGAGGCAGTCGTCGCGTGTCATGAACCCGGCGCGGTTGAGGATCAGGCTCTCGTAGTACACCGTCCCCCCCTCGCTCAGCCAGAGGAGGTTCGTGTAGTTCTCCCGGTCGTAGTCGAACGGTCCCAGCGCGACCGGCCGGATGGCCTTGACGTTGTAGAGATGAAAGAACTCATGGGCGATGAAACTCAGCCAGCCCTGAAAGTCATTCGGATCGTCCAGGTCGGGCAGCTCAGTGAAGACCGCCATGGAGTTCTGGTGCTCCAGGCCGCCCCGGCCCGGGCCCATCATGATGAAGGTGTAGTGCCGGTAGGGAATGTCACCGACGACCGCCACCGCCGCCTCGACCATCCGTTTGAGCACGGCGACGAGTTTTTCGCGGTCGAAATCGCCCGGCTCGGTAATCGCCACGATATGGGGAACACCCTCAACCGCGAAGGAAAGGATCTCCTGGTTGCCGACCATGATCGGGCAGTCGTAGAGCACATCGAAGTTCGCGGCGGAGAACGTATACGGCTGTTCCTGGACCGGATCGAGCCCGGTG
>JAFGCA010000022.1 GCA_016932895.1 Sedimentisphaerales bacterium | reverse complement strand
GTGTTGAAGCGATCGTACAGGTCGATGGTCTCCGTTCCCGGTTGAACGACGGACTCGCTGATCAACAAGTTGTCCTTGAGTTGGAGCCACCGCCAACCGACCAGATAGTCGACCTGGGAGCAAGGAGACCGTTTGGCGGCTCGCCGGTACATCAACTCGGTGCCCTGAAACCTGGTCTCCGCCGTGACGTTGAGCCAGCCGCTATAGTCGGGGTTGGAGTACTCGATAAGATGTGCGGCCGCTTCCGCCGCCTCGACGTCGAAGAAAGGGCGTCCCAGGATCGCGTAGTCGTTGCCCGACGCGCGGTACGAGGTCGTTTCATCGCTGAGCCCCAGGTACGTGAAATCGAGCCCGCGCATCCGGCACGGGTCCAGCCACGTCCCGAGCGTGAACCGACCGCCCGACCTCGCGTCCGTGCTCACCTCGTCGCCGCCGAACAGAACGGTCGTGCTGGGGTCATCGAGCGTAGGGTAGGTGCTCGGGTTGGTTGTCACCAACGCCGGCAGGCGCATGCCTTGCTTCCACCAGCCAAGATACTCGGCTCGGGCCCAGAAGCAGCGAGGTCGACACCATGCTGCCTGGCAGCAGCCATACTCGTCGCATGAGGCCGGGGGTGAGGCATCCCAATCTCCTGGACCGGCCGATTGAAAGTCGTCGGGCGGCACGTCGTACGCCTCAACCTCCTCAAGCGACGTCCGGGTGACGCCGCATGCCTGGACCGCGGCCTCTTGAGGCGTCTCTCGGTTCGGCCGCGACTGCTCCGCGGACGGCACCGCCCGCCCAGTTCCCGCTGAGACGGTCTCCTGTTTGGCTGAGGTCGCACGCGACTGGGCGGCGCGCTCGTCATACTCGCGTTTCAGATGCGGAGGCATGTAGCCAATCCAATGCCCCCGGTCCCAGTAGCCGGTGAGCGTCTGCGACTGGGCCGGCGGGGCACACGGGACGAGGCAGAGAATAGTAATAAGCAATGTGATAATACGCGTCTTGCTGTCGCGACCCATACTAGAACCTCCTACGGACAATCCGTATACCCCATAGTGTGTATGGACGCAGTACCAATGCGCCCGACCTGCCGGGCATATCGGTCCGTATCGGAATAATCCATAAAGATTCTTTGATCAGAATATCCTTTCTAGACGCTCTATGTTCACATTGCACAATCTGGACTACCCTGCCTGGAAAGAGAGCCGGCTCGGCGACGGATACTTGGGAGCCATAGCGCAATAACGCGTCCAATTGAGTGATGCCCAGTACGAAGTGATGGGCACGCCCTTCGCTGCACCCAGGGACGTGCCATCCGATCAGCAGTCTGGTCAACTTGTTCTGTTACGGGGCCTTACGGCACCCGGTGCCGTCGATGCTGGCGGCTGCCGTCATTCCAGGGATTTGCGTGACCGTCCGACTTCCCTTCGCGTTTGTCCGTGCAGCTTGGCGCTGAGATGGCTCCTTGTGGGATTATCCGGGATCTTCCTTCTGTCATCACGTCACTATGTTGACCACGGCGGTCAACCCGTGAAAACTGCTCGCACCGATTCTCATCACGAGGTATAATATATGTTACAGTTTTGTTCGCACGCCGGCACGGGGTTCTCCAGAAGCTCGTGTCCATTTGGCGGCGAAGGGGACAGCGCGAACATGAGAATGGGCAATACGCCAGCTTCAGAAGATCGTCTGGACGGCCACGGCGTCGAGGAGTTGCTCCAGGAGGCACGCGGTGGAGAAACGGATTCTCTGGGGCAGTTGCTCCAACTCTATCGCAACTATCTGACCATTCTGGCCGCAACCCAGCTCGACCGGCGGCTGCGGCGCCGGTTGAGTCCCTCGGACATCGTCCAGGAAACGATGCTCGCGGCGCACCGCGACTTTCTGAAGTTCCGGGGCGGCACGGAACGGGAACTCCTCGCCTGGCTTCGGCAGATTCTCATCAACTGCCTGCACCACGCCATCGACGCGCACGTGAAGTCGAAGATGCGCGACGTTCGGTGTGAAATCTCCATCGAGCAAGTCAATAGCGCGCTGGACCGAACCGCGGTCAACATGGCACAGGTTTTGGCCGACCGCGGTCCGTCGCCCAGTGCGCCGGTCCGGCAGCGCGAGCGGGCGGTCGCCATCGCCGACCAACTGGCCAAGCTGCGGCCGGCCTATCGAAACGTCATCGTATTGCGTAATCTGCAAGGTCTGCCATTCGACGAAATCGCCCGGCGTATCGACCGCAAACCGGGAGCGGTGCGTATGTTGTGGTTGCGAGCCATCGACAGCTTCCAGCGGGTCTGTGGTCCAATCGATGAGTAGGCCGGTTGCCGTCGTGCCCAGCGTAGACGATCGAACGTCCGTCGAACATGAACGCATCTGATTTTTCCGATCTGAGCGTTGAGCCCTCCGCGTTGCGGTCGTTGACCGCGCGGCAGAAGGAGCAACTGACGGAGATCGTGGACCGATACCTGTTGGCCCTGGAGAACGGCGCGCCACTCGACAAGGAGGAGCTGCTGGGCCAAAATCCCGACCTGGCCGCGCCGCTCGGGATGTACTTGAAGAGTCTTGAAGAGCTGCACGAGGCGGCGGCCGGCTTCGCCGATCACTCGCAATCGAAGACGGAAAGAGAAACCGCGTCCGGCGATGAACGGCGATTGGGCGACTTCAGGCTGCTCCGCGAAATCGGTCGCGGCGGGATGGGGGTCGTCTATGAAGCCGAGCAGATTTCCCTCCATCGCCGCGTCGCCCTCAAGGTCCTTCCTTTTGCCGCGGTCTTGGACTCGAAGCAGATTGCCCGGTTCAGAAACGAGGCCCACGCCGCCGCCCAGTTGGACCATCCGAACGTCGTGTCCGTTTTCGCGGTCGGCGTGGAACGAGGGGTCCACTATTACGCCATGCGGCTGGTCGATGGGCAACCGTTGGATCGGGCCATCGCCGAGCTGCGAGAAGCGGCGCAACGTCGACGGAACGAAGTTCCCGAGACGGCGGCAGACGAAGCCAGTGCCGCAGACGAAGCGAATTCGGTGCCCGAAGCCGTCGTGGACACCCTGATGGCGGACGACCTCACGGCCGAGGACCACCGTCCCGCGGCGCGCACTTCGATACTGGCCGGGCAATCCGACAATCAGCGCGTCTACTTCTACACGGTAGCGAGGCTGGGGATTCAAGCCGCCGGTGCGTTGCACGCGGCCCATGAATTCGGCATCGTCCATCGCGACGTCAAGCCGTCCAACCTGCTTCTCGACGGTGACGGCAAGCTCTGGGTGACCGATTTCGGATTGGCCCGCTTCCAGGCCGACGCCACGTTGACCCGCACGGGCGACGTCGTCGGGACCATGCGGTACATGAGTCCGGAACAAGCCTCGGGCAAGACGGATCTGCTCGATCGCCGGACCGACGTCTACTCGCTCGGCGCCACGCTGTACGAATTGCTCGTGCTGCGGCCTGCTTTCGATGAGCAGGACATGGGAGCGTTGTTGCGCCGCATTCAGCAAGACGAACCGAAACGATTGAGAGAATTCGAGCCGCGCATCCCACGGGATCTGGAAACCGTCGTGCTCAAGGCGATGTCGAAGCATCCCGGCGAACGATACCGCACGGCGCAAGAGTTCGCGGAGGATCTGCAGCGGGTGCTCGACGGCAAGCCGACCGTGGCCAAACCGCCGACGCTGCCCGAGCGGCTCGCCAAGTGGGCCGCTCGCCGTCGCCGCCTCGTCACGGCCAGTGCCGCGGTGTGCCTGCTGGCCTTGGTCGGCATGGCGATCAGCACGTTTCTGATTGCCCGAGAGAAGACCAAGGCGCAGCGCAGCTTCGCTCGCGCGGAGAAGAACTTCCGCGACGCCCGCGACACCGTGGATCGCTTTGGCGCCCAGTTGGCCGAGCGGCTTGCGGAGGTTCCGGGGGCCGATCGGGTTCGCAGAGAGCTTCTTCAGGACACGCTGCGGTACTATCGAGGCTTCGTCGAACAGACGGAAGGCGACCCCACGTTGGAAGCTGATCTTGCCTTGACCTACAGCAAAATCGGCACCCTGGCCGGCGAGGTCGGATCGGTCGACGAGGCAATCGCCGCTCACCGCAGCGCGCTCGGGTTGTTCGAGCAGTTGGCAGCCCGTCAACCGGACGTGCGGGAGTATCGACGTCGTCT
>JAFGCA010000136.1 GCA_016932895.1 Sedimentisphaerales bacterium | reverse complement strand
AGGCAGCTCTGCTCGAAGTTGCCGCCGATGCCGACCCCGACGACGAACGGTGGACACGCATCGGCGCCGGCGCTGCGAACGACGCCGACGATCCACTCGGCGACGTCGCGCGTCTCGGCGGTCGGGCGGAACATACGGAACTGGCTCTTGTTCTCGCAGCCGCCGCCTTTGGCCATGACGGTCAGCTTCAGCGTCTCTCCGGGCACGACGCTGTAGTGAATGATCGCGGGGGTGTTGGTCCCGGTGTTGGGACGCCGGTTCAGCGGGTCGGCCACGACGCTCTTGCGCAGGTAGCCCTTTTCGTAGCCCGCTTTGACGCCTTCGTTGACGGCCTCGACGATCGACGCCGGCTCGCTGCGGTTGGCGTCCACGAGCGCCACGCCGGTGCCCTGCTCGACGAATACGACGGTCAGCCCCGTGTCCTGGCACAGCGGAATTCGCTCGCCGGCGGCGATGCGGGCGTTTTCGATGAGCTGTCGAAGAATCGCCGCGGCGCCCGGATGCGATTCCGTCTCGGCGGCGCGCTCCAGCGCCTGCAAAACGTCGTCGGGCAGCTCGTGACACGCTGCGATGCACAGCGACTCAATCGTCTGGCGGACCTGTTCGAATTCAATGTGTCGCACGGCGGTCGGGACTCACAAGGGTCGGTCATTTGCCGAGAACGCTGACCTCGAAGGTCTTGTACGTGGTGTTGTCGACGGCGTCGCTGATTTTCAAGGCGATGATGTGCTCGCCGGGCTCGAGGTCCTCGGTCATGAGCGTGAAGCTCTCGTCGGTGGTGTCGAAGACGAGGTCGTCGGGCAGCGTGCCTTTCCATTCGGCGTGACTGTCGATGGTGTATTCGAGCTTGCCGATGGCGCTGAGCTCGTCGGTGATCTGGAGCTTCAACGTGGCGGCCTTGCCGTGCTTTTCGAGCGAGTACTTGCGGATGACCGGCCCGGTGTTGTCGATGACGACGGGATCGCTGATGCGGCTGCCGGTCAGGCCTGTGGCGACGGTGTTGCTTCTCTCGTCGCTGGCGACGACGCGGACCTCGTAGCGGCCGTCCTCCACGGTCTTGCCGTCCCACTCGTATTCGGCGGCCTCCAGCTCATCCTTCAGCTCGATCCAGTTGACGCGTCCGACCTTGCGGAATCCGACCTCGTAGACCAGTTTGTCGTCGTTTTCGTCGCTGGCCTTGTAGCTGATATTGAAGACGCCTTCCTTGCCGGCCTTGCGGACCGGAGTAACGTCGATGGAATCGACCTTGGGCGTCAGGTTGGGCACGGTGCTGGCCACGGCGATCTCGCGAATCAACGGCGTCTTCTGGCCGTCCTGGGTCTTGAGCGCCAGCTTGTACTGGCAGAACCGGCCCAGCGGGCAGCGCAGTTGGATCGGCTCGGTGATCTCGACCAGCTCGGTCCAGTCGGAGAAGGTCGGGTCGTTGACGTCTTTGACGTTGCCGCTGCGGGAGGCGACGAGCACCTTGCAGGAGCGGGGGACATCGGCGTCGATTTGCAGCTTGCCCCATTTGGCGGGCTGTCCAGCGTCGATCAGGTCGGAGATGTAGGTTCCCTCGTCGGAGTAGTCGGGCGAGAGCAGGATCAGCCGGGCGGGATTGGCCGTGCCGATGTAGACGTCACGCTCGGAAACCGCCACGGCGGTGATCTGGGCGGCGTGCTCGTCCTCGTACACCACCGCCTCGCGCTCCTGGTTCGGCTCGACCGTGAAGAGTTGGGCGTCGTTGCCGGAACCGATGAGGATCTTGCCGTTCTGCCGGGCCAGGCAGAGGAAGACCGCCGCTTCGCTGAAGACTTCCGTGACGTAGCCCTTGTCGCTGATGCGGTAGATGTGGCTGGCGCTTCCGGGCTTGGAGCCTTTGGCGACCGGCCGCGGGCGAGACGTCGGCTTGGCGCCGTCGCCTTTGTCCGTGTTGGCGATTTGCAGCTGCAGCCCGCCGTCGCTGCCGGTGCGGTTCTTGTTCGGCTCTTCCTCGGGCTCGGGCCGGCCGGGCGATTCCTGCTGGGCGGCGAATTTCTGCTCGGTCTGCACCACCTTGGCCGACGTGGCGGCGGCGTACAGGTTGCCCGCGGCCGAGGGCGTGCCGCCGGTGAAGACCAGGGCGCTGATCTCGGGCTCGTCGCTGTCGTAGAGGACGGTGGCGGTCTTGTTGCGCGGGTTGATCTTGTAGATCAGGCCGCGCGTGTCACTGCCGGCGTAGATGAAGCCGTCCGGGCCGGCCGCCAGAGACAGGATGTTCTTGTCGGGGCTGTCGTAGACGAGCTGGGCCACCTTGCCGGACGGGTCGAGCGCGTAGATCTTGCCTTCCGGTCCGGTGCCGAGGAAGACGTTGCCCACGTTGTCGACCTCGACGGCGAAGATGTACTTGGCGTCGTCGGGCTCGAAAATCGTCTCCATCTTGCCGGCCTCGTACCGGCACAACCGGCAGTTTTCGCCGCTGATGCCGGCCATGAGCCGTCCGGCCACGTCCATCCCCATGGCAAAGATGTGCTCGTTGGAGAACCGCTCGTCGACATCGATCGTCTGACCCTCGGACTTGTTCTCGGAGTCCGATTCTTCCGCCGGGCTGGTCGGCTGCGAGGCCTGCCCCTCATGCAGGGGATAGATCTTCGTCAGCTTGCCCAGGCTGTACTTGTAGATGCAGCCGTTGGGGCTGGTGCCGATGAAGATCGTGCCTCCGCTGACCATGATGCTGTTGACGGACCAGACGTCTTCGAACTCGTTGGCCAGGACCTTGGCGCCCCGGCCGAGCTGGATCGTTCCCCGGGAGCTGATGACGACCTTTTCGGTCTCGCCCTGGAGCAGGTCTTTGCTGCTGGACTGCCGCGTGATCTTGCTGGTCACGGCCCAGCCGCAGGCCGCTGGCAACAGCACGAGCAGGGCCAGGGTAATGATGCGTCGGCGCGGTGCGTAGCGTGATTCCATTGTCATGTTGACTCCTGTGCAAGCAACTCCATATACGATCCGCCCGAGGCCGGATTCGGGTTCCGTCGGCGAGGGCGTCCGATCTCTCGGATTCTCTGCGCGGACCGGCGTTTCGCTCGGCCCGACTACCTTTCCACCACGACCGGCACTACTACTTTGTCGGCAATCACCGTACCGGTTTCTACAGTCTTTTCGATCCAATGTGGATACGGTTGCACCCTCACATCCCGCTTGTTGCTCTGTAAAACCAGGCTTTTGGTCGCCGGCAGGTCGGGCAGCTCGGCCCGGTCCAGGGCGATGCCGTCCGCACGCAGCACGAGCAGGCAGTACAGCTTCGTGCGATTGTAGCCCAGGGATTCGTTCAACGCCTCGATGAGCGTCTGGTAGTTCATGGCGACGAGGCGATAGGGCAGGGCCTTGCGCAGAAAGCTCTCGTACTCATAAATGCCCAGCAGCATCAGGCTGTATTTGCCCGGCGCCACGTCCTTCGGCACGTTGAGGCTCACCCGGTATTTCTTCTTCTCCATGAAGAACGATTCGGTAATCACCTCGATCTCGATGTTTTGGCCCCGCTTGACCTTGGTATCGGTGATGTCGACCGACCACAGGTGCGCCGAAAGGTCCTTGGGCAGGATGCGCAGCTCGAAATCGAGAGACTTCACGTCGGCGCCTTGATAAGGATGGTTCATGAGCAGGCCCAGGGTGCCGCCGACTTCGACGACGAGCTCGGCGGTGCTGAACCCGGCGGAGACGTTCTCGAAGCGAATGGCATTTCCGTCGTCCATATCGACCGCGGCCTTGTACTCGATCGTGTGATCGGGGGGCAGGCCGCCTCGCTGCAGCGCCGCAGCGGCCAGGGCGCTTCGTACGAGTCCCGGTGTGAGCATGCGATTGTAAGCGACCTGGCAGTTGTAAGTGCGAACTTCGGGGTCGTTGTACCGCTCGACACGAATCGTCAGCGGGACCATTTTCGGTTTGGCTCCGATGCGGCCGAAAATCGCGGTGGATTCGTCGGCCGTGATGGCCCCGATGATTTTGCCGGCCGCGCCCAGCTTGAAGGATTGCATCGGGCTGGATACGACGGTGTAGATCTTGCCGGCGGTCAGGGGCAGGTTCACGGCGCCGTAGCCCAGATAGTCGTGGCCGAAACCGTACACCTTGTCGTCGCGCACCTCCGTAACGGTTCCCAGCGCGGTCGCTCGAATGTCGCCGGCGATCAGCGGGATCGTCAGGACGCCGCCGGGCTGGAGAGTATCTGTGTCGTCATCGTTGCCGGATTCGGGCTCGCCGCTGAGACCGGGCACCGCCGCAAAGCCCATTTCTCCCAGCTCCGAGGCAAGCTGCCGGCACGTCGCGGCCGAGACGCCCGAGACCAGCAGGGGGCACGGCAACGCCGTGGGGCCGCCCGTGGTGTCGGTTTTCGAGAGCCCCATCGTTCTGACTTGTTCGTCCACCTCCGTCAGGTTGATGGGTTTGGAGAAATCCAACCGGAGGGCTACATCCCGGCCTGTGCCGCGCGCGGGCTTTGCCGCCGAACCGGCGCCGACCTGGAGCATTTCGGCGATGGGGGTAACGCCGTACAGCGGGTCCTCGGCCCAGTACCAGCTCCGCGCCAACGCTCCGGCCAGACGCTCGCCGATGTAGACGGGAGAACCGCTGCAACCGCTGACCGGCCCGGTGTGCTTGAAACGCTCGTCCAGACCCATCACCAGGATGATGTCGTGCCCCGGCTCATAACCGCGAACGACGTCTACGACCTTCAGCTCGAATCTCTCGATCCCCGCATCGCCGTAATCGGTCAGGCAATACGCCTCCATCCCCCTGGCGATCTCATCGATCTTGATGTACCGCTGACTGTCCCAGTCGGCTTCGGGCGCTGTCTCCCCCGCGGCTGTCGCGCAGAGCAGGCCCGTCGCGAGTAGCAGTCCAATCACGGTGCGGTACAGGGCGCTACGGAGTTTGGCTCGGTCTGATTGCGTTTGTCGCACTGCGTCCATCCCCAACATGCGAGTCCTTTCCAATGGCAGTAATCCAAAATTCTAACTTTCTTGCACTGGCATTGCAAGGCAAAAGCGGTTCTGTTATCATACGAGATTATGCTTTTTGATAGCCCGATAACCTGGACGGATGTCCTCGGACGTGGAAATGGAGAACGATAATGAAATCGGATCATCGGCACGAATTGAAGACCAACGAGTTGGCCGACTGGCTGGCCCACTTTCCCGAGTGGGTGAAAGAGAATCGCATGATGCTGATCGGCGGCGCGGTGGTGATCGTGGTGGCCGCGGGCGTTTATTTCCGGCTGTTCTATCAGAAGAGCGTGGTCTCGGCGCGGGCCCAGAGCCGCTTGACAAGTCTGGTAACGCAATTGCCTTCGCAGAAGGGGGCAATCGCCCGGTCGCTGTCGCAGGGGACGGATCAGTCGTACGTGCTGCTGGACGTGGCGCGGGACCTGAAGGAATTTGCCAACAGTGAAAGCGACGACGAGATGGCCGCACTGGCGTTGATCGACCACGCCGAGGCGATCCGGGCGGAGCTGCACTATCGGCTCACTGACGTCGGCAAGGCCGAGATTGCCAAGCAGATCGCGCTGGCGCAGGCGAGCTACCAGACGGCGCTGGAGCGGGCTTCGACGACGCCGGCCCTGGCGGCCAAGGCGCAGTTTGGCCTGGGGCTCTGCGAAGAGGAGCTGGGCAATTTGGACAAGGCCCGGGAGATCTACCAGGACGTTGTCTCCAACGCCGACTACGAGGGGACGGTCGGAAAGGTGGAAGCCGAGTATCGTCTGCGGACGATGGACGATTACAAGGGGGCGGTCGTTTTCAAGCCGGCACCGGCACCGCCGACTCCGCAGGCCTCGGCGCCGGTCATTCAGATACCGTCGGGCGACGGGAGCGCGCCGATTGTGGTTCCGATGCCGAATAACGTGACGGTGACACCGGCGGTTCCGGCCGTTGTGCCTGGGGCCAACGACGTTCCGGGAGCGGGCGAGGCCGTGGTGATCCCGGCCGTCAACGCGCCCGCGGGCGGCTGATGTGGTGTGATGAGCGATTCGCCGGATGACAAGGGTCAGGCGCTGACGCTGCACGTAGGCGTCTCCATCAAGGAACGGAGGATCGACAAGTATCTGCACGGGCGGTTCCGCAACTTGAGCCGCCGCTTCATCCAGGACGCGATCAAAACCGGCGCCGTCACGGTCAACGGCAAGCCCGTCAAGTGCAGTTTCAAGCTCAGCCACGGCGACGCCGTCGACTTCGTGGTTCCCGAGCCGCCCAGCAAGGAGATCGAGCCCGAGGACATCCCCCTGGACGTGATCTACGAGGACGACGATCTCATCATTCTCAACAAGCCGGCCGACATTATCGTGCACCCGGCGCGCGGCAACAAACGCGGGACGCTGGTCAATGCGCTGGCCCACTACTCCGAGCAGTTGTCCAGCGGGCTCGGTGAGTTTCGCCCGGGCATCGTGCACCGTCTCGACCGGAACACCACCGGCGTTATGATCGTGACCAAGCACGACACGGCGCAGTGGAAAGTGGCCCGGCAGTTCGAGCTGCGTCAGGTGAAGAAGAGTTACGCCGCCATCGTGCACGGCACGCCCGAGCTGCACGCCGACCGGATCAACGCGCCGCTGGGCGTTCATCCAAAGGTACGCGAGAAGTACGCGGTCCGGCCGGAGAGCGGCAAGGAGGCGATCACCTTCTACGAGGTGATCGAAGCCTTTCGCGGCTTCTCGCTGATCCAGTGCAAACCCCAGACCGGACGCACGCACCAGATTCGCGTGCACATGTCGTATATCAAACACCCGATCGTCGCCGACGACATGTACGGCGGAAGATTGGTCTACCCCTGGCAAATCGCCGACGCCGAAGCGGCCGTCCAGAGCCCCGCCATGGCCCGCTGCGCCCTGCACGCCTGGACCATCGAATTCACCCATCCCACCACCGAAAAAAAAGTCCAGTTCGAAGCCCCCTTCCCCGAAGACATGCAAAACTTCCTAACCCTCCTCCGCCGGCACCGCTCAGGGTAGACCCAAGCCCTCGTGCGAAGCATGGTGGAGAGTTCAAGCGACAAACTCAGGACAGCTACGAGGATCTTTTGCGATTCCTTGCCCCCACTGTATAATTATCAGTGCGCTCGTTGCATGTGAATCCGAGAATTCTACTGTGACAGGAGTCGATTGGGGCTTGCCCCGGCGTGTGCTGTGATTCAGAGGAACCCAAATGAGATTGACTTTTGAGTGGGATGAGGAGAAAGCCAGGACAAATCTCAAGAAGCATCGAATAAGTTTCGATGAGGCCACGACGGTGTTTGCTGACCCTTACGGCAAGCGAGAATGCCGCAACGGTCAGAGAGTCCTGGAGGGCTCATTCCTGGGGGAGGCTGGCTAAGTCGGCGTCGGAGCCGGCGACCATGAGGATGTCGTCCTGATAGACGACGGTGCCGGGCATGGGGACGTTGATGATGGGGCCTTTTTCCGATTTCTTGGCGCGGGCCTCGTCGCTGCGCTTGATGAGCACGAGGTTGACGTTGTACTTCTGGCGGAGCTGGAGGTCCATGACGGTCTTCCCGTCGAAGCTGGGCGGGGCCTTGATGCGGGCGAGGCTGTAGCCGGGGGCGTAGTCGATTTTCTCGCCGATCTGCGGGGCGATGAGCTTGTAGGCCCAGCGCTGGGCCGACTCGATCTCCGGATAGATCACTTCGGTGGCGCCGACTTTGGAGAAAACTTCGCCGGCGATGAGACTTTCGGCGCGGGCGTAAATCTGCTTGATGCCCATCTGGCGGAGATTCACGACGGTCAGGATGGCGGCCTCGAAGCTCTCCTGGCCCAGGGCGATGATGGCCACGTCGGCCTTATCCACCCCCTGGGACTTGAGGGCCTCTTCATCGGTGCCGTCGAGCCGCACGGCCAGACTGACCTGGTCGCGGATCAGCTCGACCTCGTTCCGATCCCTGTCGATGGCAATGACTTCGGCCCCGCTCATCGCCAGCGCGATGGCGAGCTTCTGGCCGAACCGCCCCAAGCCTATGACCGCAAAACGCCTCATATCCGGTAACTCCTCGTCGCTCCGTCACGCCCGAGGCGGCGGAGCGGCATCTTAGCCGACAATGATAGCTTCGTCCGGATAATTGTACCGGACCGGTTTCAGGTTGAACGTCAGCGCCGCCAGCAACGTCAGCGGGCCAAGCCGTCCAATCAGCATCACGGCAATGATAATGAACTTGCCGGCGTCTGTCAAAGCGGGGGTTACCCCCGTGCTCAGGCCTACGGTTCCCAGGGCCGAGCCGGCCTCAAACAGGATATCGAGCATTGTGAAGTCCCCGTTGCGGTAGGAGGCTTCCGTGACGCTCAGGAGCATCGTGGTGCCGAACAGCACGATGATGAACAGCATGGCCACGGTGATGGCCCGGCCGACCACGACGGTTCGGACGGAGCGTTTGAACATCTCGACTTCGCCTCGTTTGCGCAGCGTGGCGAAGACGGTCATTACGATCACGGCCAGGGTGACCGTTTTGATCCCGCCGGCCGTGGAGCCGGGCGAGCCGCCGATAAACATCAGCAGGATCAGGAGGAACTTGCTCGACGGCGCCAGGGCCGAGATATCGACGGTGTTGAAACCGGCGGTGCGGGCGGTGATCGATTGAAACAGGGCGCCCAGAACGTCCGGCCGGTGGCTCGGCGGGCCCGCGGTGGAATACTGCTCGAACAGCAGCATGAACACAGCTCCCAGAACGATGAGGATGGCGCTGACGCTCAGCACGATCTTGGCTTGCAGGCGGATGCGCCGGGGCGGTTCCATCGCGAGCCGATATTGCCTGTGGAAGCGCTTCTTGAAGAAACGTCGGATGTGATCGGTGATGACGTTGCTGAGGTTGTACAGCACGCTGAAGCCCAGGCCGCCGATAATGATGAGAGGGCAGACCACCGCGTAGATCTGCCAGTTCCGGTTGTAGTCGATGAAGCTGTTCGTAAAGAGGCTGAAGCCCGCGTTGCAGAACGCGCTGATGGAATGAAAAATGCTGCAGAACCAGCGGGAGTGCACGCCCGGCTCCCAGCCGGGAACATCGTCCCACATCTCAAACAGAGCGACGGCGCCGAGCGCCTCAATCACCGCGGTCACGGCAAAAATGAAGACGATCATGTTGCCGATGCGACTCAAGGTGCGCGCGCTGAGCAGGTCCTGCATTGCCACCGACTCGCGCAGGCTCAGGGCCTGGCCCAGCAGCAGGGCGAACACCGCGCCGAAGACGACGATGCCCAAACCACCCAGTTGGATCAGCACCAGGATGATGATCTGGCCCATGAGGGTGAAGTCCTTGCCAGTGTCTTTGACGATCAGGCCGGTTACGCAGGTGGCGCTGGTCGAGGTGAACAGGGCGTCGACGAAGCGGAGGGGCTCGCCCGTGGAAGCCCGGGGGAGCATGAGCAGTCCGCCGCCGGTGACGATGAGCACGAGGAAGCTGGCGATCAGGGTTTTGGTCGGATTCTTGCCGGAGGCGGCCAGACTCACCGAGGTCATGCAGACTTTGGTTGTGACTTCGATGATGAGATAGATGCCGACGGCCAGATGCCGCACGCGCCCGGGCTCGGTCTCGCCGAACCAGCGGCCGGAACCGAGAACCACCACCCCCAGCCCCAGCAGCATGGGGATCTCGAACCAGTTGGCCAGCACGTATTCCTTCCGGATGCGAGCGTTGCAGAACCGAACCACCTTGCCGGTCAGAAAAACGCAAAGCATCCCGATCTGGATCCTGAACAGGATGGGCGTCGGGATGAGCGGACGCTCGAAGCCGAAGAGGATGACGAAGGACGCCACGACCATGACGGAGGTCACGGCCTTGACGCCCATGAGTCCCTTTTCCACTTTGTTGTTTTTGTAGGCTATCTTCATGTGCTGCGTTCTATTTTCGCCGTCCGGGCGTCCAATGAACAGTGGCCTTTTACACTTTTTGCCCGATCAATTCCAGCAAAATCGCGAAGGGCCAGGCGGCGGATCTCCGGGGTGTCATACAGATTCGCAAAAGTTCTTGGGCGTTTGTCATCCTGAGCCGCAGGCGAAGGATCTGGGCCGGGAACGAAGCGATCTCCAGTCCGCAGGCCTAATCCTTCCCTTCGCTGCGCTCCGTTCAGGATGACACGCCGCGCAAGAATCTATCAGAATCCGTATCAGGCCACGTCGCCCAGGCCCAGCGCGTCGCCGAATTTGGCCAGCAGCGCCCGGCGGATATTGCGATGGTCGGCCCGGGTCAGCATGGGGTCTTCACCGGCCAGCGCGAAAGCGTGTTTGCGGGCGGCCAACAGGAGCTCATAGTCGTCGACGATATTGGCGAGCTTCAGGTCGGGCAGCCCGTGCTGCCGGGCGCTGAACATCTCGCCCGGGCCGCGGAGACGCAGGTCGTGCTCGGCGATCTCGAAGCCGTCGTGGGTGCGCGTCATGACCTCGAGCCGAGCCCTGGCGACCTCGTTGTCGGTCTCGGCGAACAGCAGACAATACGACTTCGATTCGCCGCGCCCAATCCGGCCGCGAAGCTGATGGAGCTGCGCCAACCCGAAATGGTCGGCGTTCTCGATGACCATGATCGTGGCGTTAGGGACGTCGACGCCCACTTCAATGACGACGGTCGAGACCAGCGCGTGGATCGCGCCCTTGCGGAACTCGGCCATGACCTGCTGTTTCTGCTCCGAGGGCATCTGCCCGTGCAGCAGGGCGACGTTGAATTCGGGGAAGACCTGCCGGCTCAACTCTTGCCATCCTTCGGTGGCGGCAGCGATGTCCTTGCCGCTCTCTTCGACCGCGGCGATGCGCGGATACACGAAGTAGGCCTGTTTCCTGGCCTTGAGCCTCTCGCGAATGAAGTCATAGGCCTTGCGCCGGTCGGCGCGGTCCACCCAGCGGGTGACGATCGCGCCCCGCCCGGGCGGGGCGTGCCTGATCGCCGAGACGTCCAGGTCGCCGAACGCCGTCATGGCCAGCGTGCGCGGGATCGGCGTGGCGGTCATCACCAGGCAGTGCGGCGCGCCGTCCTTACGCAATTCGGCGCGCTGATGGACCCCGAACTTGTGCTGCTCGTCAATGACGACCAGGCCCAGCTTGCGAAACTCGATGTCCTTTTGCAGCAGTGCGACCGTGCCGACCACGACGTCGATGTCCCCCTGTCGGATTTGCTCCAGAATCTGCGTTCTCTTTTTGCCGGTCAGGCCGCCCGTGATGAGCACTCTCTTGACCTGGCTGTTCTTGAGATACCTCTCCATGCTGATGAAATGCTGGGAGGCGAGAATCTCCGTCGGCGCCATGATCGCGGCCTGGGTCTTGTGGGCCACGGCCAGCAGGGCCGCGTAGAGCGCTACAACGGTTTTGCCCGAGCCGACGTCGCCTTGCAGCAGGCGGTTCATCGGCCTTGCCTGGCTCATATCCGCAACGATCTCCGCGATGCACCGGTCCTGGTCTTCGGTGAGCAGGAAGGGGAACCGCCTGCGAATCCGGCTGTCGATCTCGCGCGTGCAGGCGCAGGGCACGGCGGAGGAGAAATGCTGCTTGCGATAGCGGCGCAGCGCCAGTCCCAACTGCATGAGAAACAGCTCATCGTGCTTGAGCCGGCGCTTCGCCTGGGCCAGCTTCTTCTCGTCCGGCGGCATATGAATCCAGGCAAACGCGTCTTTGCGGCCGATCAGTTTCGCCTCCTTGCGAAAGCGCGGGTCGTGGAACTCGGGAATCGCTCCTTCGAGGCGGTCCAGCAGCGGGGCGATGATGCGCTTGATCTGCCGGCTGCTCAGCCGCGCGGTGGCGGGATAGACGCCGCCGCTGAATCCGGCGTCGGGCTCGGTGTGTTGTTCGTCGAGCACCATGAACTTCGGGTTGGTCATCTGCAACTGGTGCTTGTAGAGGGCCACCGTGCCCGAGGCCATGAGGATCTGGCCGGGCTGCAACTGGTTGCGCAGGTAGCCCCCGCGAAACCACACGATGCGGCAGACGCCCGTGTCGTCGCTGACCATGGCCTCGAAGAGGGGGACGCGCCGGTAGCTCTGATAGTCGGTGGACTCGACCAGAGCGACGATCGTCGCCTGCTCGTTCGGTCGCATCCGGGCGATCTTGATGTGGTCGGGCGCGAAGATCCAGTCGCGCGGGTAGTATTCCAGCAGGTCGCCGACGGTCTCGACGCCCAACTCGGCGAAGATCTGCGCCCGCGCCGGCCCCACGCCTTTGATGTACTGCACCGGCGTGCTCAGATCCAGGGCGCCCCTGTTCGAAGGCGGGCCCTCCCCGGCGCCGCGCAAGGCTTCGAGAGCCTCCGACCCCGGTTGCTTGCCTGATTGTAGCTGCTCTTCTGCTTTCATCACGTTCGACGATACTACCACGGATGTCAACGCGTCACCAGCGGGATTCGTTCTCGCCATTGCGACCGACGGTCGCGGGAGTCGTCCAAAGCCGTCTCGCTATTGTCCGAAGCCGTGTTCGCTGATGAGGCGGACGAATCGACAGCTACAGACGTGTCTCTCGATCAGTTTGCCGCGGTATTTTTCTGCGACGATGAGCTGTTGCACGGCGCCGGGGCCGATGGGGGCGATGATGCGACCGGCTTCGGCGAGCTGGGCGATCAGGGGCCGGGGGAAGCTTGGGACCGCGGCGGTGACGATGACTCGGTCGAACGGCGCCTGCTGCGGCCAGCCGTCGCCGCCGTCGCCGACGCGGAACTCCGCGTTATCGACGCCTACTTCTGCCAGCACGTCCTGGGCGGCGGCCGAGAGGTCCTGCATTCTCTCGATCGTGTAGATTCTCGCGACCAGGCGGGCCAGCACGGCGGTCTGGTAGCCGCTGCCGGTGCCGATCTCCAGCACCCGGCAGTCGGGCGACAGACGCAACTCCTGCGTCATCAGGGCCACGATATAGGGCTGCGAGATCGTTTGCCCGCTGCCGATGGGCAGGGGGCCGTCGAAGTAGGCCTGATCGTAATAGCCGTTCGGGACGAACCGCTCGCGCGGCACCGCCGCCATCGCCTCCAGCACGTCCGGATCAACGATATCCCGCCCGCGCAGGTCATGCGCGAGCATCCGTTGCCTCGCTCGGTCGAGATTGTTCCGGTCGCTGCACTTCGACATGTCGACCATGATGGGCACACCGCATCGCTTTTGCAAACCAATTTCAATGTGCCCGGCAAGACTGCAGTTATGAGATCAGCAGCTTGACGGCGGCGGCGGCGGCGAGGATTTGCACCACGGCGTTGAAGGCTTTCTGCGGGATGCGCTTGAGGAAGAAGATGCCGATCACGGCGCCGGCGGCGATGGCCGGAACCACCATCAGGTTGACCTTCACCGACGCCAGGGTCATGGTGTCCAGGCCCGTGTGGAAGGGGACTTTGAGCCAGTTGATGATGAAGAAGAACCAGGCGCTGGTGCCGACGAACTCGATCTTGGGCAGCCGCATGGCGAGCAGGTAGATGATCATGACGGGACCGGCGGCGTTGGCCATCATCGAGGTCATGCCCGCTACGAACCCCAGACCGGCGGCAAACCACCACTGCGTGGGAATATGGAGATCGTCATTCCGGCCCCGCGTGCGCCAGTAGCTCAGGGCCAGCATGATCAGGACGATCGCGCCGATGATCGGCTTCAACTGCTCGTTGGTGATGGCCTTCAGCGCGAAGAAACCGGCGACGATGCCCGCGAAAGCGGGCGGCACCAGGCGGAGCATGTGCGACCACCGGGCGTTGTGGCGATGGTAGCCCGCCGCGAACAAATCGCCCAGAATGAGAATGCCCAGCAGCGTGCCGACCGATTTTTGGGCCGGCAGCACGTAGGCCATCAGCAGCGCCGGCAGAATGCCCAGGCCCGGAATGCCCGTCTTGGAGACGCCCACAATGAAGGCGGACAGCCCTACCACGAGCCACCCGGTCAGGTCCAAATCAAGCATGTTTCTCCTCGCTCGACGTCATTACGTTGGTTGCAGCCCATCCAGGGAGCCGTGCACTGTAGCGGGTTCCGGCAGATAACGCAACCCGCTTTCCCCAGGAGCAGGGCGGTGGCGCCATGGTCCGGCGGGCGCGGTGACGAGGCATCCAATTCCGCGCGTCCTCTTGCTATCGGCCCGGCAGTTGGTAAGATGAGGACAAGACGTGCGGTCGCTTTGTTTCATCAGGGTCAGGAGATGCGGTCATGTATGCCGACGACGAAAGACTCTCTTCCCATGAAGTAACGCTGGCGAGCAGAGGGAACTGATCCCGTGCGGCGGAGAACATTTGCGGTTGGCTTTGTGGTCGGAGGGCTGACGTTTGCGTGACAAAACGGAACCAGCGGTAGCTCGGTGCCCCCAGCGGCAGGCGAATCACTCCAAGGTCGCTCTCCTGGCGGGCCCGGAGGGCTGTATTCTTCTGTTGGGAGTGGCCCTGACCGGGGCCTTTCTGCTCTGGCTGGGGGTGGAGTTCTTTCTTTCTCCGGAGCAGTCGCAGATTCTCACGGGCACCACGGCCACCGCCGCGGTGTTCGGCCGGGCCGCCGGCCTGGCGTTTGGCTATGCCATGGGGCTGAGCCACCGTGTTGTCATCCCGATTTGCATGATCGTCGAGACGGTGATGGTGCTGCTGTTCTACCCGCTGTTCGTCTTTAGCTGGCGGCATCTGCTGGTGTTCAAGTGGCTCAGGAACGTCTTCGACCGCATCCACGAAGCGGCCGAGACCCACAAGGACAAGGTCCAGAAGTACGGGATCATCGGGCTCTTCGCGTTCGTCTGGTTTCCCTTCTGGATGACCGGGCCGGTGGTCGGTTGCGCGATCGGGTTTCTGCTGGGCCTGCGGGCCTGGGTCAACATGGTCGTGGTGCTGGCCGGCACGTACGTGGCGATCTTCGTTTGGGCCCTGTTTCTGCGCGAGGTGCACGAACGAGTGGCGGCCTACAGCTCACGCGCCGCCCTGGTCGTGATGGTCGTCCTGATCGTTGCGATTGTCCTGGCGCATTTCCTGCATCGGGCCTGTCGTGCGAATCGCAATCGGTCGTAGACGCACCGGGGGGTTGACCTGAATCGCTTCCGCGAGTACGCTTACTGTCTGTAGGAGCAACCCACCAGAAAATACACCTTGAGAGGTGGAGGTCGGAAGATGGCAAATCGAAAGAGAACGATTCTGAACCTCGTTGTCGTGGCGGTTCTGTGCGCCCCCGTTTTTGCGGAGCGACGGGCCGACTACTCGCAGGGAATTCTCGATCGGGCCCAGGTCCTGGCCTCGGCCGCCGAGGTAACGAACCGGGTGTATCCCAACGCCGACCTGGTGCAAGTCGATGACGCGACCCTGTGCGAGTACGCGCCGGACGGCACGGGGGTTACCTGGAGCGACAATTACACCAAGGTGCTGACCGAAAAAGGGCGGCGCCAGCAGCAGAACGTGTCCTTCCACTTCATGCTGCCGTACAGCGAGGTGACCGTGGCGCGGCTCGAAGTGATCCGGCCGGACGGGACGGTCGTGCCCGTGGACATCGACCAGCAGAGCAAGGTCATGACCGACCGCTCCCAGATGGCATCGAACATCTACAATCCCAACATCAAGGTCATGCGCGTCGGCGTCCCGGGCGTGCAGATCGGCGACGTCGTCCACGCCGTGACGCGGCGCGACATCATGAAGCGTCATATGCCGGGCACCTGGGAGGACTACCAGGTCTTCGAGCTGACCGCGCCCATCAAGCATGCTCTCTACGAGGTTCGGGCCCCGAAAGACAAGCCCTTGCACAGCATTGCGCTACGAGATCCCGTCGCCGGGACTGTGACGCACCAGCAGCGTGAAGACGGGGAAACCATCGTTCGTCGCTGGGAGGTCGCCGACGTGCCGCGCATGTACCCCGAGCCGGACATGCCCGCCTACCATACGGTGGTGCAGCGCCTTCTGGTCAGTACGCTACCGGATTGGGAGACCGTCTCACGCTGGTACTGGCAGTTGTGCCAGCCGCACCTGGAGGCGACCACGCCCGAAATGCAGGAGATGGTGGACAAGCTGACCGAGGGCCTGACCGACCGGCGCCGGAAGATCGAAGCGATTTTCTACTGGGCTTCCCAGCAGGTACGCTACATGGGCATCACGGTCGAGAAGGACTCTCCGGGCTTCGAGCCTCACGATGTCAAACTGACGTTTGCGAACCGGTACGGCGTCTGTCGCGACAAGGCCGCCCTGCTGGCGGCGATGTTGCGTCTGGCGGGCTTTGAGGCTTACCCCATCATCATTTACGTCGGTCCGAAGATGGATCAGGAAATCCCTTCGACGCGCTTCAACCACGCCATCACCGCCGTGCGAAACGACGACGGCTCCTATCTGCTGATGGATTGTACCGATGAGAACACCAAGGAGTTGCTTCCCAGCTACCTCTGCGACTGCAGCTATCTGATCGCGCACCCGGAGGGAGAGACGTTGCAGACCTCTCCCATCGTGCCGGCCGAGGAGAACATGGTTCTGGTGGAGACCACCGGCGCGATCGACGCCCGGGGCAACCTGGCCGCCGAGACGGAGCTGAAGCTTGCCGGCATCAACGACAACGCGTATCGCGGCTACTTCGCCCAGATCAAGCCGGAGGAGCGCCGACGCTATTTCGAGGGCGTGCTCAAGGCCTCCATCTCGGCCGCGACGCTGACCGAGTTCGAGCTGCGCCCCGCCGACATGCAGGACACCTCCGAGAGCCTGTCGGTGCGGATGAAATTCACCGCCGAGGACGTCCTCGTCGGCGAAGGTGACACCGTGATGATGCCCGTGCCGCACGTGGGAGCCCGGGTGGGCATCGTGAACTTCATCATCGGCAAGACGGGCCTCAAAGAGCGGCGCTTCCCGCTCCAGACGCAGATCGCCTGCGGCGTCCGCGAACGGCTGAGCCTGCAGATCGATCCGGCGGTCGGCTCGTTCGTCTCGCTGCCCGAGTTTGCTCCCATCGAGGACGAGACCATCACCTGGAAGCGCAACCTCAGCCACCAGGCCGACGCGCTCGAAGGGGAAGGGGAATTTCTGATCAAGGTCGTCGAGCTGGACCCGCAGCAATACCTGCAACTGAAAGACAGCCTCAAACAAATCGAATACCACGGGCGCAAGATGCCCATCCTCACGCGGCAGACGGGCGCCGATTCGCCCGACGCCGACGTCGTGATCCTCGACCGTCGCGCCGAGTACGACCTCAAGAGCGCGCACCGCTGGACGGAAACGCACTACGTCAAGAAGAAGGTGCTCACCTACAAGGGAAAGAAAGATAACGCCGAGCTGAAGCTCGACTACAATCCCGTCTGGGAGGAAGTCAACCTTCTCAAGGCGACGGTTTCCAACGACGGGCAGGTTAAGGAGGTCAGCAAGGAGGAGATCAACCTGATGGATGCGGCCTGGGTCGCTTCGGCCCCGCGGTATCCGGCGGCCAAGACACTGGTCGTCAGCCTGCCGGCCGTCGAAGTCGGCAGCGTGATCGAGTACGAATACGAGCGGGTGAAGAAGGACCGGCCCTTCTTCGAGACCACCCACGTCTTTCGCAGTTTCGATCCGATCCAGCGCAAGACCGTCAAGCTGACCGCGCCGGCGTCCATCCTTCTGCGCACGATGACCGACGACAACGGGATTGCCATCGCCGACGAAGCGTCGGGCCTGGAAGCCGCCCGCGTGATCGTCTCCGGCACGCAGCCGCAGGGACGCAAGGTCGCCTGGGAGTGGAGCGCGGCGGACCAGGGCGCCATCAAGCGGGAAGATTTTCTCCCGCCTTTGCACAGTTACAGTCCTACCCTGCGCGTTACCACGGGAGACTGGCAGACGTACGCGAAGGACGTTCTGGCGGTGTTGCGCGAAGCGGCCGACGGACAGCAGGACGCCACGGCTCGCGCCCGCGAGATCACCAACGGCGCCAAGACCGCGGCCGAGAGGATCGTGGAGATTCGCGATTACGTGGCCAAGAACATCCGGCCGGCCGGACCGGGCATCGACGGCCTGCCTCTCGATGCCATCACCCCGGCCGATCGCACGCTCGCCGAGGGGTACGGCAACACCGCCGACCGGGCCGTCCTGCTCTATGCCATGCTCGAAGCGGCGGGCCTCAAGCCGGAATTCGTCCTCGTCGATTACGGCTCCCAACTCGCCTCCCTGCAGCGCCTGGAGGCGCGCTATCCCGCCGGCAATACGTTCGGGCAGGTGCTCGTCCGCGTACGCAACGGCTGGGCCGAGGTCTATCTAAACGATACCAATCAATACGCGGAATTGGGCTCCACGCCGGCCCACGGCCACCTGGCCCTGCCGCTGGCCCAGGGCCGGACGGAAACCATTTCGATCGCGCAGGACAAACAGGACCTCAGGTACTACGGGTATCGCCTCACGCTGACCGAAGAAGGCGACGCTCGCATCGCCGCCGCTCGCAAGAACTCCGGCGAATCCTTTGCGATCCGCCATCGGATGTTCGCCGAAATGCCTCCTGAAGAACGCAACCGTTACTACCAGGAGCTGGTGGCGGAGATCTCGCAGGCGGCGGTCGCCGACGGCGACCTGGTGACGGACTTCAATTCCTATCCGGGCGTAGAGTCGTTCGTCGTGCGGGTCGACAAATACGCCGTGCGCGACGGGGACTTTCTGTACTTCGAGCTGCCTGAATCGCTCGGCCGTCTGTTCAACCTGCGCTCCGACACGCACGAGAATCCGTTCTACCGGGCCGGCGCCCTGCGCCGGCGCATCTCGACCGTAGTGGAGCTGCCCGAGGGGAGTTGGCGCCTGGTGCTCGCGCCGCAGCAGAGGCGGCTGTCTCTGCCCGGCGGCGGCGGAACCGTCGCCGTCAGCGTCACCGCAAAGGGCCCCGACAGCGGCGACGCGGCCACCCTCGTCTTCACCCACGAGGTCGAGCTGGATCCCTTCATCGTCGAGTCGCAGGACTATCCGGACCTGCTGGAGATCGAGAAGCAGTTGACGCATGCTCAGGCCCGAACCGTCCTGCTCAAACGCGAGCGATAAACCCCGGCCCGCCGGGACCGATACGCGTCAGACAGAATCCCTGTGTGAGGGGACGTTCTCGTCCTGAGCCGCTCGCGACCAAACGAATCCTCGGGTGGCAGCGTCAAGCGCAGCTTGGCGATGGTTTTCCCGCGTTCGAATAATCCCATCGCCAAGGCCTGCGGCCTTGACGCTGCCACCCGCTGCGGAAGCTATAGTTGTGTGACTTCGGAGAGGCCTTCGATCTGGTTGTGGGTGACTTCCCGGATTTTCGTTTCCAGCTCGTTCTGGAGGGGGGCGGTTTGGCGGCGGAGGGACTCCTGGAGATGGGCTTTGAACTGCCGGCGCATCTTGGCGATCCGCGTGGAGGTCAGGACGTTCCTGACGATCCAGGCGGGGGCGTTCCAGTTGTCGGCCAGCTCGCGGGCGCGGGCCTTTCCGTGTCGCACGGCCAGGAAGGCGGCGACGGCGCTGAGGACGGCGCCGACGACCAATCCGACCGGTCCGGTCGCCAGCAGGGCGATGCCGCCTCCGCCGCTCACAGCCGCGCCGACGCTGGTCGCCAGCGCCACGACGAACCATCCGACCGTCTCGCAGACGGGCCCGTACAGATCGGGCGCATCCGGCCGCACCATGTCCTCGCCCACCGGGACCTGACTGGTCTGCTTGACCGGCTTGTCGCCCACGCTGAGCCCATACGAGCCGAACCAGCGCGACAGCATCTCGTTGAGCTGACCCGGCAAGCCCAGGCGCAGCGTTTGCAAACGCTCCTGGATGATGTCCCGGAGCTGCGCTTCGTTGTCGGCGACCTTGCCGGCGACGGTGTCCCGCAACGTCTTTACCGAGCCGCCGCTGCGGCGAAACTCCTCCAGCGTCGGCCGTATTGTCTTTTCGAACAGCTCCGATGTCACGTCGGCGGCGACGCCGGCGATGTATTTCTCCGTCACACTATCGACCAGGGGCCGGACCTGCGTCTGGCAGAACTCGGGCAGGTCCGCCCGCAGCTTGTCCCGCGTCTCGTCGAACTTTTTCTGCAACGCGGGCAGGATGGCCAGCCCCTGGGCGATGACCGCGTAAGGCCGGTCGCTGCGCATCAGGGTGTGACCCAGCGGCCCGCGGTCGTCGTCGGAAGCGGGGAGGTGCAGTATGTCGCAGACGACGTCGGGGATAAACGGCCACTGGCTGCTGCCGCCGGCTAAGATCACCCGGCTGATGTCACCGGTAGCCACCGACTTTTCATTGAGTCCCTGCGCCAGGGACGCGCGGAACCAGCCGATCAAATCGATGGGCTCTTGGGCCTGCAAAATCCGGTCGCAGCGCACGCCCATGTCGTGCAGATGGCCCACGAACGTCGGGCTGGGCCGATAGGCCCCGGCGCGCTCGAGGAAGTCCGGCCAGCTCATGCCTCTGAGACTGCCATAGCGGCCGATGGATTTGTTGACGGTCTCACTGCGGTCGCGCGCCATCGTCAGCGAGAAAAACTCCTTCACTTCCCGGCACAGGTACGAATGGACGTAGTACGCGTCGCCCGCCTTTTCCATTTCCTTCAGCGCCGCCGGGTTCTGCTCGAGAAACCACTGGAAGAACAGGTCGTCGAACAGCCGCCCGCCCAATTCCATCTCGCCCCAGGAGTGGCAGACCTGCAGGCTTTGCAGGAAGGCGAAGTCGCAGGTCCCACCGCCGAAGTCGATGACGAGGATGCCTTTCTGCGCCTGCTCCGGGGAGAAATCCTTGTGCCAGAGATGGTGCAGCAGGGCCCCTTTGGGCTCGTCCACGAGCCGGACCTTGCCGTAGCCGGCGGTCTCAGCGATGCCCGCCAGCTCGGTGCGAAAGCGGCTCTCCGATTCGCTGGGCACACCGAAGATGACGTGTTGCTTCGGCGGGTCCAGCACGATGTGCCGGCGCTGGGACTGGGCCACGATGGTGCGAAGGAAATCGACGGCGGCCTGGGCCGCTTCGGCGCTGTCGACGATGTCGGGCTTGAACTGCGTGCGCAGTTGATACCGGCTGCGTTCCTCGGCGGAGGCCTCCCCGTATTCGTGCAACGCCTGGTCGCCCACCAGCGGCTCGCGGTCGGCGCGGTAGAGAATCGTCGTGGGCAGACCGTCGCGTCCCGTGCCGAAATCCACCCCGACCGGGGAGATCTGGTCCGCCGGACACTTACAGAAGTAAGAGTTCGTCGTGCCGAAATCGATTGCCAGAATGCCCCGAGTATCCATGTTACGTCCTGTCGCGGACTCTGCGAACGAGCCCGCGCTGTACGACCTTGCCGTCGAAGACGACGGCGGGCCGCTCGATGGTCACACGGTCGCCCTCGGTGACGTGACCGAAGGTCTCGTACTTGCTTTGGAGGTTCTGTTGCCAGAGGAGAGTCTCCTCCTTCGCGCCGGCCGCCGTGAAGGCAGGCGCGCCCTGGAGGCCTTCGAAGCCGCTGTTGCGGGCCTCCTGAAGCAGTTCGTCGGCGACGACCGCCAGCGATTCGGGCGAGGCCTGGTGCAGCGCGTAGATCACCTTGGCCAGTCGGCGGAAGGCCTTGCCCTCATCCGTTTCCGATTTCTTCGCGCCGGTTCGATGGAAGCACAGGGCCGTCAGAACCACCACGGCCCATTCCAGCCATTGTTCGATGGCGGCGCGCACGGTTTTCTCATATTCGCCCCGGATGTTGCCTTGCAGCGGTTTGGGCCGGCTGAATGCCCAGGGCAGAATCTTCGTCAGGAGCCTTATTCGCGCCAGCTTGTGCACGAGCAGGACCGCCAGCAGCGCCCCGACGGGCCCGCCGACCGTCAGTCCGAGATCGCGCATGTCGAGCGCGACACGCAGGACCGGGGCCAGTAGGAGCATCCCCGCTACCGCCCCGGCCACCGCCGCCAGGGCCGAGGTAGTCGCTTTCGTTTCAGGGACCGCCAGCAGTCTGGGAATCTGCGGGGGCCGGGCAATCGTCTCGAAGCCCAGCGCCACATGGGCGACGTCGCGGGCCTCGAAATCGGTCCGGCCGTCGATTGTGCCGAGCGAAGCGGTTGCGAGCAGCTCTTGTTTCAAGACGGCGTGGGCCCGCGATTGGGCGGCTTCGAAGTCGCCCGGGCCCGGGTCTTTCGTGACGCGCAGCGCCGCGAAGTACTCCTTCGTCGCCCGTTCGGCCAGCTCACGCCGCATCGGTTCGGTCGCCGATTGTGCGCCGCTTATCTTTTCCTGCAAATCCAGCATACGTAAAGACACATGGTCACTCAAATGTCGCGTTCATACCCGCGCCAACCGCCATTGTAGGACACAAGGCCGCAAACGCAACTCCAAACACGCCGACGGGGCGACCGGCGCCTCCGCCCGGGTAGTCGCCGCCGACCGCGAAATATTGCCTATCGAGTTGGTGAAGCGCAGGCCGGAATGTTGTCACAGACGCGGGGAGGCCCCCGGGGGAGGTGCCACGACGAAGGGGCGCGACCGTTCGGGTGACGGGCGCGCCCCTGATGGACAGGCTTTTTGTGGATGTCCGGTGGGGGTCCGGATCACTTCTTGCGGGATTGGCGTTTGCAGGTCAGGGTGCTCCAGGGCTCGGCGTCGCGGTAGCCCCAACTGTCGAGGCCGTAGATGCTGATCTTGATGGTCTTGGCGTCGAGGTTCCTGTGCACGATCTCGACCTTCTGGGTCTCTCCGTCGGCCTGGACGCCCTCGACTTTCAGGACGGCGTCGCCGTAGTTGTCGCCCCAGGTGCCCTTCCAGATGCCGCCCTGGTTGTCCGCACCGGCCAGGGCAACTTCCTCGCTTGAGACGACGAGCATGGTCATGCCGTGAAACGCGAAGTCTCCCATGCTGAAATCCATCACGACGATGTGTTTGTCGAGCCCCCACTTGTAGTTGACCTCGACGCGCTGTCCCTCGTTGTCGGTGGCTGTCCATTTGCCCAGCAGCCAGTCGTAGCCGTACTGCGTCACGAAATCGCCCAGCTTACTTTGGGCTGCGGCCGGAACTGTTCCGATTGCCAAAAGGCCCAGGGTCAACAAGCAGAGATTCCGAATGTTCATTGTGTTCTCCTTCCTGATACGAAAACATTGGTTTTGCAGCGGTCTGCCTCCGCCCACAACGAGCGAATCACGCGATCCGAAACGACCACCGTTCGCCCATACAACAATCGAAATCATCGTTTGTCTTTACCGGGCCTGGTTTTATTTGCGACGACTTGCCTGAGGCAGCAACGCGCAGTTTTCCCAATTGACGGCTCGGCGGGTGCCTCGTTATTCTCAGCGGACGTTGCCATTGACGAGCACGGCCGCATAGGGGCTGGAACGGAAAGGCGATTTGTTTTTTTGATGGAAGGTGGTTCTTCTGATGATGACATTGTCCGTTGACGATTCTGTGTGCGAGCGACGCGGACGCACGGTACGTGGCTGGGTTTCGGCGTTGTCGTTCGTCTTCTTGCTTACGCCTTGCCTGTGTTTCGGATCGGGCGACCGCATTGTCCCTGTGATTGAATCGGTCCGGCAGGCGTACGACGTGCCGGCGGTGGCGGCCGCGGTGATTCTGGACGGTCGGGTGTGTGGGGTGGCGGCCAGGGGCGTCCGCAAGGCCGGCAGCGACGTCAAGGTCACGTCGGTCGACCAATTCCATTTGGGCTCGTGCACCAAGGCCATGACGGCCACGCTCATCGCGATCCTCATCGAGCAGGGCAAGCTTCGGTGGGATGCGACGCTGGCGGAGTTGCTGCCCGACCTGGTCGAGGATATGCGCCCCGCTTATCGAACCGTCACGATCCGGCATCTGCTCGCGCACCGCGCGGGCCTGCCCGGTTCGGGCGCCTCGTGGCCCGAGGGCATGTCGTTCCGGGACGTGCACCGATTGCCCGGCGCGCCGATGCAGCAACGGCTGGCCTACACCCGGTTGATCTTGCGCCAGGAGCCGACAACGGTGCCGGGAGAGGAATACCTCTATTCCAACGCCGGTTTTGCCGTCGCCGGGACGATCGCCGAGCAGATCATGAAGACGCCCTATGAAACGCTCATGCAAGAGATGGTGTTCGAGCCGCTGGGCATGGGCAGCGCCGGATTCGGTGCGATGGGAACGCCGGGGAAGATCGATCAGCCCTGGCAGCACCGGTTCTCCGACGGCAAATTGAAGCCGATCGGCCCGGGCCGCTTCAGCGACAATCCCCCCGCCATCGGACCCGGCGGAACGGTCCACTGTTCCATGGGCGACTGGGCCAAATTCGTGCTGGCGCATCTGAAGGGACGACAGGGCGTGCAAACGATTCTTCCTCCGTCGAGCATAACCGAGCTTCACACGCCCGATTTCGGCGGCGACTATGCCAAGGGCTGGGCCGTAAAATCGCGGGACTGGGCCGGCGGCGAGGTCCTCACCCACACGGGGACCAACAACCAGAACTACGCGGTGGTCTGGATGGCGCCGAAGCGAAACTTCGCCGTCATGGCGGCCACCAATCAGGGTGGCGGCGACGTCGCCAAAGCATGCGACGACGTCTGCGCCGCGCTGATCAAGGAGTTCCTCGCGAAATAGGATCCTTCATCGCGAAGCCCCGTCAGGCCTGCGAGAGATCGATCCAGTCGATGCCGATTTTGCGGGCGGCGTAGCCGAGCTCTTTGAGGTGCTGGCCGTAGACCATCATCCAGTGCGAATCGCGGACTTCGCTACGCAGCTTGTTCCAGTCGCCCTGGATCTCGACGTCCTGCTGCGAGCGGCAGATCTCGTAGAGCGGGTTGTCCTTGACGACGCCGGTGAAGCCGAGCCAGCGGCCGGTGCTGTATTCGGGGTCGATGAACGTGACTTGCTGTCCCCGGGGCATCTCGACCTTCGGCGCCGCTCCGTATTCGGATTCGTAGTGCGTCATGATCTGCGCCGGCTCGTAGCGGGCGCCGTCGAACCGGCGCGGGGCGCTGCAATGGGCGCAGGTGACGACGCCGTCGTGCGGGAAGGTCGAGTTGTGCAGGAAAACGGGCTTGCTCGCGATGTAGTGCAGCAGGATGCCGGCGGGGATGATGACGAAATCGGATTCGCAGAAGGCCATGAGGCCCTCGTCGTTGATCAGGCTCAGGGACAGGCAGGGGGTGGTTTGGGCGATGGGCAGGATCGTGCTCATGCAGCCGCGGATCGTGAAGGCCGGCGCGTTGTGCTCGCGCATCAGTTCCTTGAAGGTCTCGTGTAGCACGAAGGCGTTGGTCACGAAGTCCTTCTCGGTCATGAGGGTCGTTTCGGGCAGCGCGAGGTATGTTTCGGCGCGGCGCTGTGCCTCGGCGAGAAGCCTGCGGTCGTTGCGGGCGGCCTTGAGGCGGGCCGTGACGTCGTCGTAGGAGACGTCGATGATGTTGAGGCGGTACCTCTCGCGGGCCACCTGCGGCGCATCAGGGGCATACTTGCCCCAGGGCCCGCCCAGCGCGACGACGCGGGCGCCGAGGAAGTTCTTGAGCCCGTACAGGGCGCGAAACCGCCAGAGCATCTCGTCGTAGTCATCGACGACCACGTCATCGACATGGACGCCCCCGTGGTCGCGACAGGAGTTTCGGCCGGGCTGCGCCGCGCCCGTCTGCAAGTACCGGGTGCTGAGGGCCTCGTACCAGTAATAGGCCAGGCCGGACCGATGTCGCACGAAGACGATGGAGTCCTTGTCCTTTTGTCGGGCAAAGCAGGCCCGCAGCGTGTCTCCCGAACCGGTGGCGGCGCAGACCACGACCACGTCATACGCACGCTCGTGCACGCGGGCGGCTTCGGCGGGCGTCCTGACCTTGACGATGGGCAGGATCTTCGTGGGAAACTCGGCCCGGGCCGACAGCGCGTCCAACTCCTCCGATATGCGTTTCGCTTCGGTCGCGGCGGCAGTTTCGGTTTGCACTCCGCCCCATGACTTCCACGAGGTTGCGGGCCGCTTTTCGGCGACACGGTACATCAGCACGGGTTGAACGATCAGCGACCGGCCCGTGCAGACGAGCGGCTTTTGGGGGTCCCAGGCACGCTGTGCCGCACCGGGCGCACCAGCGGAGCCGATGCCCAGAACGCTTCCGGCGATGCTTGCTGTGGTCAGGCCTACGAATTCCCTGCGATTGATCTGATCTGAAGACATGGCATTCTCCTGCATCGGGCCCGGCGCAAAGCAGGCCGGGCGCGTCGAAATCGGGTCCATGCGCCACGTACGCGGTGCCAGTCTACCGCGGGTCGCGGCGAGTCTCAAGCAGTCCCCTGATAATTCGGGGCCGTGCAGGGGCTGGGCGTCCCGTCAGGTTGTGGCGGCGGGGACGGTCTCAGGCAGCGCCTCTTCTT
>JAFGCA010000135.1 GCA_016932895.1 Sedimentisphaerales bacterium | reverse complement strand
GCCACGTTCAACCCCTTCCTGCTCGTCCCTACCGGCCGCGGCCGCGAGCTCGCCGACGAAGCCCTGCCGCCCGAGCAATATGAATCCCTCCTGCACCAGATCAAAGACCTCCGCCACACCACCTCGCTCATTATTCGCGTCACTTGCGCCCCACACTACCAACGCATCCTTCGCGAAGACCCCACTGAGAATCAGATCGATCATTCGCCTGGTGGCTGCCTCGGCGGCAAGTCCTTTGCCTTCATTTCCCACACCGGCCAGGTCCAAATTTGCGGCTTCCTCGAAACCTCCGCCGGCCAGCTTACTGCCCCAGCGATGGACTTTCGCACGATCTGGAACACCTCGCCGTTCCTCGATCAGATCCGCCGCGTCGATGACTATCATGGTAAGTGCGGATGGTGTGAATATCGCACGTTTTGCGGCGGTTGTCGCGCCCGCGCCTATGCCCTCACGGGCGACCCCTTCGCTCCTGAACCCTTCTGTGTCTATCACCCGCCTCGCCCCGCAGGCTCAACTCGCTGATTCTCTGCCATGGACCAACTGACCACCAAACTTATCTCCCTCCTGCAAGCTCGCTTCCCCCTCGAGCCTCGCCCGTTTGACACCCTCGCTGATCAACTCGCCTGCTCCCCTGCCGACGCCCTCGCTGCGACCCAAAAACTGGCTGAGAAGAACATTCTCCGTTCCATAGGCCCCTTCTTCAATGCCCAACGACTCGGCTACACGACCACTCTTGTCGCCGGCGCCATTCCGGACCCCGATCTGGGCGGCTTTGTCACTGACGTCAACGCCTTGCCCACTGTCAGCCACAATTACGCTCGCACCGGCCGTTTCAACCTTTGGTTCACCCTCGCCGCGCCTACCTGCGACCTCATCGAAGACATTCTCGATTCCCTCCGCGACCGCTACCCTGACGCCCGTCTTCACTCGCTGCCCGCCATCCGTCGCTACAAGCTTCGCACCACCTTCCAGCCCACTGCCGGCGCCAAGCCGATCTTCAATACTCCCGAGCCGCCTGCGAATCCCGCCCACGAACCTCTCCTGCTCAGCGAACAGCACATCCGCGTGATTCGCGTGATTCAGGAGCCGCTCGAACTCATCGAGACTCCTTTCGATACTCCGGCTCACCGCGCCGGCTGTTCCGTCGAGAAACTCCTGCACCAGCTTCATGACTGGCATTTGCTGGGTCTGCTGCGCCGCTTCGCCGCCCGCGTCCGCCACACCCGCCTGGGCTACACCGCCAACGCGTTGCTCGTTCTCGTCGTTCCCCCTGACCGCATCCATGCCGCCGGCGAAACCCTCGCCCAATCCCCTAATGTCTCGCACTGCTACCACCGGCCTCCTGTCCACCAGTGGCCGTTCAACATCTACGCCATGCTCCACGCCCGCACTTCCGACGAACTCGCCCGCCTCGCCGAGCAACTCGCCGCCAGTGTCCAGGCTTCACAACGCGACTTGCTTCGAACCACCGTTGAGTATAAAAAGGAGCCCACGCGATTTTTCACGGAGACTGCCCCATGACCGCACCGGCTCCCGACCTTGCTGCACAGACAAACGAACAGTGGTTCGCGGCGGCGCAAGACTGTATTCCCGGCGGCGTGAATTCTCCCGTCCGCGCCTTCGGGGCCGTCGGCGGGACGCCCCGCTTCATCGCCCGCGCCGCCGGCGCCCGCCTCTGGGACGTCGAAGGCCGCGAGTACCTCGACTACTGCGGCTCCTGGGGGCCCGCGATCCTCGGCCACGCGCATCGCGACGTCGTTAGAGCCATTCAAGCCGCCGCCAGCCAAGGCGCCTCTTTCGGCTGCGCCACGGCCGCCGAGGTTCAACTCGCCCGGCGCATCGTCGAGACCGTGCCTTCCGTCGAAAAGGTCCGCCTGGTCAACTCCGGCACGGAAGCAACCATGACCGCCCTTCGCCTGGCCCGCGCGCACACGCAACGCCCCAAGTTCATCAAGTTCGCCGGCTGCTATCACGGCCACGCCGATCCCTTCCTCGTCCAGGCGGGCTCGGGCGTTGCCACCTTCGCCGCCCCAGCCGCTGCGCCCTCGAGCCCCGGGGTCCCCCCCGCCACCATCGCCGACACTCTCGTGGCCGAATTCAACGACCTCGCCTCCGTCGAGAAACTCCTGCTCGCCCATCCCCGCCAGGTCGCCGCGATCATCCTCGAACCCGTCGTCGGCAATGCCGGACTCATTCCGCCCGATCCGGGTTTTCTCCTGGGCCTGCGCCACCTTGCCTCCGAAACCGCCGCTCTGCTGATCTTTGACGAGGTCATGACCGGCTTTCGCCTCGCTCCCGGCGGCGCGCAGCAGCTTTACGACGTCACCCCGGACCTGACCACTCTCGGAAAGATCATCGGCGGCGGCCTTCCTGTCGGCGCCTTCGGGGGCCCGGCCGGCATTATGGATCAGTTGGCCCCTCTCGGCCGGGTTTACCAGGCCGGCACTCTCTCCGGAAACCCCCTGGCCGTCGCGGCGGGACTGGCCACCCTCGAACGCCTTACCCCCGACGCGTACTACACTCTCGAATCCCGCGCCGCCCAGCTCGAACAGGGCGTCCGCGACAACCTCAAGTCCCTCGCCCTGCCCTTCCAGTACCAGCGGGTCGGCTCCATGGCTTGCCTCTACTTCACTGACACGCCTGTCAGGAATTTCGGCGACGCCCGCCGCTGCGATACGGATCTTTTCGCGCGTTACTTCCACGCCATGCTCGCCGAGGGCATCTACCTGCCGCCCGCCCAATTCGAGGCGTTCTTTCTTTCCACGGCCCACACCGAGGAGGACGTGGAGCGCACCATCCGCGTCAACTATGACGCACTCGCCTCGTTGAAAAGCTAGTCCCCTCTGGCTCCCCTTGCAGTTCCGGCCTATTCCGGCAGCAGATTCGGCTCCACCTCGCGCAGCCGGGGATTTGCGGCGTCCTTCGAAGACACGATCACCTGCCCAACATCCCCCGGCCAGGCGATCCCGATGTGCTCATCCGCCCAGAACAGACCGTAGTCGTCTCCCGGGTGGTACACATCGGTGCATTTGTAGTACACGTCCGCCCAGTCGCTCAGAACCATGAATCCGTGCGCAAACCCTTGTGGAATATAGATTTGACGTCGATTCTTCTCAGACAGCTCCACGCTGAACCACTTGCCGAACGTGGCTGAGCCTCGCCGAATGTCTACCGCGACATCGAAAATCGCCCCCCGAACACAGTACACCAGCTTGCCTTGCGCATGGTTCAGCTGATAGTGCAGCCCCCGCACCACGCCTCGCTGCGATCGGCTGTGATTGTCCTGCAGAAACGGACCGCTGATCCCGGCCTCGGCGTACTTGCCCTGGTGATACGTCTCCAGGAAGAACCCCCGCGTATCACCAAGAACCTTCGGCTGGACCACGATTACCCCCTCCAGCTCCGTCTGAATCGCCTCGATGCTCATCCCGGTATCCTACCGCCCCCGCGCCGGTCTTGCCAGCCCCACATCATATCGGCCAGCCCAGCCCGTCTCAAGGGACCAAAGAAGCCCCTGTTCCTTCATCTTCGCCGGATCCTGCGCACGCCGATGC
>JAFGCA010000134.1 GCA_016932895.1 Sedimentisphaerales bacterium | reverse complement strand
GGGGGAAACACGAAGAGTCGGACATAAACGCTTATCAGATATGCATTTACATTCATAGCGGCAATCTCCGCGTCTCGGCGGAAATGTCCCGGCAGTGAGCCAGCATTTGGGACGCCTACCTCGGCGGGCACGGGTTGGCGACGGACAGTTGCCCATGGCTTGCCGATGGTACCATCTCGTTCTCTTTGTTCTCCATTGATCATACCACATCTCGCGCCCCCGTCAAGCAAAAACGGCCGCACAGAACCGGTGCTGTGCCCCCTGCTGCTCGCTCTTGGGCGAGGCATCAACATCAGCGTCCCGGAATCACTGCCGTTGGCTCCGGATGCGTCTGCGTACGTTGCGGATATTCGGGCTTGAAATCTGGCGGGAGTTGCACTATGGTGATGCGCGACAAGGCTACGCGATGCGGTCCGCCGGCAGAGTTTCCAGGGCTGGACGGCTCGACGGCGAGTGGCCGACGGACAGGCCGTACGGGCATGGTTAAGAAGGAGCAAGAACATGTCGAAACTGATCCCCTATTTTCTACTCGGTTGCATGATTTGGTTGATCGCGGCGCCGGCCTTCGCCGGCACGGTTTCGAGAAAGCCGGTGACCGATGCGGAGGACGCAGCGCTGGCTGCGCAGCAAGCAGAGGACGCGGATCAGCTTTCCAGCGTCGCCGCGGGCGATGGGGTGGTGCTGGTCCTTGCGGTCGTAGGGGTGGTATTCCTCGTTCTGTATCTCACGGGCACGATCGATTAGGATTCCGTACTTGCGGTGGCACAGAACGGGACCCCATGGGGAATGCGTGATGCCGAACTCTGGTTTTGCGCGCGAGTTGACTCGTGATCTGACCCGGTCGTTCGTACCGTTATCGCTGTTGGCTTTCCTTCTCGTGCAGGGATGCGGTTCGTTGCCGACGAGCACCGACGAGCCTTCGTTCCAGCGCCGGTATGGGGACTTTCAGTATTGTGCCGTCGAGGTAGTCCGGCAGAGCAGACACTACACGTGCGGCCCGGCGTGCCTGTCGAGTGTATTAGCGTACTGGGACGTCGACATTTCAGAGGCACAGATCGTCCGGAAGTACCCGAGTCGAGAGCGCCGGCCGTACTTTCTCCTGGGACTTCGAGCCATTGCCGAAGCCGAGGAACGCAAGGCCTACGTCATCTCCATGGATACGCAATCCCGCAGCGAGGTCGAGGAGCAGATATCCAAAGGCAGACCTTTGATCTGTGCTGTGCGTCTGCCAAGGAGCCTCCATCTCTTTGATGGCGTGCCGATTCTCGTCGCCACCTGCCAAGCCCTGGCCTGGGCGCTGGAGCCGCGCAAGGACCACTTCGTCGTCGTGGTCGGGTTGAAACCTCAAGAGGTCCTGGTTATGGACCCCGCCCACGGTTTTGCCGCGCTACCCTGGCGTCGGTTCGAAGGGGCGTGGTCGCGAATGAAGCATGCCTGCCTGCTGGTGTCGGGGGACTAAGGGGTCGCGGCTTTCTTTCTACGGTTGCGCGAGGGGGTCGCCAGCGGGCGAATTTGACCGCGTGGTTGAGAACTCTGGTGAGGCCGGCGGCGCAGAGGTGACGCCGGGCCGTGTCCGTCCAGAGAGCCTGCTATCCCTCGAAGCCGTATTTCCGTCCGGCCTCGCTATCGGCCATACGCTGCTCCCGCAATTTCGAGCGGCGCCCCATGATGCCACAGCCCCGCTTTACTCGGAAAGCTCAAACCGAAGGCCGGGGCGCAGGAAATCCTGCTGCCCTGTCTCCAGCCTCGGGAACTGTGGCAGCAGACGGGCCGAGACGCCGGCAACGGCGCATCGCACCCTGACAGAAAGTCGGCCTGGTATCACTGGGGCATGTCTTCGGTGTCGCGGAGACCTTCCCACCAGCAGTTGACGCCGATGCGTTTGTCGCGGTAGTTGACGATGGCCATGTAGGTGCAAACCAACCACAGGTCTCCCGCGACGAACATCAGATACCATGGAAGCCAGTCGACCTTGATGAAGACGGGCAGAACGACCGTCAGGGGAATCAGCAACCCGTAAGTAATGACCCAGCCGGCGGCATAGGCCTTGATGGGCTCGAGTTTGGCCTCGATCAGCTTCCTCAGTTCTTGCGCAAAGCCATGAAAGCTGAGTTCCAGCTTGCCGCACAACTCATTGGCGCGGACGTCGGTGACCATACCGCGGGGGATGAACGGGGTCTTTCGCAGCGCGTCGGCGAAGCTGTCGCCGCGTTCGACCGCCACTTTGGATTCGAGCAGTTGCCGACGCAGCGCCAGGTTCCCCACCGCCCGTCTGGAATGCTCGAACATATCAGGGACGCTCAGCGTGCTGTCGTAGCAGACGTCGAGACATGAGAAGAACTCCAGCAACGAGACCTGCTGGATCCAGGTTCCCGCAAAGGGCATCTTGACCAGGATGGCGTCCCGCTGATAGGCCAGGGTTTCTATCCATTTGGGCAGCACGTGGAAGGCTGCCAGGATCAACAGCGCGAAGAAGGACAGCCGGCTCTGGAAGATCCAGGTCGTGACGATACAGATTAGGTAGGCGAACAGCGTATACCAGCCACAACGGCGAAGGGTATGCCGCACCGGCAGAACCTGGCGCACATAGTAGGCGGCCGAGCCCAGGGCCTGAGGCAGCCGCCCGGTCAGGATGCCGCATTCGACGATCATCCGGTAAAAAGGGGGCAGCGATCCGGAGAACTCCTTTTCGGGCAGGTCGTCTCCCGAGAGCAACGCCTGGGCCATGCGAGCGGCGAAGCGCCTGTTCTCTCGGCCCGCCATACACCGCCCGGCGACGCGCAGCGCCTGCTTGATGTCGATGCCGCTGGCCAGCATTTTGGCCAGGCCCTCACTGTACTGGCACAATTGCGGCAGATTCATGATGCCTCGCGTTCCGCACGGTCGAGGGAACGAATCCTAATCCCGGCCGTCACATCCGACGGCCCACGTCTGCGCAGCAAAGCTGCCGCCACTCTCACGGTTGATATTATGCCAAGGTTGCCGAGATCATTCAACCCCCGACGCATGTAGCAAGGTGATTTGGCTTGAATTTCGGGGCCGGGTGGGCTATAAACAGCCCTTCTTGACAATGGAATAGTGCGTATATGTGAGGCATCACAGATGAAATACAGTCAGATGTTGATCCCGACGGTGAAGGAGGTTCCGGCCGATGCGGAGGTTCCGAGCCACCAGTTGATGATTCGGGCCGGTTTGATCCGCAAGGTGGCCAGCGGCACGTACACGTATCTGCCGTTAGGGTGGCGTTGCCTGCGGAAGATCATCGAGATCGTGCGTCAGGAGATGGACCGGGCCGGGGCGCAGGAGATCCTGGTGCCCTGCCTGCAGCCTCGGGAGCTGTGGCAGCAGACGGGCCGGGACACCGATTACGGCGAGACGATGTGCCGCGTGAAGGACCGCCACGGGCGGTGGAACGTCCTGGGCCCGACGGCCGAGGAGGTCTTCACGTACCATGCCGCCGCCGAGATCAACTCCTACAAGCAGCTTCCGATCAACCTGTACCAGATCAGCCCGAAGTTCCGGGACGAGTTCCGCCCGCGTTTCGGCGTCCTGCGCTCGCGCGAGTTCATCATGAAGGACGCCTACAGTTTCGACGCCGACGAGGACAGCCTTCACAAGTCCTACATGGCGATGTACAACGCGTACTGCCGCGTGTTCGAGCGGTGCGGCCTGGAGTACGTGATCGTCCAGGCCGAGTCGGGCGAGATGGGCGGCTCGGGCTCGCACCAGTTCACGATCCCGTGCGCTTCGGGCGAGGACACCATCGTCCACACCGAAGACGGCTCGTACGCGGCCAACCTCGAAAAGGCCGCCGTCGATCCGCTACCCAAACAGCAGGCCCCGGACGAGGTCGGTGCCCCGGAAGACGTGCACACGCCGAACGTCGGAACCATCGAAGCCGTCTGTGCATTCCTCAAGACCGAGCCCCGCGAGATGATCAAGACGCTCATCTTCGACGCCGACGGCGAAACCGTCGCGGCCCTGATCCGGGGCGACCACGAAATGAACCCCGAGAAGCTCACGCAAACGCTCGGCGGAAAGCACTCCGAGCTGGCGGACGAGGCCACCATCGAGAAAGTAACGGGCGCCAGAGTCGGATTCGCCGGTCCGATGGGTCTGGGCGAGCGGGTCTCGAAACTGCTGGTGGATCACGCGGTGGCCGCGATGGCCGTCGGCGTCACTGGCGCCAACAAGACCGATTACCACACCCGCAACGTGGTCCCGGGCAGAGACTTTCCGCTTGAGGGAGACAACGTCTTGGTGGCCGACCTGCGCAACGCCGTCGAGGGCGACACCTATGACGGCAAACCGCTGCTGTTCCGCCGGGGAATCGAGGTGGGCCAGGTCTTCAAGCTGGGGACCAAGTACAGCAAGAAGCTCGGCGCGACGTTCCTCGACGAGCACGGCGCCGAGAAGCCCTGCCTGATGGGGTGCTACGGCATCGGGATCAACCGCATCATGGCCTCGGCGATCGAGCTGTACCACGACAAGAACGGCACGGTCTGGCCGATCTCCATCGCGCCGTTCGAGGTCCTGATCACGGCGGTCAACCAGGACGATCCGGACGTCGCGCGCGTGTCACAGGAGATCTACGAGCGGCTCGGCGCCGCCGGCATCGAGGTGCTGCTGGACGACCGCGACCTGCGGGGCGGCGTCAAGTTCAAGGACGCCGACCTGATCGGCATCCCCGTACGGGTGACGGTCGGCAAGAGGTCCGTAGCCGAAGGAAACGTCGAGATCAAGCTCCGCACGGAGACCGAAAGCACGAAGAGCCCGATCGCAGAGGCGCCGCAGAAGGTGATCGAACTGGTCGGCTCGCTGAAGGAGAAACTCAACGGGTGACATCCGCCTCGGGACCGGGCACCGGCCTCAATTCGCGGGCGGCGTGCCAACCAGGGCGGGCGGAACGAAGTCAGCGCAAATTGCAGAGGAGCAACCCCATGGATAAGAATCGAGTGTCTCGCAGGAATCTGATTCGCAACACCTCTCTCGTGGCAGCCGGCACGGTTGCGGCCCGTTTGGCCGGCCCGGCGCAGGCGGTCGATCTCGACGCCATCGAGCGCGTCGCCACCAAAGGTCGCATCAATCAATCGGTGAGCCGCTGGTGCTTTGGCAAATGGTCGCTCGACGAACTCTGCCAAGTCTCGAAGAAGCTCGGAATCAAAGCCATCGACCTGCTCGGCCCGGGCGATTTCGCCACGGTCAAGAAGCATGGACTGGTTGCCTCGATGGTCAGCAGCCACTCGCTGACGAACGGCCTGGCCGACAAGAAGTTCCACGAGGATTGTCTGGCCAAGCTGCGCCAGGCCATCGACTCCACCGCCGAAGCGGGTTTTCCCAACGTGATCTCCTTCTCCGGCAACCGCCGGGGTATTCCCGACGACGTCGGCATCGAGAACGCCGTCGCGGCCCTCAAGAAGATCGTCGGCCACGCCGAGAAGATGAAGGTCAATATCGTCCTGGAATACCTCAACAGCAAGGTCAACCACAAGGACTACATGCTCGACAACATGGCCTGGGGCGCGGAGGTCTGCAAGCAGGTGGGCTCCGAGCGGGTCAAGGTTCTGTACGACATCTACCACGCGCAGATCATGGAAGGCGATATCATCCGCACGATCCGCACATACAAGGACTACATCGGCCATTACCACACCGGCGGCAATCCCGGCCGGAACGAGATCGACGATACGCAGGAACTGTACTATCCGGCCATCATGAAGGCCATCGCCGAGACCGGATTCAAAGGATACGTCGCCCACGAGTTCGTCCCGAAAGGCGATCCTCTGGCGGCCCTGACGTACGCGACCCGTATCTGTGATGTGTAGCGGCCGGGGAGATTGCGCCGTGCCGCGTTGAATTGGATACCGTCGGCAGCGCAGATTCCGGGCCCTCGACAAACGAACATGCGTGAAGCGTCAAAACTGCGTGCTTCGGGGTTACACGCGCGTTTCGTATATGGTACGATAGTCGCTGTGGGTTGTGGTACACCACGTTCCTATCACGGACCGAGGAACGTTTTGTGAGGAAAATCGGATACAACACGGATGTTCTGCTCTGCCTGTTCGCGATTGCCTGCTGCACGGGCGAGGCGCAGGGGAGGTTTCTTCGCCCCAGAGACGGTCGCAGTACGCCTCCGGGGCGAGTGGGGTGCTTTCCCAGCCCCTCTCTGGGCACTAACTACCTCGACCCGTGCGACCTCGGACGGCACGGCTACCGGTCGAACCTCAAAGAACAAGGCGGCATCGTCTACACCTGCCGCGGCGGACACGTTGACATTACTCATGTGCGCAAGGCCGCCGACTGGGCGGCCTACTTAGCCTATCAGAGCCGCCGGGCGCTGCTGATGAACGCACACCGCTTCTCGTACACCATGGCCGAGCCGTCCAAGTACCACGTCCAAATCGCCTACCCCAAAGGCTGGACCTTGCTGCCGCCGGACCGCAGGACAGACATCGCTGTAAAGGTCGCCAACGAGATGGGGCAGTACTTCGCCTTTGCCGGCACGACCTGGCACGAGATTCTCACGTGGTTCGGGTTTAAGAGCATCGGTTTCTATTCCGAATTCCCGTCCGCCTTCTCCTGGGAAGACAGCTATTCGAACCTGCTGGGCACCTATCTGGCCGGGCGGGCCATGGCCGACCCCAACCACGAGTACGCCGAGGCCATGACCCTGTTGATCGACCGCGAAATGCGGTTTCTACAGGCCCAGCCGAGCATCACGGCGTGGCGGGCAGGAGAAGCCGTACGCGACTGGTGGTTCGTCGGCAACTTCTTCTTCTGCGACATGGTCAAACGCAATTTTGACATCGGCGCCGACGACGGCTTCATCACGCCCTGGCTGGTGCCGGGCATCGACGCCTGCGAAGGACAAGAGCCCAAGTCCTATCCGGTTCCCGATTTGCGCGCCGTGGAGAAATACGGATTCTCCGTAACGCTCGAGGTCGAGCCGCGGGAGTGGGAAAAAGACAAGATTCTCCGCGCGATCTACCGGGATCCGAAGACGCGAAGAAACCGCATCGAGCCGGCACGACATTTCGGCCCGCTCCTTGAGACCATCCGGGCCCAGGCGATTAAGCTGTACGGCCCCGAGGTGGACAAGAGCGGTGTTGCCCCGGCCGCCTCTGTGGAGACGTCCGCCGACGACGACTCGTGCGGCCCGCAAACGGACCTGGAGTTGGTACACTGTGTATGCGCCTGTCTCGAATCCAATACCCGGCGTGGCAATCCGGTCCCGGACGATCCCCCCGACATGTCGGCGTTGGCCATCTTCGCGTTCTGCTGGCTCATGGAGGAACCGTCGTTCGCCGTCGCGCGTCTGCGCGAGGCAAGCGTGCTGCAATACGCCCCGCCCATTCCCCGAAGGAGATCAACCGGTCAGCGTACATGTGGGAACTGAACGAGCCCAAACCGGTCAAACTGATCGTTGGCATCCTCGCCTGCGATCAGCGGTGCCTCACAGCGGCCCGAAGCGCCCTGGAAACCGCCCTCGGACCGACCGACCGGGTCAGCGAGATCTGGTCCTTCGACCAGACGCGATACTACCGGGACCAGACGGGCCCGGATATCGTCCGCCAGTTCGTCAGCCTCGCCGATCTGATTCATCCGGGCCAACTGGCCCAGATCAAGCACCAAACCAACGCCGTCGAACAACAGCTTGCCCGAACGCTGGCGGCGCCCTTCCCGCGACCGGTGAATCTGGATCCGGGCCTGATCGAGCCGTCCAAACTGATTCTTGCGACCACCAAAAACTACGCCCACCGCATCTATATCGGCAAGAAAATGTACGCCGAGGTCACGCTTGTTTTTGACAAAGGCGCCTGGCATCCCCTACCATACACGTATCCGGACTATCACCGGCAGGAATACTTCGACTTTTTCAGTACGGTACGGAACACGCTCGTGCAACAATTGCGAGCGCGAGCGACAGGCGAATGACATCGCCGCCGGATTCGTGACAGACAGCGTCAGGAACATCATGCTGATTCTCTTTGCAGTGGTTCTTCTGGTCAGCGCCTTTGCCGTCTCGGCGGCGCTGACGGCCTTGACACGGAAGCTCGCGCCCCGCCTGGGGCTTCTTGCCCGCCCGTCGGCGGGCCGATACCATCGGTCGGTCGTTGCTCTGGGGGGCGGCATCGCCCTGTTCGCGACAATGGCAGGCGCCATTTTGGTAGCGGCCGGGGTCCTGAGGTTTCTCGTGGCGCCGGGCCATCTCGGAGGCATCGCCGAGTGGATCGGTTTCGCTCCGCCCGACTTCTTCCGACGCTTCGACGAGCTCGTGCTGGTTTTGCTCTGCGCGACGGTTCTGTTCGTCGTCGGCCTCTGGGACGACAAGCGCTCGTTGAGTCCTTTCGTGAAGCTGGCCGTGCAGTTGGCCGTGGCGGTAGTGGCCGCCGCCTTCGCCGACATCCGCGTCGAGTTCTTCATTCCCAGCAGGATCGTCACGGTCGGTCTCTCGGCGTTCTGGATCGTCCTGATGATCAACGCGTTCAACTTTCTCGACAACATGGACGGGGCTTCGGCGGGCATCGCCGCCATCGCCGGTGTCATCCTGCTAACCGCCGCGGCCTTCAACGGGCAAATCTTCGTCAGCGGCCTGGCCCTGGTCTTCATCGGGGCGCTGCTCGGCTTTCTCATCTTTAATTTTCCCCCGGCCTCCATCTTCATGGGCGACGCCGGCTCCCTCGTCGTCGGGTTCTTCGTGGCGCTGCTGACCCTGCGCACCACCTACTATCAACAGGGACAAAGCGGCCCCTGGTATCCCGTCTTCATGCCCCTGGTGGCCATGGCCGTGCCGCTCTACGATTTCAGCAGCGTCACGCTGCTCCGCATCCGCCAGGGCAAGAGTCCCTTCGTGGGCGATACCCAGCATTTTTCGCACCGGCTCAAGCGCCACGGGCTCTCCGACAGGCAAACCGTGCTGACGCTCTACCTGGCGACCCTGTGCACGGGACTGGGCGCGACGTTTCTCTACCAGGTCAACGTAGCCGGCGCGATCCTCATTTTCGTTCAGACGTTTTTGATCGTGGCCATCATTGCGATCTTCGAGTCCACCGTGCATCATGGCGAGAAAACCAGCTAAAGCCAAAGCCGTCGAGACCAGACCCCAGAGAATCCCCGAGCTTGTGCTGCTGGGATTGGTTCTCTGCATCCTGGCGCTGCGCGTCACGTATACGGAAGCCCCGACCGCCCAGTCGTTGACGGCCCCCAACGGCCTGACCGACACGCTCTACACGGTCACCATCTCCGGCCTGCTGATCTTCGCCCTGGCAGGCTGGCTGCTCTGGCGGATTTGCACGGACCGCTTTCGATACCGCTTCACGGGAATGGAGGTCGGGCTGGTCCTCTTGTTTCTGGCGACTGCGGTTTCGATCCCCGGCGCTTCCGACAAGCGCCTCGCCATCCATCATACCGTGACGCTGCTGGGCCCCGTCTTTGCCGGCCTGCTGCTGGCGCAGATTCTCGACCGTCGCAGCTCGCTCATCCTGGTGCTTATCGTCATAGCCGCCCTGGGCGTGGTTTCCACCTATCAGTGTGCCGAGCAGTTCCTGGTGAGCAATCAGGTCACGATCGAACAGTACGAGGAGACTCCGGAGATCCTGCTCGAACCGCTGGGCATCGAGCCGGGCACGTTCAAGCATTTTCTTTTCGAGCACCGGCTGTATTCGCGCGGTATCCGCGGTTTCTTCACCACCAGCAACTCAGCCGCTTCCTTTGCGATCCTGGCGGCCTTCGCGGCCGTCATTGTGCTGGCCCGCAGCGGCCGCGACAGCGACTCGCCCAGGTCGCAACTGCGCAACCGCCTCCTGCCGGCGGCGGCCGCGGCGATCATCATCGCGGGATTGCTGCTGACACAGAGCAAGGGTGGGATCATGGCCTGCTTGCTGGGAGCGGCGGTTCTGGCCCTGTCTTTGTGGGTTCGCCACCGGTTTGGCGCCCGTGCCCGGAAGATCCTGGTCATTGCCGTAGCCGTCGGGCTGCTGGGGGCAGCAGGCGCGTGCTATGTGCTGATTTCGTACGGCACCGAGCACGGCCGACTGCCGGGCGGCAATTCCATGCTCGTGCGCTGGCAGTACTGGGAAGCGACTGCACGCATGTGCGCCGACCACCCCCTCACCGGCGTCGGCCCGGGCAACTTCGCGGACTATTATCCCCACTACAAACCGGCGGCGGCCCTGGAGTCGGTCGCCGACCCGCACAACTTCGTCCTGAGCTTTCTCGCCCAGTACGGGCCGCTCGGCCTGCTGGGCTTTCTACTCATGGTCCTGGTCCCTCTGTGGCGATCCGTCGCCTCCGGCGCCAGTCTGCAGACCGCCGAGGCGAAAACCGTGCGCCCGTCTTTCAGATCGCTCTCGCTGGCGATGCTGTGCGCCATATCCGCCTGCCTGCTGTTCCTGCGCCCCATGCTCATGCCCTCTTCGGCGGACGGCGACCTTGACATTTGGCTCTACGAGATTCTCACGCTGCACGTCACACCGGTCGCCGCGTTTTTGATCGGGTTTTTCCTCCTGGCGGCGACGTTCGATGAGAGCGGCAAGGGCCCCCGGCCCCTCCGTGTTCCCCTGCTGGTGGCCGCCCTGGTCAGCGCCATTCTGGCGGTCCTGCTGCACAACCTGATCGATTTCGCCCTCTTCGAGCCGGGCGTGTGGACGGCCTTCTGGACAGCGATCGCCTGTCTGGCCGCAACGACCCGAAAGCCTCAGGAACCCCCGGCTGAAACACGGCCGACCGCCCCTGGTCTAAAGCTCACGGCCGCCGTTGTTGCAATTGCGCTGGTCGGCGTGTACTACGCGTACGCGTGGAAACCGGTCCGTGACACGACCGCGCTGATGCAGCGAGCCCAACGTGCGATAGCCACGGGGCAGCTCGAGCAGGCCCACGCCCTGCTGGATGCGGCTTCCGATGCCGACCCGCTCTCTGCGGCCTCCCTCGGCCTGAACGGAAGGCTCTACGTCCAGCAGTACGAACAGTCCGGCACAAGGCAAACCGACCTGCTCGAACGGGCGCTTCGCTGCTTTGGCCGCGCCGTGGAAATCAGCCCGGCCGACTACAAGAACTATGAGAAGCTGGGTATCGTGCACAGCCGGCTCGAACGCTGGCAGGAGGCCTGTGACTGGTATCGGAGGGCCG
>JAFGCA010000133.1 GCA_016932895.1 Sedimentisphaerales bacterium | reverse complement strand
CGGGCCCGGGCTCGAGAGGCGGTTGTGCCGGCCTTCCCTGTTCGTACGGGCCCGGGGAAGATTGTGCGTCGTTGTCGTTGTGCTCAAAGTCCATCTGCGACTCCTTCTTCAACAGTCGGCTGATTATAGTTGGCCGCGGCGCCATCGTCAATTTGGAATCTTCAGCCGTAAGGGCATGAGCGTACGAAAGATGGGACGGCCGGTCCACGGGATTGCCGGGCGTCAAGAGACGGCGATGGGCGGTGATCCCCGGTTTTCACAAGTGAGCTCTACCCGGGCCGATCTGCTGCCAAGCCGCTCTCGGGTGGGGTCGGACGGGGATGTTCGTGGGGCCCTTTGGGAAGGTCGTGCGGGCCGGCACGTCACGGGCGGCTCAATAGGTGTAGTAGAAATCGCCCTTGCTGTCGGTGTCTTTGCTGTTGAGCCGGAATTCGCCGGTCTCTTTCTTGTAGAGCCAGCCGCTGCTGGTCCCGTCGGCGGCGACCGCAAACTCCGTGGCGGCCGGGACATAGATGATGCTGTCGAGGTCGTTGAAGGGATTCTGCGGGATCTTCTTCAGGTACGGTCCCAGGGTGAACGGGCCGAAGGCAGTCTTGCTTTTGGAGACGGCTCCCGTATCCGTGGTGGTGCCGATGAATTGCCAGGGCAGATCGGCCGGCGCCGTGGCTGCTCCGCCGGTATACCCGGGCGCGCTGCCTTTGTGATGCAGTCGGTACAACTCGATTTGGGCCCGGATGAGACTTAGATTGCTTCGGACCGCGGCCTCTTTGGCCTTGGTGGTATGATCCGTGTAGACCGGCATCGCCAGGGCACCCAGGATGCCCAGAATGGTCACCACAATCATTACCTCAACTAACGTGAAACCGTGCTTCTCCATGGTCCCGACCCCGAATAGGCGTTCCGCCGCCTCCCTGCGACAATTGGGCCGCGTGCGAGCGGGTGTCGCCGACAGCCTGCTCTTCTATCAAAAGTCTATGAAATGGCCCGAGGCAAGCAAAACCGCGACGGAAAAAAAGGTGGCGCCGCCGGACCGGAACGCTCACAAGTCGATTCTCGGGCCGTGTTTAAAGAAGCGGCTCAGGTCGTCGCGACATTTTTTTTCAAAAAATCAAAAAACAGTGTCCACAGTTTGGCTGCGAGAAACGCCTTATTATCGGTCATCACGGTGTCGGTCGAAACCGCAAGGGCGAAGACCGGCCCGTCGTACTGAAGCCGAGCTTGCAGATCATCGGCCTTGAGCGGGGGCACGGGTATGGGTGACGTGGTGGATTTCTCCGGGGTGAACCGGAGTTGAACAGTCATTGGCTCAAGGAATTTCGAGGGTACGACCGATAATTCAAGTGGAGGCAGGGCCCGCTCTCGGAGGCCATGCCAACTCTGTCCGACAACCTGATTTTGTGAAAGGGTGGGAACATGAAGAAGGGTACTGTGAGTGCTGGTGGGGGTACGTTCTTGTGGGGGCTCCTCGTTGTCCTGCTGTATTTCGCAGGAACTGTTTCGGGCGGTTTCGTGACTGTTGACGGCCCGATCAACGATCCACCGTCAGATGGGTACTACTGGATCTCGGGTGGAGCGACCGTGGATCTGTACGCCTCCGGCAGCTATCAGGTCTACATCGATGGTGGGAGCACGGTGGTTTTCAAGAGCGGTGCTTCCGCCGGTGGCGTCAGCGCCTATGTCGGCAGCGCGCTGACCATGGAGGGCGGAACCGTCAGCGGGACGATAACGGCCCAGGGTGGCGTCGCTCTGACCCTCGTCGGGACGTATGGCAGCTTCACGACGACTCTTGGCACCGGGCATTACGATGCCTCGCTCAATCAACTGGTGGCTGATGATGCTACGAACGGGTGGAACGGCGATCTCACGTTCACGTACGAGGGCGACACGGGCACGACGACGCTTACGTTCTCCACGTTCTCGAACATCGTCTTTGACGGTGGCGGCAGCGGCGGCGAGAATACCGAGCCGCTCGCTTATGCGGGCGAGGACGTTTCGATCTTCACCTCCGAGCAGCCGATCACCTTGCTGTCCGGAACAGCCACGGATGCCGACGGCGATGCGATGACGTATCGCTGGCTGGAGGGGACCACGGAAGTCAAGCCCTGGACCCCTGTCCCGGGCGACGGGGTGGTCACGCTGGATCTCTCCGCCCTGGCCCAAATCTACCTGCCCGGTGTGTATTCCGAGCTGCACGTTCTGACGCTGGAGGTGGACGACGGAACCGACGTTGGCACGGACCTGATGGATTTGTCGGTCTTCAATACGCCGCCTTCGGTCGAGCCGGCTTCCACGTCCCTGGTGGTAAACCCGGGAGACCCGATTAGTATCGGCGCCGCGGTAGCTGATTTCGACGGCGACTCGGTAGCGTACGAATGGCGTCAGGGCACGACGGTGCTCGCTTCCGGCAGCGCCAGCCCTCCGGCCGGCGGAGATCCGGTGGGCGTGGACGCGCTGACCGGGACCGGTGGAACGGCGCCGTTCGCGCTTGGGATCAACTACCTGACGATCGCCGCCGATGACGGTGTGAATCCCGTGCCGGCGGAGGTCCTCGTTACGGTCGAAGTGCTCGATACCGAGGCTCCGACGCTGGCTCCGGATCCCAGCACGACAATGCTGTGGCCCCCGAATCGCCAGATGCGCGCCGTCACCATCGAGGCCAATGCGGCCGACAACAGCGGCGGGGCGGTGACGCTGGACGTCGAGGTCACGAGCAACGAGCCCGATCCGGACGACTGGATCATCGACTCGGTCGACAGCGAAACCGGTGTGATCGAGCTTCAGCTTCGCGCCGAGCGCTCGACCAGCGGTGACGGACGGGTCTATACCGTTACCATCACGGCGACCGACGAGGCGAGCAACTCCTCTACGGCCGCGGTGGAAATCTGCGTGCCGCACGACAACCGGAGACAGAAGTAGCCCGCGCGAGTTTCCGGGAGAATCGAAAAGGGGCTGCGGACCGTCACCCGCAGCCCCCTTTGACGGTTCAATCGTGGGTGAGGCGGTACTCGTAGAGGTCGCCGCCGACGTCGCGACTGGCGGTGACGATCTCGGGGTAGGGGTTGTCGCAGACGTCGATGAAGCCGATCTGGTAGTTCTCGCCGTCGCCGCG
>JAFGCA010000132.1 GCA_016932895.1 Sedimentisphaerales bacterium | reverse complement strand
GATTGCCCGGTTCCGGCAGCGTGAAGCCGATGCCGTCGATCCACTTCTCGAAGGCGCGGGAGCCGACAGCATTGCTGTAGCTCTCGAAGTCGTCCACCATCAGGAAGTCGGGGACGTTGAACCGCCAGACGTAGCCGGTCTGCACGGCGCCGTCGGCCGCGACCTCGTCGATGCGCCAGAAGTAGTCGCCTCCGCCCATCTCGACCAGACCGGCCAGGGACAAGCTCGTGCCCGGCTGGTTGCCCTGCAATTCCAGGGCCGCCTTGTCGGTGCCGAAGTACACATCGTGCGAGACCGCCGTGTCACCGGCGCTCCAACTCAACGCCAGGGCGTCGCGGATGTCCACCACCGCGCCGGGGCCGGGATTCGGCGAGCCGGCCAGCAGCGGATTGCCCCGCATGACCTGCTGGATCTCCGCCTCGTCCAGGGCCCGGTTGTAGATGCGGACGTCGTCGATCAGACCGTTGTAGTATTCATCGTTGTTCCAACCCATCGCGCCGATGGAGATGATGCGGGTCGTCGCGTAGTTGTCCTCGTTCGTGTTGGTGTCCGAGTTGCGCAGTTCGCCGTCGAGATAGATCTTGTGGCCCGTCGCATCGCGCGTGCCGGCGACCATGTGCCACTCGTCGGCGCTCCACACCGTTTGGCCGACGCCAAGGGAATGGAAACCGGGCTCGGTGTCATAGTAGTGCAGCGCGAGGTCACCATCGACGCCCACGTTGTCCTCGACGCCGAAGACCAGGTCGCTGCGCGAGCCGATGCAGAGCAGATACTGCGCATCGCTGTTGCCGTTGATGTTCTGACCGACCTTGAACCAGACGGTATAGGTGTAATTCTGCGGCAGGTACAGATCTTCCGGCGTACCGAAGTTGACGGAGTCGCCTCGGCCGTCGAAGCCCACGGCGCCGCCGAAGTAGCCATCCGCCCAATCCGCATCGCCGGCGAACGTGCCGTGATGGCCGTGGCCCGACCAGTCCACAACGGTCGTCCCTTCACCTTCGTCGAGCGTCCACCAGGCCAGCAGGCTCTCGTCGGTAACGGGAATCTCGGGAATCGTGGTAAAGCTCCAGACCGGGCCCTTATGCGTACCGGTCGCGGCAAACTCATCCACGCGCCAGTAATACGTCTTGCCCAACTCCAGCGTGGCGGGATCGTAGATCGCCTCGGCGGTCATGAAACCGCCGGCGACGGCGTCGTTGACCTCATCGAACGTCTCGCCGAAGAACACGGTGTGGAACAAGGCACCGAGGCCCTTGGCCCAGGTCAGATCCTGGTCCGGATCGATGTAGGAAACTCCGTCCACGGGCGACGGGGCCCACGCAACGTCGGGCTGCACCCAGAAGGTCCAGACCTCGCCTCTCCACGGGCTTTCAGGGTCGGTCTCGTTGATGGCATCGACGCGCCAGTAGTAGGTCTGGCCCGGGATCAGGTCAGCAACCTCCAACTCCGTCGTCGCCTGGTTGCCCTGAAACGCGTCGCTCTCGGGGGTCGCCTGATCGATTTCGTCGAAACTCGTGCCGAAGTACACATCGTATGAGGTCGCGCGTGCTCCGGGCGCCCAGGTGAGATCCACCGACGTAGCGGTAAGCATGGCCTCGTTACCCGGCTGCGGACTGCTCGCCCGTTTTATCGACAGCGCCACGGCCGCGTGGGCGGCAATATCGGCATCCGACAGAGCCTCGTCGAAAACAACCGCCTCGTCCAGAACGCCCTGGAACATGTCGGCAGGGCCGGCTCCGTGGGCCCCAATCGTCGTCCGGGGCAAATTGATGCTATTGGCGTTGGTTCCCGCCACTTGACCGTTGATGAACAGTTGCGTGCCACCATTGCCGTCGTTTCGCCATACGAGGTGCGTCCATTGGTCCTGCGGAATGACCAAATCCTCCAACGTCAGCGCCCCGGTCGGGGTGAATCGATAGTCGGCGACCCCATACTGGGTGAAGCCCGCCTCGCCCAGATCGGTCCAGCCGGCCAAGCGGACCGACGTGCTGGCCCCGTCGTGCAGCGCCTGCGAGTCGTTGGCGGCGGGCGCCTTGGTCGTCTTGATGACATACTCCACCGTCCACGGACCCGGCAGGTCCGCCGCGCCCGCGAAGTCAACGCGGTTGGCGCCGCTTCTGTCGAACTCCGCGGCGGTCCCGAGACCGAAGAGTCCCGGCTGATTCAAGGACACCCCGTCGTAGACGCCGTTGAGGCCTTCGCTGCCGGAATCGATGCAGTCGGTTCCGGAAGCCTCGTTGAATTTGTACCAGTGCAGCGGACCGGCCGCGTCGATCGCCGCCTCCCATTCCGCCAGATCGGCCTGCGCCGTACTGACAAGCGTCAGCAGACACACGAGGCAAGCCAAGTAGAGAAGTCTCCCAGTCATGATGATCCTCCTTCGAACAAACAGGTTGCTATCGTGATCTTCGGTCACACACCGAAGCATTTCGTGAACCCAAGAACGACCCTGGGCCGGGTCCTGCGGCCTCCGTCCCGGCGCTACAGCCCGCGAGCCGGCCTTGCCCTGCGCGCATATCCCCTGTTTTCCGGGCACACGCATGAAAGACTGGCTCTGGAGTCCTCACTCCGCAGAAGAAAGGGGCATCGCACGCTTTCCACCTCAGGGCCCTGCCTCCGAACATTCAGTTGGGAAAACTGCGCCGGTTCACCAAGACCCGGCCACACTGAGTTCATTATATCAACCGGGCCCGCAAAATGGAAATAGGACTTGCGTTCTTTTCGCAGTTCTCCCTTGACACCGGCCCGAAACCGGCATATGATAATTGCACAACTATTGGACTGGGATGACATGGATGCGGGTAGGGACACGTCATGACCGGCGTAACATACATCTTCACCAATCGCCCCAAGGAGCCAGCCCTGTTACGGGGGTATCCGAGGCGCCGATTGCGCCAAACAAAGCCAATTACCCGCTCTTACGGCCTGAAAATGGGATTCGCCGTGAAAAACAAAGCCAATCTGCGTCCCGGCCGGTGCGAGCGACGGGCGCCAAGCCCACAACCGCCGGACACCAAAGCGGCGCAGGAGTTGCCCCCCCGCCGCGCCAAACAAACCCAATTTCCGGAGCCCAATGAATGCTAACTTCTTTCTGGAAAAAGCCTTGTGAGAATGGACCGGACAAACGCTACCGATTGCCGAAGGAGTCAAAAATGCGCATTCCGAGAAGAAACGCCGCAGGACTGCTGATTCTCCTGGTTTCCTGCTCGCTGCTCTGTGGCCAAGCGAGAGACCGCGATGCGACGAGAAGGCCGGCCCGCAGCGGGGCAAGAGCGTCCCAGAAACTGGCGGTCCAGCCGACGATGGCCGACGTCCGCTACGGCCCGCACGAGCGAAACGCGCTGGACTTCTATCAGGCCCGATCCGACAAACCGGCGCCGCTGGCCCTGTACATTCATGGCGGCGGATTCCGGGGAGGAAGCAAGAGAAGCCTGAACCAGAGGACGCTGCAGGAGCTGCTGGCGGCGGGAATTTCCGTCGCGGCGATAG
>JAFGCA010000131.1 GCA_016932895.1 Sedimentisphaerales bacterium | reverse complement strand
GACGGACGGATCGAGCCGCGCCAGGTCGAGCGCCTGCGCGAGATGGGTGCGTGGCTGGACAAGTATGGCGACGGCGTCTACGGAACGCGCGGCGGGCCCTTCAAGCCGGGAAAATGGGGCGCCTCGACCTGCAAAGGCAATACGATCTGGCTGTATATCATGAACTGGCACAGCGAGGACAAACTGGTCCTGCCCCCCATCAAGCAGAAGATCACCGGCGCCAAAACGCTCAGCGGCGGAAAGGCCCAAGTCGCCCAGCACGGATACGGGATCGAGATCGAGCTGCCCAAGGCCCAGCAGGACGAGGTCGCCACGGTCATCGCGTTGCAAGTGGACGGTGAGGCGCTGGAGATCGAGCCGGTCGACGTGCCCGACCAGCCCGCCTACCTCCAGGCCAGGCCGGAGTTGATTCGCAGGTGGCAGGACAAGCGCTTCGGCATGTTCATCCACTGGGGTCCCGTGTCGCTCAAGGGCACCGAGATCGGCTGGTCGCGAAAAGGCCCGCGTCGGGGCCGCAATCCCCAAGGGACCGGGACGGTCCCGATGGAAGAATACGACAACCTTTACAAGACCTTCAACCCCGTCAAGTTCGACGCCAACGAATGGGCCCAAATCGCCAAAGACGCCGGCATGAAGTACATGGTCTTCACCAGCAAGCACCACGACGGGTTCTCGATGTTCGACACGCAGCAGACCGACTACAAGATCACCAGCAAGGACTCGCCCTACGGCAAGGACGTGTGCAAGCAACTGGCCGAGGCCTGTCGCCGGCACGGACTGGACCTGGGCTGGTACTACTCGCCCCGCGACTGGTACCACGCGGACTTCGCGACCGAGCGTCACGACAAATATCTGGACTTCTACATGAACCAGTTGCGGGAGATCGCCACCAAGTACGGCAAGCTGGACATCCTCTGGTTTGACGGACTGGACAGCCCGCGCAACCTCTGGGGCGACATCCCGGCCGAGTCGTTCAAGATGCTGCGCAGCTTGCAGCCTGACATCATCCTCAACAACCGGGGCGGCCTGCCCGGCGACTACGGCACGCCCGAGCAGCGCGTCGGCGGTTTCAATCGCGAGAGACCGTGGGAGACCTGCATGACCATCTGCCGGCAATGGGCCTGGAAACCCAACGACACCATGAAATCGGAGAAACAGTGTATCCAGACGCTGCTCTACACCGCCGGCGGCGACGGCAATCTGCTCTTCAACGTGGGCCCGATGCCTGACGGCCGGATCGAGCCGCGACAGGTGGAGCGCCTGCGCCAGATGGGCGCCTGGCTGAAAAAATACGGCGACGGTTTCTACGGCACCCGCGGCGGACCGTTCCGACCGGCCCGCTGGGGCGCTTCGACCTGCAAGGGCAACAAGATCTACCTCTACGTGATGAACTGGCCCGAGGAGGGGCCGCTGGAGCTGCCCGCGATTGGCGCTAAGATCGAGAGCGTCCAGCCGTTGAGCACGCGACGGGCAAAAGTCAAACAGACCGACGCGGGCATCACCGTGGACGTTCCCGCCGGCGGCCGCGATCCCATCGCCACCGTGATCGAACTGACGGTTGAAGGCGACGCGTTCGACATCAAGCCGGTGGCCGTAACCAGCACCAGCGGCTCGCTGGCCTTCGGCAAGAAGGCGACCGCCTCGAACGTCTTCCAGAAATCGAGCCACTACGCGCCCGCCATGGCGCTCGACGACAATCCCGACACACGCTGGGCCACCGATTCCGGGACCAAACAGGTCTGGCTGGAGGTGGACCTGGGCAAGCCGGTGCAGTTCAGTCGCGTCGCGATCAGCGAGGCCTACCCTCGCGTGCAGAGTTTCGAATTGCAGTACAAGGACGGCCAAACCTGGAAGACGTGCCTCAAGGGCAGTCGAATCGGCGAGCATTACGCCAAGGATTTCGCCTCGGTGACCGCCCGGCACGTGCGACTGAACATTCTCGACGCCACCGAGGGACCGACCCTCTGGGAATTCCAACTGACGACCCCGAAGAAAAAGTAGTGCGATCTCTCACAACTTCGACGGTGCAGGGAGATTGCTTCGTCGCTGCGCTCCTCGCAATGACAAACACAAGTCACGATGTGTCATTGCGAGCGAAGCGAAGCAATCTACAAACTTACGATTTCCGAGATGCAATCGTTGCAGCCACATGCCCGGCGGGGCTGCTGCAAAGACAATCCAGGATTGGCGCAACATGGAACGAAGGGAGTTTCTGCGGAGAACGGGCCTGACGGCCGCTTCCCTCTGGGCGGGGTTACCCGCCGGGGCAGCTGTCACGGCAGAGGATGTCCTGGGTAAGATCGCACCGGAAGACGTTGGAATTCGGGAGGTGGGAGAGGACTTCGATTTCGTCATCTTCGCCGATCCCCAGGGCGGCGATCCGAACGACAAGACCAACGATAGTCCCGAGCGCGTCGCCATTCACAACCCCTACATCGAGAAGAACGTCGAGGCGGTGAACCGGCTCGATCCCCGGCCGGCGTTTCTGCTAATCGCCGGCGATATCGTGGACAGCAAGGGGCAGAAATCCAACTACGACGTCATGCTGCGCTTCCTCAAGAAGCTGAAGATGCCCGTCCTGTTCGGGCTGGGCAACCACGAGACGCGTTACGGAGCGAAGATCACACCGGCCGATCTGTCGGAGCTGGCGAATTTTTTCGACGCCCAGAAACAGATGAACGGCCTGGACAAGCTGCTGTACTCATTCGACCTGGGCAAGTGGCACTTCGTCGTCTGGCCCGACCCGCTGCGCCGCGGCTTCTGGGAGGCGCATCCGCACTTTTTCGACTGGCTCGACGCGGACCTGCGTCGCCACCGCAACCGCCCCACCATCCTCGTGCAACACATCTCGCCTCTTCCCATCGGGATCGATCCGATGATCGTCTACGCCGAGACGGTCCCGGTCAAACGGAAGCTGCTCGACATTGTCACCCGCTACGGCAACGTCCGCTACGTCCTCAGCGGGCACACGCACATCCCGCTGAAAGCCTCGCTCAAGATCGCCCGCACCTACCAGGGAACGAAGTTCATCAATCTGCCTCCCGCCGGCTACCGCGCCAGAGGATTCGGCGAGCCCGACTTCGGCGCCGGACCGTCCCAGGGCTTCGCGCTGGTCAAAATCCGGGGCGAAGAGGCCGCTGTCGAGTTCCACCGTGTCACGGGCGAAACGCGCGCATATCCGGCGGAGTTTCCGCAGTTCAAGACCGAAGAATTTCCGCTGTGGCTGGCCGAGCGGTGGCGACTGCCCGCCCATCCCCAGATCGTCAACGGGCGGTTCGAGAAAGGCCTGGAAGGCTGGACGCGGAGATTTGTGTACGAAGAAGATGAGGACCCGTCGTCTGTCTGCCGGGTAAGCGAGACGGTCACGCATGGCGGCTCCAACTCGCTGTATCTGTTCTGCCGGCCACGCGGCTACCACGTGCGGGGCCAGGACCGCATGCCTCAGTCCATCAACCGGGTGTGCCAGGCGCTCGCTCTCAAACCCGGCGCCGCTCCCCTGCTGCGCCTGGCCTACCGTATCGACAGGCGGCATTTCCACCCGGGCAGGGAAGCCGGCGCGTACGTCTGGCTCCAGGGCTTCAGCGGCAGCGACGAAAAGCTGGGCATGATCTACTGGATCGCAATGGGCTTCCCGAATCCCATCGGCCTCTACGCCGGCCGGCCCCCTTACGCGCACTGGGACATCACCGCGCCTGCGGACCAGTGGCACGAGGCAGCTATCCACGTCGCCGGCGATTACAATCGCCAGGCGAAGGGCCCCCGCTTCGACCGGCTCAACCTCGACCGCCTCGTCCTCACGCTGGGCGTCTGGACGGAAAACGTCGGAGACGATCGAGACATCGGCGTCTATTTCGCCGACCTCAACCTCGATCTCGCGGGCGCATCCGCCTCGACAAGCAACATGGACGGCCGGCCCATCAACGCCAAGGACAAACGCCAGATGTGGAACAAACGCATGACCCACATCGACGGCGAGCACGTATTCGTCGAGAGAGACAAGACGTAACGCAGACCGAAGACGAACCGCTTTCGATGTTGCCGTCATCGGCGAGGGCCCGAGCGGATTTCGGGCGGCTTGATGCGTAGCACCCTGGCAATGTCGGGCCGGTACGTCGGCCAGAGAGACTCGACCTCGTTTACCCAGGCGTAGACCGGACCCCAGGGACTGTGCCCCCAGAAGTCGAACCACTCCTTCAGCCACGGGTCGGTATCAATCGGATCGCCCCCCATCAACACCAGCAAAGTCAGGCCGTAGCGATTGCCCTTGCCTCCCGGCTTGCCGCTGAAGCGAATGTACAGAGACTCGACCGGCCCGTCCTCTTTGAAACCGGGGGGAGACCTCAGGCTTCTGCACCACTTCCACCCGGCCGGCAGCACCGGCAAGAACTTCTCAACAATTTGCTCCCTTTCCGGCACCGGTCCCGGCTTGACTTCGACGGTGCAAACGTTGGATCGCCTGTCACCGCGTTTGAACTGAAACGTATACGGGCCGGGCCTCAGAATGCGGTACTGCAGGGTCACATCGTAACGATCAGCCAGGACGATTGTCTCGCCAGGCAAGATCGCATCGGGCCACAAGTCTGTCTGATAATCTGTGTCCGCGTAGGACAGCCTCCGGCCTTTGGGATCCGTCACGATCACCGGATCGCCCAGCATCACCTGGGAATGATAGAATGCAACCGGCACGTCACCCACATTGCGCATCTCCAGCCGAAACAGCATCGGCTCGCCGAGCGTGAATTCGTCGCCGATGGGAACCAGAACGTATCGAATCGACCTGTCGAACGCCTCTTCATCCGTCCTTGGACCTGCCTCCTGGAACTCTCGCTTGACCCGTTCCTTCTGGATGAATCGCTCCAGAGGAATCGGCGCGAAGTCCACCTGCCACGTTCGCCCGGCTCGAATCAGACCCCAGGTCCATCGAAGCCCCCGGTGATCTTCGCCTGCGTCGAGATTGACTTCATCCGACATCCGCGTCGTCTTCCCATCGCGGCTGGAGAACATATGCGGATTGAATTCTCGGCTGACAACATCCCTTACAGGTACGGTACTGCGAAAGAAGGCCCCGGCCGAATCGTGACGGCGGGCGGCATCCTTTACGGCCTGCCTACACAACGACAGAGCCTGGTCCCAATCAGAACCGCGCAGGGCTTGCTGGAACGCTCGCGCCACACCGGCCGGGTCGCCCTCCTGCTCGGCTACACGCTCCGCAATCGTCGGCCGCCTGATCCATTTCGACCTGTCGTGCATATGGTACAGCACGCGTATCGCCCTTTCGTCCTTGTCGAACGTCGCCGAGAGCACGGCAATCTGTTCTGAGCCTCCCTGGGCGCGAGTGTGGTAGTCGCAGCACCAGAAGCAGCTCCAGCCGTTCTTCCAGGTCGGGTGCCCGAACAGGGAAAGGACCTGCGCACGGGAACACGATATCTTCGGCGGCAGGTACCTGCGTATGGAGGACTCAGGGTTCGAGCGATCGATTCGCGAGCCCAAATCGGAATCGAAGATCTTCCTGCCGATCTCCGTCCGCCGCCCCGGGCTGTTTCTGAACGCCTCGCAGAGCGAAGTCAACTCGTCGGGTAAAGGTGGCAATTCGACGTTGTACTCCACCCTCGCCCGCCGGAATTGCAGAATCGAGGTCTGCGCGTAAATGCGGTCGGCCAGTTCCGTCAGTCGACGTACCGCCATTTCATCCCATGGATTCACCTCCATCACATCGTCGCGAAACGCCCAGGAGAATGCATGGGGATAGTCGCGGGCGACGAGCAACGCATAGTAGCGGCCCGTTTTCAAGGCATCCCCATAGGACGCACCCGCGAAGAGCTCTACGGGTTTTTGCACCTCCTGTTTCTTGAGATCGCCCACAATAATGGCCCGCGCCACGCGTACTCGATAGTAGTACATCCGGCTCTCGCTGCGGACGGAAAGGATCTCTGCGATAACGAGCGAACAGCCGCTGTCGAGAGCGCGGGCGAGCGTATCGGCCGACAGAGCAGCACCCTGGGATGCCTCGGCGGCCGCCGGAATCACGTGAACGACACAAACCAGGATCGCTGCCAGAACGAGTTTCCGCATTGCCACGGTCCCTCCAAATCAGACGCAAATCCTGCCAATACGCTACCATATTAGGAGGCGGACAGCACGTAAATTGCACGTAAAACCCGGACCGCGACGCCCTGGAAGCGGTCCACCGCCGCACAGGGGAACTGTTTGGAGTTCGCGTTTGCCATCTCAGAGTTTTCTGCTATACTGTCGGCTCACCGGTGTGGCCGGTCACTCAGAGAAACATCGAATGCTACATGTTGCCAGGAAATGGAATGAGGTGAGAAGTATGGCGGAACGGTTTGACGTGGTGGTCATCGGCGCGGGGCCGGGAGGATTTCGGGCGGCGCGACGCTGCGCGCAGCGCGGCGCTTCGGTCGCGATCATCGAGAAGGAATTCGTCGGCGGAACGTGTCTGAACTGGGGCTGTATCCCGTCCAAGACGCTACTGGCGTCGGCGCACCTGCTGCTGCGGACCCGCAGCGCCGCCGAGATGGGGATCGATATCCCCTCGGCCACGCCCAACTGGGCCAAAATCCAGCAGCGACGTGAAGCGATTATCGCGGGCTTGCGCAAAGGGATGATGGGCGGCGCCAAGGCAAACAAAATGACCTATATCGAAGGCCGCGCCGTCGTCACGGCACCGGGCAGGATCACCGTCACCACGAACGGGCAGACCCAAGAGCTGGAAGCGGGAAAGCTCATTCTCGCCACTGGTTCCGAATCGATCGAGATTCCCAGCATCCCCTTCGACGGCCGTGTGGTCATCAGCAGCAAAGAGGCGCTGTCGCTGCCGGAGATTCCGAAGTCCATGGTGATCGTGGGCGGCGGCGTCATCGGCTGCGAGATGGCGTGCGCCTACGCGGCGATGGGCACGAAGATCACCATCGTCGAGGCGCTGGACCGCCTGCTGCCCATGACGGACGCGTGGGTGACCCGGCTGGTCATGCGCGAGTTCAAGAGCCTCGGCATCGAGGCCATGGCGGGCAAGAAGGTGACCTCGGTCGACAAGAGCGCCGCGCCGGCCAAAGTCAACCTCGAAAGCGGCGAGACCCTGGAGGCCGAAAAAGTGCTGATCTCGGTCGGCCGACGCGCCGTCGTGGACCCGGAAGTTCTCGGGGCGCTGAACCTGGAGATGAACGGGCCGGTCATCAAGACCAACAAGAAGATGGAAACCAGCGTGCCCGGCGTGTACGCCATCGGCGACGCGGTGGGGACAACCTACCTCGCGCATGGAGCCACGGCCGAGGCGGAAGTCGCTGCGGCCAACGCCACCGGCGCCGACGAGGAGATCCTCGACTACGACCTCATCCCGCGCGTGATCTTCACCTTCCCCGAGGTCGCCTCGGTCGGCGCGTCCGAGGACCAGTGCCAGGCCCAGGGCCGGGACGTCACGGTGGGCAAGGGATTCTACAAGGCCAACGGGCGCAGCGTGGCCGAGAACGACACCTTCGGGCAGATTCACGCCATTCGCGACAACGAGATGAACGAAATCGTGGGCATCACCATGGTCGGCCCGATGGCGACGGAGTTCGTGGCGTTCGCCCGCACGCTGATCGGGACCTGCGAGCCGATCCGCCAGATCACGTTCCCGCACCCGACCGTCTCGGAAACGCTGGAGGACGCCGTCCACGAAGCGCTGGGCGAGCTGCTCCTGGAGGAGTATTGAAAAGGTGATTCCGATAAATCCGGCATTGGTACGCGTTTCCTGGAGATACATCGGCTGCATTCCGCACGACGAGGAACAACTGCGCCATCGGGAACGCATGCCCCGCACGCAAGAGGGACATTCCGGCAGACTCAATCGCGAAACGGCCGCGAACACAACTGAACGACAGAAACAAAACCCGATGGGCGACGGGTCTTTCGCCCGGAAGGCGGCGAAACGCCAGAACCCGGACTGTGACATTTTCGTACATCGGTCTTTTTCTCTTGACAACGACACGATAGACCTGTACCCTCTGCGGCGAAGTGCAGGAGACTTCACACGTCTGAAGCAGGAAGCTCACGCACTCCTCAGTATGCGTATCAGGGATGGTGAGTCAAAGAGAGAAGGTTCGGAACCAGTATTGGGGAGGTAGATCCCATGAAAGCTCACAAGAGAACGTCTATTCTGCTGGCAGTTTTGTCCGTCTTCCTGACCGCGTGCCCGGATTTTGCCGGGGCGAACGTCACGACGGGGTCGTGGTTCATGGATGAATCCAATGTGTTCAGTGACGGAGTGAACTACGGGCGGGTGGACATCACCGCCGATGACTCCAGCGGCGTGGTCTCCTTCGTTGTCACCGCAGCGGACGTTTACGATGAGTTGCTTGACAATTTTCGCATCCAGGAATTTGGGTTCAACTATACCCTCGCCTCAAACCCCGGCTCCTGGGCATGGGCCTTACCCACCGGCTGGGACTATGATGAGGATAAGAACATGGGGGGCGGTTTTGGGAAATTCATGTTGCGCCTTTCTGGGCCGGGCACGAGTCAGGACACGCTGGCGTTCGGATTGACGGTGCCGGCAGCGGAAGCCGTGGCAATGAACTTTGCGGCGCCCAGTACGGAAGGCTACCTCTTCAGCGCCCATGTCGCTGATTTCAAAGTGGAAGGCGCGTGCGAGGACACGAGCCACAAGATCGCCGGAGGCACACGGATTCCCGTTCCGGGGGCCGTTGTCCTGGCGGGATTCGGCGCCGCGGCGGTCGGCTGGCTGCGCCGCCGAAAAATCGTCTGAGCAGTCTTTTGCATTTCCGCCATCCCGGCGCCGTGGAAGTGTTGCGCGCAGCCCGTTGTCCTGGCGACGGTGACCGGGTGTGCCGGCTTCTGCCTTTTTGCGGCGTGCAATTCCACGTGTTTTTGCTACAATCGCTTGGATGGCAACAAGCACCATCCAATGTGAACACAACAACAATGTGCATTCGTCGGCCCTGGAGGTGCGCGATTGCGGCCTTCTCGACTACCGGGAGGCCCTCGATATGCAGCAGGACCTCTGCCGGCAGCGCGCGACGCGGCGGATTCCCAACACGATCCTGATCCTGGAGCACCCGGCCGTGATTACGCTCGGCGCGCGCCAGAGCGCCAACAAGCTGCTTCTTGGCACCGACGAACTGGCCCGCCGGGGAATCGACGTCGTGGCCATCCGTCGCGGCGGCGGCGCGACCGCCCACAATCCCGGTCAACTGGTCTTCTATCCCATTCTGCATCTCCAGGAGCTGGGCCTCGGCGTCAGCGAGTACGTGCGCGCCCTGGAGGCGATCGGGATCGAGCTGCTGGAAGGCCTGGGCGTGGTGAGCCAGCGACGCCGGGGCTATCCGGGCCTGTGGGCCGGCCCGAGGAAGATCGCCTCGGTGGGTGTGCGGGTCTCGCGGTTCGTGACGCACCACGGCATGGCCATCAACATCCGAAACGACCTGAGCATCTTCGAGATGATGGTCCCCTGCGGCCTGGACGGAGTGGAGATGACATCGGTTCAGAAAGAAACGGGCAGGACCTTCGAGATGGGCCCCATCAAGGACCGCCTGACGACACTGCTCAAACGCCATTTTGGCACAGGACAACCATGACAGCGAAAACGGGAAAATTGCCGCCGTGGCTGCGCCGGCCCTGGCCGACGGGACACAGCTTCCAGAATACGCGGGAGACCCTCGACTCTCTCGGTCTGCAAACGATCTGCACGAATGCGAACTGCCCCAATCGCGGGGAATGCTGGGGCCGCGGGACCGCGACGGTCCTGATCCTCGGCAACGTCTGTACGCGTAACTGCAAGTTCTGCTCGGTGGCCACCGGCAAGCCCGAGCCGCCGGACGCGACGGAGCCGGTCCGCCTGGCCCAAATGGCCGAGCAAATGAAGCTCAAATACCTCGTGATCACCAGCGTGGACCGGGACGACCTGCCCGATGACGGCGCGGGGCATTTTCGCGACTGCATCCGGGAGGTCAGACGTCTCTGTCCCGAGATGCGCTTCGAGATCCTCACGCCCGATTTCAAGGACGGCCAGAGCGAGGCCCTGAACATCCTGGCAGACGCCCTGCCGTTCGTCTTCGCCCACAACGTGGAGACCGTCCCCTCGCTGTACGCCAAAGCCCGGCCCGGCGGCGACTACGAACGCTCCCTGCGTCTGCTGGAGTTGGCCCGCGCCCGATACGGCGATATCCCCACCAAATCATCCATCATGCTCGGCCTCGGCGAGCGCGACGCCGAAGTCGAACAGGTCCTGCGCGATCTGCGCGACGTCGGCTGCGAGCGGATCACCATCGGCCAGTACCTCAAACCCTCCAAGAACTCGCTCGACGTCGTCGAATACGTCACCCCGGAGAAATTCACGTGGTGGAAGGACCGCGCCCTGGAGGCCGGCTTCTCCTGGGTCATGTCGGCGCCTTTTGCCCGAAGCTCCTACTTCGCCGAACAAGAAAACGTCAGATAATCCGGTCGCCCTGCGCCACCGGTGTTGCCCCATTTCTTCAAAGGCCGTTTGGCATGCGCTCGATGCACCCTTATACTTTGTACGGGCCATTGGGGGTCTTCGACAGCCGATTTTTTCATTTCGTGTTCGACAGGGGAGAATATGAAACGGGCCAAGTCTATCATTCGCACGCGAAGAAAGGGCGCCGTACTCGTCCTTTCCCTGATTTTCATCGTCATGTTCTCGGCCCTGGCGGTGGCGATGGCCGACATCTCCGGAGTCAACGTCCAGGTGGCCCAAAACCAGCGACAATCGGACCAGGCACTCGCAGCAGCAGAGTCCGGGTTGGAGGTCGTGCGGTACTGGCTGGGTCGCTTCATCATGCCCAAGACAACGCTCCCGGCCAATTACCTCAGTACGATCATCACCTCGCTGCAGAGCGACCTTTCGTATTCCGGTGTCGGCAACGTCGTCTTTCAGACCGACGGCACCACGCAGGCGGTGACGCTGGACTCGGCCCGAAACAGCAGTTTCTCGGCAGAGCTCCAGATGCACCCAACCAATCCGAATGTCCTGCTGGTCTCCGTGACCGGTATGAACCAGAGATTGTCAAAGACCATCCAGGTCGCGTTCTATGTGACGCCGTATGAACACCCCATTTTCGACTACGGTCTGGCCACCAAAGGCGCGATTCACTTCCCCCAGAATCCGACCCTGAGCGGAGCGACCCTCAATTGGGAGGCGGACGTATACGTAGACACCGCGGACATGGTCGCAATCGATATCGGCGGCAACGCCAACTTCGACGGCGACTTCACCTTCCGCAATCCCAGCGGACAGATCTCCTACGCGGGCGATCTCCAGATCGGGGGCGATCATGGCCAGGACGCGATCGACAACCACGTTGTCACCGGCGTCGCGCCCGTCGATTTCCCCGCCCCGGACACTAGCGCGTACGCCAGTTTTGTGACGGGCCCCACCGTCGATCCTGCGACGATGGACCTGACCAAGGGCCTCACGCTAACCAATGCCCGTATCCCTGCGAACCTCAATCCCACGTTTGAGGGCACCGTGACGATCAACGGCATCTTGTGGATCGAGTCGCCCAACGTGGTCACCTTCGGCCGCAACTGCCAGCTCAACGGCATCGTAATTGGCGACAGCTATATCGGGAGCACCGACAACAATCAGATCAATTTTGCCGGCAATTTCGCCACGGGCGCTTATCCGACAGGTACGGAGTTTTCGGCGCTCGAGACGATGGCCGGCTCGTCCATTATAGCTCCCGGCTTTGACACCTCCTTCACGGGTAACTTCTCGGCGATCGACGGCGTCGTGGCCACCAGCGGTTTGACGTTCGCCGGCAACGCCAGCGCCGACATCCGGGGCACGCTGATCAACTACTCCGATGACCCCACGGTAGTCGACGGCAACATCTCCCTGACCTTCGACCGCTCGGGAGGCACGAAGATACCGGGCGGCTTCGACACGCACCGCGTCCTCTCCTACGATCCGTCATCCTACGCCATGGTCTTTTGAGGGGCAGGGAGCGACCTCCCGCGAAAAAATCGAACGACAGGATGAGACGACACTCAAACGCCCCGGCTGCCTTGCGTCGTGCGCGGCGCTCGATTCCCCGCGCCCGGCCGTGACCGCGAACACATCCTCCGCCTCCGGGAAGAGCCGGCCCCCGGGTCCGGCCTCTCCCGGGCGATGCCCACGCCGCTTGCCCGAGCCTCCTGCTTCGCCGAACGACAAGGCGCCGGATAGGGAATCCAGCCGAACCCACGATGACGGCCATTCCCCTGTTTTCCCCCGGGCAAACTTTGCACGCGCCCAGTATTCTGTATACTTTTAATGGCTCTTTGAACCTTCTGAAAACATAGTTTGTCACATCATTTTCCGTGGGGGAGAATATGAAACAGGCCAAATCCGTCGTCCACGCGCGCAGAAGGGGCGCCGTACTCGTCCTTTCCCTGATTTTCATCGTCATGTTCTCGGCGTTGGCCGTGGCGATGGCCGACATCTCCGGCGTAAACGTCCAGGTGGCCGAGAACCACCGCAAGCTCGACAACTGCCGCGCCTGCGCCGAATCCGGGCTGGAAGTGGTCCGATACTGGATGAGCAAGATCTCCATGTCGGGCACGACCGAGCCCTGTTACCGGTTCAGCACTCTCGCGTCGGTTCTCCAGTACGAGCTGGCCGACGTCAACAACATCGATCCGGTCTACAGCGGTTCAACCATCACCCTGTCCGACGTACCGCTCGATTCCGCTACCGGCGCGAGCTTCTCGGCGGTGCTGACCCGCATCGACGACGACAACATCCAGTTGGACGTGACGGGCCACTTCGGATCGCTCCACCGCACCATTCGAACCGCCTACGTGTTCGGCACGCGCGCGAACACCGTCTTCGACTTCGGCGTCGCCTCGAAGGGTCCGGTTTCCTTGTCGGGCAACGTCGAGCTGGAAGGTCTCAACATCGAGGTGGAATCCAACGCCTACATCGAGAGTGCCAACGATCTGCTGGCCTTGTCAATCATTGGCAACTCGCATATTGCCGGCGAGGTGCAGATCGGCAACGCGCTGGCCTACGTCGATCTGCAAGGGGGACAAGCCGGCATCGGCGGGGATACGGGAGAAGCGGCGCTGGACCACGTCGAGTTCGGCGTGCCCCCGACGGAGTTTCCCGAGATGGTCACCGACGAATTCGAGACGTACGCGTTGACAGCGCTCGACCCGAATCTGGACACCAGCACGGATTCCACGTTCGAGAATGTCCGCATCCCGGCGGGAATGAACCCCACCTTCTCGGGCCACTCCACGCTCAAGGGCATCATCTGGGTCGAGGTGCCGAACGTGGTGACCTTTACCGGAACCACGGATGTCACCGGCATCATCGTCGGCGACGGCGAGGAGGACGATTTCTCCGGCGAGAACGTGATCAGCTTCCAGGGCAACGTCAATAGCTGGCCCGTGGATCAACTCCCGGAAGAGGAACAGTACGATGGGCTGCACGAGAAAATCGGCACGTTTCTCATCGCACCGGGCTTTCACGTCTCGTTCGGCGGCAGCTTCGAGGCCATCAGCGGGGCGATCGCCGCCAACGGGATCGAATTCTTCGGCAACGCCGGCGGGAGCATCAACGGTTCGATCATCAACTACTCCGAGAACGATATGGTCCTGAGCGGCAACAGCGATCTGTACTTCAACCGCTCGGGTCTGACCGAGGTGCCCGCCGGTTTCGTTCCGGAGATCATCCTGCAATACAATCCGTCCGCCTATTCCGAGATCGTCCTCTGACGCACACCCTGCCGACAACGCGTGTCCGTATTTCGGGGCCGTCTCTCCTTCGACGGCCCCTTGCCATGCGCCCGGCGTTCGGTGCCCCACGCGACACGGCACAAGACCGAACGCTGGAGATCGTTGGCCGGCGATTTTGTATCGGCGGCATCGTTTCGTATCCTTTGGGTAGACCATAGAAGTGGATTTGGGGGTAAGTCATCCGGCCGTTTTCCGAGGGGGGAAAATGTCCACCACACGAAAGACTCGCCACAGCGAGCACGGCGCCGTACTGGTGCTGTCCATGATTTTCGTCGTGATATTCTCGGCGTTGGCCGTAGCGATGGCCGGCCTGGCCGGCACGAACGTACAGGTCGCATCCAATCACCGCCGAGTCAATGTAGCTCTGTGTGCGGCCCAGTCGGGACTGGAATGCGCCAAGTACATCGTCAGCACCGCCAGCTTCGGCGAGACGAACTTGAACTACGTCACCGTTGAGCAAGCCGACCAGGTCTGGGCGAACCTGTGCCAGCATGCCCGGGACCTCGAGCTGGACGGCCAAACGATGCCGGGGCCCAGCTCCTTCTCCGATGCCGGCGGCAGCGGCGACGCCATCGTCACGCCGGTGATCGATTTGGGAAATGCCGGGGCAAGATTCGCGGTGCGATTCTACCGCTACGACTCCGATCCCTTTGTGATCCGAACCCAGTCGGTCGGTACGAACGGACAGATCTCGCGCCGCATCACGATGGACATGGACATCACCAAGGACCGCGAAGTCCTGAAGTACGCGATTGCCAGTGCCGGTCGTATGTGGCTCACGGGAGACACCACCATCCACGGCGATCTCTACAGTTGTTGGGACCGCGTTGATATCTCGCCCTTCAACATGACCGACGAGTCCGCCGTCCGCGGCACGATCAACACGGTTCTGGAGCTCGACGCCATTGATGACCGGAGCTGGCAGATGGAGACCCTCGACGTCAACGACAATCCCATCGACGCCGACGGGGTGCCGCTCGGTCTGAATTATGAGGATCGCTACTACGGCTCGGATGATGAGGTCCAGGCGTATCACGAAGGGATCAACTACGGGCAGCCCTCGGGCAGCAATATCCCCGGTATGAATATCTCCGACTACAACACCGACATGTACAACTCGGGCCTGACGGAAATCCCCTCCTGTCCCAGTAGCGAGCAGATCACCGAGTATTTCCCCCATGCCTCCGGGGACTACACCGAGCCGAAATACAGCGCCAGCCACAGATACTCTCGGCACGTGTACGAGAACCAGACGTTCACGAATGCCCTGCTGCCGGTGAACCGCCACGCCCTCTTCAAAAACTGCACGTTCGAAGAGGTTCTCTACGTCGATTGCTACAAGAGCAGCACGTCGCAGCCGTACACCAACAACGTCCGCTTCGAGAACTGCACGTTCAACGGAGTGATCGTAACCGATGTCCCGCAGCCATTCGACTGGATCGACAACTGCCTTTATTTCACGGGCGCCGCGAACTTCAACAACCGATCCTCCGTCCAGGAGGCCACGATTCTGGCCCCCCATTTCAATGTGAACTTAGGCAACACGAACCCGGAGACAAGCGACCACAACGTGCTCACCGGAGCCATTGTCGGCGGAATCGTGGACGTGCGCGGCAACGCCCAGATCGACGGGACCATCATCTCCATGTATGATACCACGCCGCACTCCTCCGGATACGTGACGAACATCGGGGCGACGCTGGAAGACGGCGGCTCCGAAACCACGGAACTGGGCGATGTCGGCGTCATCGCGGTCACGCCGCGGGAGGATATGATGCTGCCCAGCGGCATCACCAGTCCCATCATCATCATACCGAAACAGGAAACGTACGCCGAAGGCAGCTAATCGGCAGGACTGACTCATGTGCAAAAATCCTTGTAACCATTCCGGGAGAAACAAAGAAATGAAAAGGGTATCCGTCAGGACGCTGGTCCTTCTCGTGGAGCTGTTCGTGGCCGTGCTCGGCCACCAATACATCGCCTGGACGCCCCGAGCCCGTGTCGAAGTCCTCTGGGTGGCCCCCGAGTTCAACGAGCCGCCGCCCGAGCCCGCTCAAACCCCCTGTGCGACAGAGAACCGGGCAATG
>JAFGCA010000130.1 GCA_016932895.1 Sedimentisphaerales bacterium | reverse complement strand
CACCAGCGACCGCTTCTACATGGGCGGCGGCGGCCCGCTTCTTCTCCTGCTTGGCAGCTTGGGCAGGAAAGGGTTGGTGCCGGCGGTGGACTGACCGGCGGTGCTGGTCTCCGTCTGGCCGGTCACGACCGGCAGGTTCTCGGTCAACCCCTCTCCTCGCACTTCAGTCATGTCCTCGTCGGTGGCCCCGACACGCACGAAGACGGGACGCACGAATTGGCCTTCGGGTGTCCATACCACGCCGGAATTCGGCTGGTTGTGTGCCCGCTCGGCGGGCCGGGACTCGGCCGCGCGGGTGTCTTGACCGGGTGAAGCCGTTGTGGTCTTGGCTTCGAAGGTTGTACGCCATTCTGGGCCGATCTGCTCCAGTGTCGGTGTCCATTCCAGCGCTTCGTTGGGAACCATCAGGACGTTGTCGTAGCGTTCCAACTCGAATTTGACATCCGCGGTGAGATACGGCAACAGTCTTGCGTTGGGGTTGTCGGCCACTACCTCTACCGTGTAGGTGACCACATTCTGAGTCATCGACGCATTCAGGCGAATCTTGCCCACCTCTCCTTTGAAGGTCTCGTCGGGGAACGCTGACACGGTGAACGCTACCGGCTGACCGGGGCGCAGTCGGCCGATGTCAGCCTCGTTCACCGCAACCCAGATTTGGATACGGGTGAGGTCTTTCGCGAGCAGGAAGAGGCTGGGGGCGTTCATGCTCGCAATGACAGTCTGGCCGATATTGACACGTCGAGCAATGATGACGCCTTTGACCGGTGAGGTAATCGTCGTGTAGCCCAGATTGCGATTCGCCCTCTCCTGCATGCCCTCGGCCTGGGCAAGACTGCCCTGGGCCTCGACGATCGCCGCTTCGCAGATCAGAACGCTCGCCTTTGCCGAGTCGTAGCCTGCTTTGTAGTTGTCGTAGTCCGTGGCGGCCAGCGCCGACGATGACGCACCCAGTTTCTGGGCCCTCTCCCAGTTTCGCTCGGCCTGATAGAGCTTAGCTTTCGCCAGCTCCAAGTCCGCCTTGGCCCGTTGCAGCCCGCCCTGTGCGGACAACACCTGGGCCTCGGCCTGGGTCAGCTCGGACTTGTAGAGAGCATCGTCGATTCTGGCCAGTACCATGCCTTCTTCCACAGGTGAGCAGTAATCCACCGGATTGCCGTTGGCGTCTGTGCCGAACAACACAATCAGGCCGCCAACCTGTGCGCCCACGTCGACGACCTCTTCAGGTTGGATTGTCCCGGTTGCGGGAATGGTGACGACCAGATCCCCCCGGGAGACGGCCTCCGTGCGAAAAACGACGGAGGGAGCACTGCTGCGGCGCCAATAAGCCGCGCCGCCCCCAACAGCCAAACCCGCGAGTATGATGAGTACCAGGATCTTCTTCATGGCAAACCCCGCATTGTCAGCCTCCAACGCCGATTCCGAGGGCTGGGTCGAAAGCCCCTTGCTGCACCGGCGATTTCGGCCTTCACACCTGATTCTACGAACGCGGACCTTAAGAGAAGATGAAGACGCGTCAGCGAGCTAGAGCGACAATCGGGGCGTTGGCAACGACAAATTCTCAAACGTCGAAGAACCGCCTTGGCGGGACGAAAAACGAAGCAGGTATCGCGCCTCAGACTGGTCATTCGACATTTGGACTCTGGATTCGACTGGTCATTCGGATTTCGTCATCTGGGTTCTCGCCAAGCGGCAGCCGGACCTCGAACGTCGTGCCCTGGCCGGCTTCGCTGCGGAACGTGATCGTCCCGCCGTGGGCCTCGACGACGGTCTTGCAGATTGCCAGCCCCAGACCGCTGCCACCCTCCTCGCGGCTTCGGGCTTTGTCGACCCGATAGAAACGCTCGAAGATGTGCGGTTGGCTCTCGATAGGAATCCCCAAACCCGTATCAGCGATGGTCAGAACCGCGTCGGAGCCGTCTGTGTCCAACGAAACGTGGACGTGCCCCTCTCTGCGGTTGTAGCGGATGGCATTGGTGAGAAGGTTGGTGATCACCTGAGTGATCCGCGACATGTCGGCGTTCAACCCCGCGGGTTGCAGGTTCGTTTCAACGGTGACTCCCTTGGCCTCCGCCAGGGGGGCAACCATGGTGATGCTGTTTTCAACGGCTTCCCGCAAATCGGCATGCTGCCGGTTCAGTGTGAGTCTGCCGGCATCGGCACCGGCCAGGAGCAGCAGCGAATCCACGAGATCCTTCATCCGACTCGATGCCCGCTGGCACGTCTCAATCGTCTTGTGATACTCGTCGGCCGATCGCTCTCGCGAAAAGGCCAGTTGGACGTGGGTGTGGATGACGGAAAGCGGCGTGCGAAGCTCGTGCGAGGCATCGGCGGTGAAACGGACCTGCTGCTGAAAAGCCGCGTCGAGCCGGGCAAACATCTCGTTGAGCACGAGCGCCAGGCTGCCCAACTCGCTCTGAATTTCACCGGTAGGGATGCGCCGTGACAGGTTGGATGCCGAAATTTCCTGGGCCACCGTGGTGATGGCTTGAATCGGCTTGACCGCACGGCGAGAAACCAACCACCCGCCAACCAGCCCGATCATCAACACGCCGGCGCCGATCGCGGTCAGCAGCAAGGCCAGATGCCGCAATTCGGTCTGGGTCGGACGAGTGGATATGCCCATCAAGACGCGTGTCCACCGCGGGCCGTTCACATACGCCTCGTGGAATTCACCTCTCTTGCGGATCTGAGGCGGGCCCGGTGGAAAGGGAGGCACGGATAGGTCCGGACGCGCGCCAGGGTAGGAGACACCGGCCGCGACGCAGTCGTTCGAGGTCGCCAGCACTCGGCCGTCACGATCCCAGATCACGTAGTAGTCAGATTCGGAGTCGTCGACGGCAAACCGGTGAGCCAGGGGCGCGGGCACTTCGAACTCCGGCGGCGGCAGTCCCTGTAACCGCTCCAGGAACTGCCGCCTTGTTGCGTCCGGGGTCGCTTTCGTGGATGCAACAGACGACGGGTGAGTGCTCGCCGACGGCCCGCTAGCCGCCGTCTCCGTCAGGTTCGGCGGCCGGAACCCACCCGCCAGCACCTGGACCGATCGCAGCAGCTCCGAGTCCAACTGCTCCCACCGGGCTCGCGAAATACCAAAGTACGAAGCGGCCCCAAAGCCGACAAGCACCACGGCCAGCAGGCCCGCGTGCCACAGTTGGAGCGTCCATTGGATCGATCTAAGCATGCACCTGGTATCCCTCACCACGTCGGGTGGTGATGAATTCCTTTCCCAGCTTCTTTCGCACGTTGGCGACATGAACGTCAACGAGATTGGACAGGGTGTCATTGTCCTCGTCGAACAAGTGCTCGTAAATCATCGTCCGGGTTACCAGTTTCCCCTTGTGCATCGCGAGGAGTTCCACCAGTGCATACTCCGTCGGCGTCAGGGCCACCACCTCGCCGGCCCGCCGAACCGTGCGTTCGGCCGTATCCACGGTCACATCCCCGATTTCGATGGCCGCGGTCGCCTGGCCCGCGCCCCTGCGAATCAGCGCCCGCAGACGGGCCAGCAGCTCTGGGAGCTCGAACGGCTTGGTGAGGTAGTCGTCGCCCCCGGCGT